>CANQPJ010000007.1 GCA_947625755.1 uncultured Lachnospiraceae bacterium | reverse complement strand
AATTTAGAAATTTCAACTGTTTTTTTAACGTAAGTGGAATTTAATCTTTCACACGGAATTTACTTTTACAAGTCAGCGTTATAGATTATCATCATTCTCTGTTCGTTTTTTACTTATCTTTTTCTGTCTCTTCCGGTTGAAAATCATGCTTCTCTGTTGGTTTTTCCTTAATTTGTTTTTCCACTTCTGTCTCTTTTTCCTTGATTATCATCTCTACTTCATCTTTTTTTGTATTAATATTATAATCAAAGTCAAACTCTTCCTCTGTTTTTCCGGGTTCTACTCGAAATTCATATTCTGCACCATCTTTACCCGTATAATCATATTCATAAGAACCATCCGGATTTGTGATAAGTTCCTCTGTCTTTTTTTCTCCGTCAATACTCACGGAGATCTGTTTTACCAGATTATTTCCTGTAGCTGCATAAGTGATAATATTGCCACATGCAAATATACCCAGAACTACTACTGCCACCGCAGCAAATCTCACGCGAAACTTCTTTTCCTTTTTTTCATTAAATTCCATATTCTTCACCTTTCTCAAACATTCTTCTGATAATTTTATTTGTTCAAACGTCTCTTTATATAAATTATTTTTCATCCGCCAGATCCTCCTTTAACTTATTTTTAAGCTCTGCCCTTGCTCTCATCAGTCTGGTCTGAATAGTTGTTTCTTTGATTTTCATAATCTCTGAAATTTCTTTGATAGAATATCCCTCATAATAGTATAAGTGGACTACAATTCTATATTTTTCTCCCAGACTCATCACAGCATCATACAAATTTTCCTGATCACTGGTTTCAAATTGTATCTCTGAAACCTTCGCGGATTCCTCTAATGGAATCACTCGTTTTTTCCAGAAAGATGTGCACATATTTTTTGCTTCATTGATTGCCACACGAAACAGCCATTTTCTGACATGTTCCTCGTCATTAAATTTTCCATTATATTGCAGCAGTTTTAAAAAAGTATTTTGCACTACATCTTCTGCATCACATTGATTTTTACAATAGCTGACAGCAATACGATAAACTGAACCGGCATACCGTTCTACTGCTTCGATGTATTTTTCTGACTCCACTTTTGTGCCTCCTGGTTACTGTCGAAAGATCTTTCTAATATAATAACAATTGAGAAAAGAAAAATATCACATTACAAGAAAAAATATAAATACACTTTGCTATCAAAATATCGGGGGAACACTTTTATAGCAGTGCGTTACATATATTTTTTGTCAAAGTGAAAAATATATATGTATATATATTATAAATGCGTGGTACATGACGATGGATTACATATATTATTTTTATGAAGCGGGAAACATATATGTAAAAATATCAAAAATGCGTGGTGCATGGCAAGTAATTACATATATCTTTTTACTAAAGTAAAGAAATATATATGTATAAATATTAAAAATGTGCGATAGTTGACGATGCATTACATATATTTTTTGTTGGAATAGAGAAATGTATATGTAAAGGTTCAGGAAATCGTCACTGTTAGCATGTGCTTTGTAATATTTTCTGCTTTTTATGCCTTTCTGTACCTAAAGATTTGCAAAATCAAAAAAAGATGTCCGCAAAAATTAAACTTTTGGGACATCTTTTTTTGAAATCAATATTATAATCTACAACATTTCCTCAATTCGTAACAATTGATTATATTTTGCAGTCCGCTCGCCTCTGCATGGCGCTCCGGTTTTGATATAACCGGTATTCAGCGCCACTGCTAAATCGGCAATGGTTGTATCCTCGCTCTCTCCGGAACGATGAGACATGATAGCAATAAATCCTTCGTTCTGTGCCATCTGTACCGCTTTGATTGTCTCTGAAACACTTCCTATCTGGTTTGGTTTAATCAATATGGCATTGGCACTATGCTCCTCAATTCCCCGCGTTAATCTCTTTACATTCGTCACAAATAAGTCGTCTCCTACCAGTCTGACGCGCGAGCCCAGTTCAAAAGTAATTTTTTTCCAACCTTCCCAGTCCTCTTCGTCCAGTGGGTCTTCAATCGAAAATATCGGATATTTTTCTACAAGATTTTTCCACATGCTGATTAAATCCTCTGTGGAATACTTTTGATTTTTCTTTGGCATCAGGTATTCTCCCGTTTTGTCGCCTTTCCATTCAGATGCTGCTACATCCAATGATATTTTGAAATCTTCTCCCGGTTTATATCCTGCCTTGTCAATCGCCTCTACAATCATATCCAATGCTTCCTCTTCGCCGGATAAATCAGGGGCAAATCCCCCTTCATCTCCTACCGCTATGGACAATTTGCTTTTCTTTAATATTTTCTTTAAACTGTCGTAAACTTCAGCGCACCACCTTAAACCTTCCTTAAAACAGCAAGCCCCAACAGGCAGAATCATAAACTCCTGCACATCAATATTGTTGGATGCATGGGCGCCGCCATTTAAAATATTCATCATAGGAATCGGCATTTTATTAGCACAAATTCCTCCAATATACTTATAGTCAGGTAACTTTAATGCTTTTGCACATGCCTTCATATTTGCCATGGAAACAGCCAGAATTGCATTTGCCCCCAGTTTTGCCTTATTATCTGTTTTGTCCAATTCCATCATAATATGGTCTACTTTTTCCTGATTCAAAGCATTAACCCCTTCTAATGCAGGAAAAATTGTCTCATCAATATTTTTTACTGCCTGACGGACTCCTTTTCCTACATATCTGTCATCCTCATCTCTTAATTCTACTGCCTCAAACTGTCCTGTAGATGCACCGGATGGTACAATCGCATTACCGGTAAACAATTCTCCGGCTTTTCCATCCACCTTTACGGTTACTTCTGCCTCAACTGTAGGATTACCTCTGGAATCCAATACTTCTCTCCCTTTGATATTCACTATTTTTAAATATCTATACATAAAAACCTCCCAATGTACTTTTTATTTATTTTGTACATATGAGAGGTTTTTATCCCTTATATTTTATTCCTGAAATTTTTTTGCTGAATTAATAACTTATCAATAATCTTTACAAACTATTTCTTAATGAATTTTCCAAAAACCTTATCTGCCAAGTCAACATAATCCTGATAGGTAACCGGGTCATACCACTGAATACTATGTCCTCTTAACATGGCATCCGAATAATCCGTTAATCTGTATGTATACTGCTGTCTTACAACATTTTCTGACAATCCCCATACATAATGATTAATTGTAGGAACAACTCCGGCTGATTTTTTAACAATTCTGGTACCTTTGCTATCTTTTCTGACCGTCAGGGTTGCCATGCCGCCCAGCAATGTCTCCCACTGCTGTTGACCGGATGTGTAATTTCCAAGGGAATAATAACACAAGGCTTTATTTCCATTCTCTGCCTTCAGCCACTTAATTCTTTCACATACATGCGGATGGGTTCCAATAATCAAATCTGCTCCTGCCTCTACCATCATGGCTGCCCATTTTTTCTGTTCCTGTGTTGGTTCAGGCTGAACATATTCCTGTCCCCAATGAGGCAGCACTATGGTAAAATCAGCGATTTCTTCTGCTTTTTCAATGTCTGACTTTACTTTGTCCCAGTGTTTATCATCCATTAAGTTGACTATATAGGAATATTCATCGGGTACTTTAAAACCATTTAGTCCGTAGGTATAATTTAAAACGGCAAATTTAATTCCTTTGCATTCATAAATTGGAATGGTATGATAGGCCTCCTCGTTTTCATTGAGACCTGCCATCATAATTTTATCCTTATGTTTTTTCCAATATTTTATGGCATGCTGCATTCCTTCTACTTTTGTATCCATAGAATGATTTGATGCGCATTGCACAATATCAAATCCTGCGTCTATTACAGCCTGTCCCATAGAATTTGGTGTGTTAAATAACGGATACCCCTGATACTCAAACTTTTTGCCGCCAAGCATGGTCTCCTGATTAATAATGGCAATATCGGCAGCCTGAAAATCCGGCTTCATTTTTTCAAACACAGAGCTGAAGTCATACTTTCCACCACCGTTTCTCAATGCTGTGGCTAAAACCGAATCACTGACCAGATTATCGCCCACTGCCACTATTGAAACCTCTATCGGTTTTATGCTTTTCTGTTTTTTAGTTTCTGCCTCGAAACTCTCTCCCTCTTTCGAATTGACATTACTCTGTACTACTTCCACCGACTTATTGTTATTGGATACCAGAACAATAATACCGGTAGTCGCCACAGAAATAACTGCTGCCAGCAGCACTGCACAGAGAACAATCCTCTTCACATTCAGACGTCTTCTTCTATGGTATATCGAATGATATTTATTGTAATTTTTCTTGATGTGTTTTCGTTTTTTTGTCATAATATGTGCCAAATTCTGCAAATACAATTTTGTTTGTATTTGTAGGATGCAATCCAAAATGGATTTACACCCTAGTCCTTTCATGGTTTTATAATGAGTGATTTACCTGTCATTTCTTTTGGCTGCTCTAATCCCATCACCTCAATCAGCGTCGGTGCAATGTCTGCCAGACATCCACCTTCTCTTAATTTCCATGATGGATCTGCATTCACTAAAATGAATGGAACCGGATTTGTTGTATGCGCCGTATGTGGTGCGCCGGTTTCATAATCAATCATCTTTTCCGCATTTCCATGGTCAGCGCAGATAAATAATACGCCGTCCACCTCTTTCACAGCCTCCACTGCTTCTCCAACCAAACCGTCAATGCGCTCAACTGCTTTTACTGCGGCTGAAATAACGCCGGTATGCCCTACCATATCCGGATTGGCAAAATTAATGATAATAACATCATATTTGTCTGATTTAATCGCCTCTACCAAATCCATTCCAACTTCCGGAGCGCTCATTTCCGGTTTCAAATCATAAGTTGCGACATCCTTTGGCGAATTAACCAGCAGTCTGGATTCATCCACATTCGGATCCTCCACTCCGCCGTTAAAGAAAAATGTTACATGTGCATATTTTTCTGTCTCTGCCAGACGTAACTGTTTCTTTCCCTGTGAAGCCAAAAATTCTCCAAAAGTATTTTTGATTTCTTCTTTTTCAAATGCAATTAATTTATTTGGAATTGTTTCATCATAATCTTTGAAGCAAACGTAAGTTAAATCTAAAAACTCTCTGTCAAATCCGGTAAATTTGTCATCACAAAATGCTCTTGTTAATTCTCTTGCCCTATCCGGACGGAAATTAAAGAAAATAACAGAATCTCCATTTTTTACCAAAGATAGTGGTTTGCCATTTTCATCTGTAATCACTGTCGGAAGCACAAATTCATCAGTCTTATCGTTTGCATAAGAATCTTCCATTGCCTGTACTGCATCGGTAGCTTTTACACCTTCTCCGGCAACCAGTGAATCATATGCCATCTTCACACGGTCCCAGTTGTTGTCACGGTCCATTGCATAGTAACGACCCGATAATGATGCAACTTTTCCTACACCGATTTCCTGCATCTTTGCTTCCAGTTCTTTCACATAATCTTTACCGGATGCAGGAGGTGTATCTCTTCCATCTAAAAATGCATGAACATAAACATTTTCAAGACCATTTCTCTTTGCCATCTCCAATAATCCATATAGATGTGTGTTATGGCTGTGTACACCGCCATCAGACAGCAAGCCCCATAAATGCAGGTCTGAATTATTTTTTTTACAATTATCCATTGCTTTAAGCAATACTTTATTTTCAAAGAAAGTTCCATCTTCAATATCTTTTGTTATTCTTGTAAGATCCTGATAGATAATTCTTCCGGCTCCAATATTCATATGACCTACTTCAGAATTACCCATCTGTCCTTCAGGAAGTCCTACAGCCATTCCGGACGCATTACCTTTGACAAAAGGATATTCTGCCATTAATTTATCCATAACAGGAGTATCTGCCATGGCAATCGCATTTCCCTCTGTCCTTTCATTTAATCCATAACCGTCTAAGACCATTAATACTACTGGTTTTTTTGCCATTATTATTCTCCTTTTTTCATGTTAAAATTTACTTCCTGCTTTTCGAAATTAATTCCTACAGCATTGGCAGGTATTCTGTGCCCGTCCCCTTTAAAGTACAACACATCATATCCCGGAAAAGCAGAATCATTACCACACTTTTCAGATTTGTTACGCAGCATTTCTTTTGCTTCTTCGTTTGTAATGTATACATAAATTCTTTTGTATTTTCCACTGGCGTTGCCGACATTCTCCTGTCCATTAAAATTAATAGGATTTTTCTTTATTTTCGTGAAAGTATTGTCGGTAATGTGGATACCCTGTACACCACTGCCGGAAACAGCATGTGCAGTATTTGTATACGGTAAGTTGTTTCCTTTACCGCAATTCGTAAATTTATTATTTATAATTTTAGTATTCTTCCAATTCATTAAATATACACCACAATCATAAAGATTTTTAAATGTATTTTTCTTTATTGTAATGCCTGTATGGTATATATTTTTTCCTTTTTTCGTTTGGGAATAATTATGTGTTCCAACTCCTCTGCTCATACCGGAAAAAGTACAGCCCTCCACTGTAATATTCTTACATGGTGTTTTATCCTGCTTTGCCCATGTACTTCCAATTCCGCCTGTGAGAGGATCTGCTAAATCTATGTTAATTGCTTCTTTCACATAATATTTTTTTAATGTTCCCGCTTTTGCTTTTTCAAATTTGCAGTTTTTAATTTTGACATTCTTTGCACCATTTACCTCAATATAATGGTTTTTATTCATGCCTTTAAACGTTATTCCGGATATTTCAATCTTTTGGCAGTGTACAGCAATAATTGCCAATCCGCTAACATTCTTCATGTTAAAAATAACTTTTCCTTTTGCAATAAATTTTGCATTTTTTGTTCCATTATATTTTCCTATACATTTTGGCTTATATGTGGCATTTTTAGGAACTAACTGCCACAGTGCCGTGGTAGGGGCAATATGTGCCTTCGTATTATATATATTATTGATTACCACACCATTTTTAAATACTACCGTAACATTACTTGGTATACAGACAGAATATTGAAAATTATATACGCCTTTTTTCAAAGTTAATTTCCCTCCGCCTGCTTTTCTCATACTTTCTGTAATTTCATTTAACGCCATGCTGTGTGCTACAGATTTATCATATACTGTGTGATGTACTTTTGCTTTTTTATTCAGGCTGGATGGTGTTACCGTCACATTCTTTTTTGCCTGCGCAGGAATAGTGAATACACTGCACATAAATGCAAAAACCAGAGCCGAAAAAAATATCCTCATATATTTTCTTTTTTTCATTTTTTCTCCTATACCAGTAATGCAGAACACTGCCTAAACAGTGTCCTGCATATATTATTATTTATTATAATTAACAATCTGACCAAAGTCAGGTTTTAAGCTGGCACCGCCGACCAGACCGCCGTCAATATCCGGTTTTGCAAGTAATTCTGCTGCATTTCCAGCGTTCATGGAACCGCCGTACTGGATTCTGATTGCAGCAGCTGTAGTGTCATCATAGATTTCTCCGATACACTCTCTGATTGCTGCACATACTTCTTCAGCCTGATCAGATGTAGCAGTCTTTCCTGTTCCAATTGCCCAGATTGGCTCATAGGCAATTACTGCTTTTTCTGCCTGCTCTGCTGTCACATTCAAAAATGCAATCTTAATTTGCTGACGAATAAAATCAATGGTAATTCCCTGCTCTCTCTGCTCCAGAGTCTCTCCGCAGCAAATAATTGGCGTAATACCATGTTCGAAAGCCTTTAATACTTTTTTGTTTACTGTCTCATCTGTTTCAGCAAAATATTCTCTTCTTTCAGAATGTCCGATAATAACATATTTTACGCCAATGTCTGTAAGCATGTTCGGCGCAATCTCACCTGTATAAGCACCGCTCTCTTCAAAATACATGTTTTCGGCGCCAATGTTAATATTCGTGCCTTTAGCTGCTTCTATTGCAGGAACTAAATCAACTGCAGGTACGCAGAATACTACGTCAACTTCATCATTTGCTACTAAAGGCTTTAATTCGTTAATCAGTGCAACTGCCTCACTTGGAGTTTTGTTCATTTTCCAGTTGCCTGCGATAATTTTCTTTCTCATATTTATTCTCCTGTTTCATAAATTAAACATCTGATGGATATACATATAGCAGATAAGATGCTTAACTGTGCAGGCACAACCGCATTTTTCTGCTACATGTTATATCCAACTCAATCACATTATTTATCGTTTGCTGCTACAACACCCGGCAGGTCTTTGCCCTCAAGAAATTCAAGAGAAGCTCCTCCGCCTGTTGAAATATGAGTCATTTTATCACCAAATCCAAGGTTATTTACTGCTGCTGCTGAATCACCACCGCCGATAATTGTTGTAGCGTCTGTTTCAGCTAATGCTTCTGCAACCGCAATCGTACCTGCTGCAAGACATGGATTTTCTGAAACACCCATAGGTCCGTTCCATACAACTGTCTTTGCATTCTTAACAGCTTCCGCAAAAACTTCTCTTGTTTTTGGTCCAATGTCAAGACCTTCTTTTCCTTCCGGAATGGCATCTGTTGCAACGACTTCCGTTTCTATCTCTGCATCGATAGGATCCGGAAAACCTGCTGCTGCGACTGTATCAACCGGCAGCAATAATTTCTTTCCAAGCTGTTCGGCCTTTTTCATCATATCTAAACAGTAATCAAGTTTTGTATCATCTACTAAAGAATCACCAACTTTTCCACCCTGTGCTTTAACAAAGGTATATGCCATACCGCCGCCAATAATTAAAGTATCACATTTTTCAAGTAAGTTATTGATAACATTTAACTTGTCCGCAACCTTTGCGCCGCCAAGAATAGCTACAAAAGGTCTCACCGGGTTGTTTACTGCATTTCCAAGGAAATCTATTTCTTTCTGCATTAAATAGCCGACAACTGCTGTATCAACGTATTCCGTTACGCCAACATTAGAGCAGTGGGCTCTGTGTGCTGTACCAAAAGCATCATTTACAAATACATCGCAAAGAGAAGCCAGTTCTTTTGAGAATGCCTCACCGTTCTTTGTCTCTTCTGCTCTGTAACGGGTATTCTGCAGAAGTACAACATCTCCATCATTCATAGCGTCTACTGCTGCCTTTGCATTCTCGCCAACTACATTATCGTCAGCTGCAAACTTAACTTCCTGACCTAATAATTCAGAAAGCCTTACTGCAACCGGTGCAAGTGATAATTCCGGTTTTGGCTCTCCCTTCGGTTTTCCAAGATGGGAGCAAAGAATCACTTTTCCACCATCATTAATTAATTTTTTAATTGTCGGAAGAGCTGCTACAAGACGGTTTTCATCTGTAATAACTCCATCCTTTAAAGGCACATTAAAGTCACAACGAACTAAAACCTTTAATCCTTTTACGTTGATGTCATCAACTGATTTTTTATTTAGCATATTTTGCTCCTTTCATATGAAAAGAGTCCGGCCCATCAAAGCCGGACCCCTTTGGATCTAATTTTTATAATTGTTTTATGCCAATTCTGAGAAATACTTAATGGTTCTAACCATCTGGCTTGTGTATGAGTTTTCATTATCATACCATGAAACAACCTGTACTTCATATGTGTCATCATCAACTTTAGCAACCATTGTCTGTGTAGCATCAAATAAAGAACCATATCTCATACCAACAATATCTGATGATACGATTTCATCTTCATTGTATCCATAAGATTCGTTTGCTGCTGCTTTCATAGCTGCGTTGATTCCTTCAACCGTAACATCTTTTCCCTTAACAACTGCTGTTAAAATAGTAGTTGAACCTGTTGGTGTAGGAACTCTTTGTGCAGAACCAATTAACTTACCGTTTAATTCCGGAATAACTAATCCGATAGCCTTTGCAGCACCTGTTGAGTTCGGTACGATATTAACTGCTGCAGCTCTTGATCTTCTTAAATCACCTTTTCTCTGTGGTCCGTCAAGAGTCATCTGATCACCTGTGTAAGCATGAATTGTTACCATGATACCTGACTGGATTTCTGCATACTTGTTAAGAGCATCAGCCATAGGTGCCAGACAGTTTGTTGTACATGAAGCAGCTGAAATAATTGTGTCATCTGCTTTTAATGTCTCATGGTTTGTATTGTAAACGATTGTAGGAAGATCATTTCCAGCAGGAGCTGAAATAACAACCTTTCTTGCACCGGCATCAATATGTGCCTGTGCTTTTGCTTTGGATGTATAGAAACCTGTACACTCTAAAACAACGTCTACGTTAAGTTCTCCCCAAGGGCACTTGGAAGCATCTGCTTCTGCATAAATTTTAATTTCTTTTCCATCCACGATGATAGAATCTTCTGTAGCTGAAACTGTATCAGCTTTTTCATATTTACCCTGTGATGAATCATACTTTAATAAATGAGCTAACATTTTAGGACTTGTTAAGTCATTGATAGCTACTACTTCGTAACCTTCAGCACCAAACATCTGTCTGAAAGCAAGACGTCCAATACGTCCAAATCCATTAATTGCAACTTTAACTGCCATTTGATTTTTCCTCCTAATAATATAAAGAATAAATTTTGTTAATTAACATTAACCTATTGCTTATTTTACATAAATAATTTATAAATATCAAGGTATTTTTATGGTTTTTCTTGGATTTTTGTTAAATTTTTGTCAATTTGTAGTAGTATAGCCACACATTACGGCTGAAATATAGCAAATTGACGGCTTGCAGGCAATTTGTTATATTTAAATTGTGTCATTTAAGCTGTTGGTCAAACTGTGGCTATTAGCTAAACTGTATTCCCATGCAAATAAATAGATTGGAGAAGATTATGCTTTCAGATTATCATGTTCATAGTGAGTTTTCTTTTGACTCTGATGAAAAAATAGACAATATTATAACCCGCGCCATTACTCTTGGAATGCAGCAAATTGCAATTACAGACCATCAGGATTTTAACTGGCCTGATCCTGAAGAGCATCCTTATATCAATGAAAAGGAATATTCTTCTGCCATCAATCATGCAAGAGAAAAATATGCAAATCAGATTCATATTATAAAAGGCATTGAACTCGGTCTTATGAAAGACACCAAAACCCAATGCCAGAACCTGATTGCTTCTAATGCGTTCGATTTTGTAATTGGTTCCTGTCATATTGTAAACAATATGGACCCTTATTATTCACAATTTTGGAAAGATAAAAAGGATAGAGAAGTTTTTGAACTTTATTTTAATACTTTATTGGAAGGACTAAAAATGTTTCATCAAATTGATACTTTAGGACATATGGACTATCTGATAAAGTACAATCCAAACAAGGACAGTAACTACTCTCCATCCGATTACAGTGATGTCATTGATGAAATATTACGCTTCATCATTTCCAAAGATATTAAACTGGAGATAAATACAGGAAATCTGGCAAAAGGATTTTCTTTTCCAAACCCTCACACAGATATTCTTCAAAGATATACAGAACTGGGAGGAAAATATGTAACTGTAGGCTCTGACGCCCATCAGGCAGGCTTCATCGGATATGGGTTTAACACAGTCATGGAACTGATTGAAAAATTCAATCTGAAGGTCTATACAAAGGAATAACAATTACCTATAAAAATAAAAAAGAAACAACTGCCCAATTTCAATAAACATTTGAAAATCCGGCAGTTGTTTCTTTTTGTAAAGATAATCCTGTTAAGGGTACCTTTCCTCTACATAGAACGCATTTTTCTTACATTTTCTTTCAAACAATGAATGGTATAATCTATTTCTTCTTTTGTATTATCAGCACACAGTGTAATTCGGATTGTACCATATGCGTATTGCTCCGGCACGCCAATCGCTGTGATTACATGGGAAGCGGAATCATCACCGGCGGAACATGCAGACCCTGAAGAGACGCATATTCCGTCATTGTCCATTAATACGACCAGAGAGGTTCCGTCAATACCTGCAATGGTAAAGTTGGCATTTCCGGGTAATCGTTTTGAAGCGTGACCATTTAGTCTGACATACGGGATTTCCCTTAAAACCCTGTTAATTAAATAATTTCTTAATTCCGTCTCTTTTTTCATTCTTTTGTCCAGATTTTTCATTGCTTCCACAACAGCCGCACTCATTCCTGCAATTCCTATGACATTTTCCGTACCTGCTCTTTTTCCCCTTTCCTGTCCGCCTCCATAAATGAGAGGCAGCATTTTTTCGGGTTCCCGCACATACAGAAAGCCTATGCCTTTTGGTCCATGGAATTTGTGGCTGCTTGCACTCAACATATCAATTCCAAGATTTTCAACATCAATCGGTACATGACAAAATGCCTGCACCGCATCCGTATGAAACATAATATGATACTCTTTTGCAATTTCTCCAATTTCTTTAATTGGCTGTATGGTTCCAATCTCATTATTGGCAAACATAATGGAAATTAACGCCGTATCATTTCTTATCCGGTCTGCTATTTCGTATGGATTAACGACTCCTTCCCGGTCAGTTCCAATATATGAAATATCCATTCCTTCTTTTTCCATACTTGCACATTTATTTAAAATGGCATGATGCTCTATAGATGATGTTATAATATGGTTTCCAAAATTATGTGCATTTTCTAAAACCCAGTTATCTGATTCTGTGCCTCCTGAAGTAAAAAAAATATTTTCCGGTTTTGTATGAATTGCATCCGCAATATTTTCTCTTGCGCTGTCTACTATCTCTTTTGCCATCTTTGACAAATTATATATTCCTGAAGGATTGCCGTACATTTCATTTAAATACGGTTCCATTGCCTGTACTGCCTCATCACACATTTTTGTTGTGGCGGCATTATCCAAATATATCATGGTTTGCTCCTTTTTTATTATGTTTCTAGTATTTTTTCTATGATTTAGAATAGATTGTAATAAACAAGTATTTTTGTAATCATATGTCTGTAAAAAAACAAATTATCAAAGGTACAATTGTGCTTACAATTGCCACTTTGACAAGTAGAGTTCTCGGCTTCTTATATAGAATATTCTTATCAAACCTAATAGGTGCAAAGGGTATGGGAATTTTTCAACTGATTTTTCCCGTACTTGGATTCTGCATTGCTGTAAGCTGCGGAGGAATCCAGATTGCAGTATCAAGGTTTGTTGCGGAAAGTAAAAGTAAAGCAAACCGGTTTATGCTTTTAATCAGCAGTCTGGTGATGTCTTTGGGACTTTCAGCCATCACCATGCTCGTTCTTTATTTTTATGCCCAGCCGATTTCTGTATATATCATTAAAAACGCCGAATGTTATGAGCTGTTAAAATATGCCTCTGTCACCATTCCATTGGCTTCTTTCCATGCATGCATTGCAGGATTTTATCTTGGAATGAAAAGAACGTTTGTCCCGGCAGTTTCGTCCATTCTGGAACAGATTGTAAAAGTTGCGGCAATATTTATTTTTGGAATTGTCTGCGCGGGAAATCACATTGAAGCAACGCCTATGCTGGCTGTTTACTCCATGATTATCTCTGAATGCTTTGGTGCGCTTTTCTGCATTATAGCCCTCAGCGGAGAAAAAGGATATTCCATAAAAGTAAATCAGCTTTTTTCCTCCATGAAAAAGCTTTTTTCCGTATCTTACATATTAACAATCAACAAAATCATGATTACTTTTTTACAATGTTTTGAAGCCATTTTGGTACCCATTGTATTAGTAAAAAGCGGATTATCCTCCGACACCGCACTCAGTCTGTATGGTATTTTAACGGGAATGGCGCTTCCGGTCATTTCTTTTCCATCAGCCATAAACAGTTCTGTTTCAACTATGATATTACCTGCCATTGCCGGCGCAAACACATCCGGCAACAGATTACAGATTAGAAAAACTACAGAAATATCTATTTGGTTTTCTACAATTATGGGAATATTTTTTATTGGATTTTTTTTATATTTCGGAGACTTTATCGGGGGAACGGTTTTCGGTCATTCTCAGGCAGGCGATTATATAAAAATACTGGCATGGCTTTGCCCTTTTATGTATTTATCTATCACAATGGGTTCTATCCTGCACGGGCTGGGTCACACCAATGCCGCTTTTGTTCACAATGTTATAGGAACATTAATACGGCTGGGCTGCCTTTGGTTTCTCGTTCCTAAAGTAGGTATTGTCGGTTATTTATGGGGATTACTTGGAAGCGATTTGATAACTACACTTTTACATGGACGATATATTAAAAAAGATATTAATTTTTCTTTTGACTGTATGGACAATATTATTTTTCCCGTGATATGGGTGGCATGCAGTATATCAGCCGGCTGGCTTGTAAAATACATATTAAGTTTTGCAGCAATTCAGGGGAGATTATTCAGCTTTATTTCTTCTGGAATCAGTGGAATTGTCCTTATAGGAGTATTTTTGTACTTTTTACTCCGGCGGTTAAAAGAATTAAAAGCCGGGTAAAAAGACATGAAAAAAAGCAGGCTCTTCTTATGACATCTGAAGAACCTGCTTTTTTCATACAATCTATTGATACTGACTGTTATACAAATTATAATAAAATCCTTTCTTTTCCAACAACTCTTCGTGATTTCCCTGCTCGATGATTTTTCCTGCATTCATTACAAGAATTATATCCGCTTCCTTAATTGTAGATAATCTGTGGGCTACAATAAAGGTGGTACGGTCTTGCATCATTTTATTAAAGGCGCGTTGTATCTTCATTTCCGTCCGGGTATCTATAGAAGAGGTTGCCTCATCTAATATAAGCATTGGTGGTAGATTTAACATCACTCGTGCAATACATAGCAGCTGTTTCTGACCTTGGGAGAGATTTCCCCCTTCTTCTCCTATGATTGTATCGTACTTTTCCGGAAGGCGCTTAATAAATCCATGTGCGTGACTTTGTTTTGCCGCCTTAATAATTTCTTCCCGTGTGGCGTCCGGATTTGCCATGGCAATATTTTCTGCTACTGTTGCATTTTGAAGCCATGTTTCCTGAAGTACCATTCCATAAGAATCACGAAGACTCCGGCGTGTCACATCCTGTATATTTCTGTTGTCTACTTTTATTTCTCCGGAATTAACGTCATAAAACCGCATTAAAAGATTAATAATCGTTGTTTTTCCACAGCCCGTAGGACCTACAATCGCTACTCTTTGTCCCGGTTTAATATGAAGATTTAAATCCTGAATCAGCTTTTTATTTGGATTGTAAGAAAAATCTACTTTATCAATATCTACTTTGCCTGAAACATCAGTTAAAACAGTATTTTGATTTTCTTCCACATCCATTACCGGCTCTTCTGCAATCACTGAAAATACTCTGGCACTGCATGCAATCGCATTCTGCAATTCTGTAATTACACCGGAGATTTCGTTAAACGGTTTTGTGTATTGGGTGGCATAACTTAACACTGCCATAAGTCCGCCCACAGTAATTCCACCGGTCATAATAGCTTCAAGCCCGCCGCAGATAGCAACGCCGGCATACACAATATTATTTACAAAACGTGTACCCGGATTGGTAATGGAAGAAAAAAAGGTTGCCTTTTTGTTTACCTCATATAAAATATCGTTGGTATCGTCAAAATCAGCCAGCATGCTTTCTTCCTGTCCAAAAGCTTTCACCACCTTCAGACCGCTTAAAACTTCATCTACAATTCCTGTCTGCGTTCCACGGATTTCGGACTGCCTCCGAAACATATAATAAGTCCTTTTTGCTATAAATCCGGCAACAAAAAAGGAAAGTGGCGTAATGCAGATTACAACAAGAGCAATTTTCCAATTAATCTGTATCATAAATATGAGTGTAAACAATATGGTGATAACCCCTGTAAAGAGATTTGAAAATCCCATCAGTAGTCCGTCCGCCAGCTGGTCAACATCTGTAATCACATTGTTTACAATATCCCCGCTGGAACGGGAATCAATGTAGCTTACCGGCAGACTTTGAATTTTCGCAAAAATCTCCTGTCTAATATCACGAATTACATGATATGTAATCCGGTTATTACAAAGCCCCATAATCCACCATGCTGCTGCCGAAATCAGTGTATAGATAAAAATTTGCCCAATAACATTTTTTAATCCGTCAAAATTCACCTTACCCTGTGCGATAATTTCATCGGTCCCATAACCAATCAGCTTGGGAATATAGAGGGACAATATTACATAAACCAAAGCAAGTATCCCGGAAGCCGCCATTATATACCAATACTTTTTGATTTTTTTTGCCAGCTCTTTCAGGGCTGATTTTTGTGAAATCATATGATTCATTTATCTTCCCTCCTTTGCCGGCTGCTTAAACTGTGATTCGTATATCTCTTTATAAACATCACAGTCTGCTAACAGACTTTCATGGGTTCCCAATCCTACGACCTGACCATCATCTAATACAATAATCTGGTCTGAATGCATAATGGACGATGTTCTTTGGGATACAATAAAGGTAGTAACGTCTTTTAATTTTTTAATCGCCGCCCGGAGTTTTGCCTCTGTGGCAAAATCCAATGCAGATGAACTGTCATCTAATATAAGAATCTCCGGTTTCCTTACTAAAGCTCTGGCAATCGTTAATCTCTGCTTTTGTCCGCCGGAAAAATTCTTTCCCGATTGTGTCACTTCAGTATCCAATCCCTTCTCTTTTTCCATAACAAAATCGTAGCTTTGGGAATTTTTTAATGCTTCAATTAAATCATCTTCTGCAACGTCATGATTTCCCCATAAAAGATTACTGCGAATAGTTCCCTGAAATAAAAGCGCTTTTTGCGGAACTACGCCAATCTTTTTTCTCAATGCTGATTTCTTATAATCTTTAATATCTGAACCATCTATTCTTACAACACCTTCCGTAGCATTATAAAATCCCGGAATCATATTAACCAGTGTCGTTTTTCCCGAACCTGTTCCACCGATAACTCCAATCGTTTCTCCCGGTTTTACCTT
Source organism: uncultured Lachnospiraceae bacterium (assembly GCA_947625755.1). GTDB lineage: Bacteria > Bacillota > Clostridia > Lachnospirales > Lachnospiraceae > Eubacterium_G. Next base: position 103,209 of record CANQPJ010000007.1, on the reverse strand, counting down.
AATATTAACATTTTGAATAGAAGCTGCACCTGCTCCTTCATATTTCAAAGAGACATTTTCAAATTCAACTTTTATAGTATTGTCAATACCGCTCGTGAGCTTTCCCTCATCCGTTTCCTCATGTATATCAAATATGTCATTAACACGTCTGGCACTGGCAAAGGCTTTCGTTAAATTAATAATCAGACTCGCAAGTTTTATTAATTCTATCAAAATCTGTGACATGTAATTTACCAGAGCGACTACTTCGCCCTGTGACAGAAAACCGCTCTCTACTCTTTGTCCTCCGACCCAGAGAATAGCGATTATCGCAAAATTTACCATAATATATGTCGCAGGATTCATCAGTGTAGAAATTCTTCCTGCAAAAATCTGAAATTTATTCAACAGCTCATTTTCTCTATTATAGTGGATAATCTCATCCTGTTCCTTATTAAATGCTCTGATTACTCTTGTGCCGCTCAAATTTTCCCTTGTGCTTCCCATTACTTTATCGAGCATTCCCTGCACTTTTTTATAAAGGGGAATGGTAATCAGCATAATCCCGTAAACAATGACTGACAGTCCCGGAATGGATACTGCAAATATCAATGCAGTTTTAAAATCTACAAAAAATGCCATAATCATGGCTCCAAACACGATAAAGGGAGAACGCAGTAATAAACGCAGCACCATGTTGACCTGTGCCTGAATCTGGTTAATGTCTGCTGTCATTCGCGTAATAAAAGTTGAAGCGCCATATTTATCTATCTGTGTGTAAGATAAATTCTGAATATGTTCAAACAGGTCATGCCGCAGCCTTTTTCCAAATCCGGCAGATGCTTTTGCCGCAAAATACTGGGCGGTAATGGAAAATGCCAGACCGACTACTGCAAGAAGTAAAAGCACCAGTCCCATTTTTAGGACAAAGCCAATATCCCTTTTGGCAATACCATTATCGATAATGACCGCTACTACCAATGGGACGAGCAAATCAAAGAAAGCCTCCAGCATTTTAAATAAGGGGGCAAGAAATGATTCTTTTTTATAATCTTTTAAATATCTCAATAATCGGAACATATAAACTCTCTTTTCCTTTTAGTTATATCATTATCCCCAACAAGTATACATTTCTCAAAGGAAAAAAGCAAATTATAATAATCTCTCTGTTCTGCACAGGTATTTTTGCTTGACCATTGCCCTTTCCGGGTGCTATTATTTAAGATGGTTTACAAAGAATTGATGCAATGTATCTATTCTAAAAATAAATTTAAACGAGGTGTACAAAAATGAGTAAAAGTTTTGATGATTTACTTGCACAGGTTGCAGAATGTCCAAAGAAAACTGTTGCTGTAGCATGTGCTCAGGATGATGCTGTACTTGATGCCGTAAAAGCCGCAAAGGACAGAGGAATTGCGGATGCTATTTTAGTTGGCGACGAGGCAAAAATTAAAACCATAGCAAGCGTCATAAAAATGGACTTAAGTAATTATCGGATTATTAACGTGGAAGATACTGTAGAAGCAGCAAGAACCGCCGTTAAACTGGTCCATGATGGAGAAGCGGATATGTATATGAAAGGTTTGATTGATACAAAATCTTTCCTTCGAAGCGTCCTTGATAAAGAGGTTGGCCTTAGAACAGATAAAACATTATCCCATGTTTGCGTTTTTGAAATAAAAGGCATCGACCACCTGTTATTCTTATCAGATGTAGCTTTTGTCCCTTATCCGGATCTTGAAACAAAAGCAAATATTATTAAAAATACAGTAGAGATTGCCCATGCATGTGGCGTAGCGTGTCCAAAAGTTGCTCCACTGGCTGCTGTCGAGGTAATCAATCCAAAAATGCCATGTACCGTGGAAGCTGCTGAACTTACAAAGATGAACGAAGCCGGAGAAATTGACGGTTGTATCATTGACGGTCCTCTTTCTTTTGATTTGGCGATTGATTCCCAGGCAGCATTTCATAAAGGAACAACAGACAGAAAAATTGTCGGTGATGCTGACGTACTGTTATTCCCTGACATTCATGCAGGTAACATTACATACAAATGTTTAGTTCACACAGCAGATTGTAAGAACGGTAATATTTTAACAGGTACAAGTGCACCTGTTATCCTTACATCACGTTCTGACGAATTTGAAGTAAAAGTAAACTCGATTGCTTTAGCAGCCATTGTTGCAGAAAAACTCAAAAAATAAAATCATTTTTTCTATATTCAAGGAGGAATAAATATGTCATACAAAATTTTAATTATAAATCCGGGTTCTACTTCCACAAAGATTGGTGTCTATGAAGATGAAACCCAGATAATGGAAGAGACATTAAGACATTCTACAGAAGAAATAGCACAGTATCCTACCATTTATGACCAGAAAGATTTTCGCAAAAACGTTATTGTCAGCGTATTAACTGAAAAGGGAATTGATTTAAACGATATTGATGTTGTAGTGGGACGTGGAGGAATGTTAAAACCTATGCCAAGCGGAACATACGAAACGACCCCTGAATTATTAGAAGATTTAAAAATCGGTGTTCAGGGACAGCATGCTTCCAATCTTGGCGGTATTCTTGCTCACGAGATTGCTTCTGATATTAATGTACCTTCATATATTGTGGACCCTACTGTTGTTGATGAGATGCAGGATGTTGCCAGACTTTCAGGACATCCCGAAATGCCAAGAGTTTCTGTATTTCATGCATTAAATCAAAAAGCAGTTGCCAAAAGATATGCAAAAGAGACTGGAAAAGCATACGAAGACCTAAATCTGATTGTAGTTCACATGGGAGGCGGTGTTTCTGTCGGCGCGCATAAGAACGGAAAAGTTGTTGACGTTGCAAATGCGTTAGACGGCGACGGTCCTTTCTCTCCGGAAAGAGCCGGCGGACTTCCATCCGGTGCATTGATGAGACTTTGCTTCAGTGGAAAATACACACAGGCGGAAGTAGGTAAAATGATTAACGGAAATGGTGGTTTCAATGCCTATGTTGGAACAAATGACATGAGGGATCTTGTGAAAATGGCAGAAAAAGATAAAAAAGCAAAATTAGTAATGGATGCTTTTCATTATCAACTGGCAAAAGAAATCGGCGCCATGGCTGTTGTGTTAGGCGGCAAAGTAGACCAGATTATTTTAACCGGTGGTATTGCTTACAATGCTGTTACACAGGAATACTTTAAAGAGACCGTATCTTTCCTTGCTCCTATCACAGTATATCCGGGTGAGGACGAACTGCTTGCACTTGCACAGGGTGCTATCCGAGTTATGAGCGGTGAAGAAAAAGCTGCAAAATACTAAACACAAGCAAAAAAATAAATGAAACAGGAAACGGAGCTGTTTTGGCATGAATTCTTTTATGAATTGTTCATACCATAACAACTCCGTCTTTCTTTGTCGCTATAACTTCTATTTTTGAATGTTTTTTTGTTCCCTTTTACGCACTCCTGCTCCGACAATTTTATAAATTGTCGCAAATACCGGCACTCCAATGAGCATACCGATAATTCCCAGAGTGCTGCCTCCTATGGTTACCGCAGCCAATACCCAGATGCCGGGAAGTCCCAGCGAAGATCCCATGATTTTAGGATAAATTAAATTGCCTTCAATCAACTGGACTATCAAAATAATTATAATGAACACAAGCGCTTTTAATGGGGATACCGTAAGCATCATGAAAGCGCCAATAATTGTACCGATATAGGCACCTACTACAGGAATTAATGCAGTAAACCCTACCAGTGTTGAAATCATTGCCACATATGGCATTCTGAATATAAGCATTGTGACAGCACTCATACCACCTATGATTACAGCATCTAACAGTTTTCCGATAATATAATTATGAAAACATTCATCCATGATATGAAGATAACCGGATAGTTTTTCTGTTATCTTTTCTTTGAAAATAACATTTGAAACTCTTTTTATCTGCGAAATTAATTTTTCTTTACTTGTAAGAATATAAAAGCTGAAAATAATTCCCATGACAATGGTAAACACAACAGATACTACGGAACTTGCAACACTTGCAACAGCATTCACTGCTCCACCCACACCCGTAAATAAAAATTTGCTGATTTTTCCCGTATATGCGGTCCAGTTTAAGTTTTTCAGAGTATTTAAAATATCCTTCGGAATTATCTTTTGAACGATTTTATTTTGGGAAATCTCATTCGATAACGCCGGAAGCTCTCTTGTAAAAGTAGTTACGCACTTAACCAGTTCCGGTATTATCATATATATAATCAATACGACGAAACCAACCGCAATAACCACAGATATAATCATACAGAGCGTACGTTTGTATTGATTTATCTTTCCCTTAAATCCGTTGGGAAAAAGTGTTTTTTCAAAAAATTCCATTAATAAATTAATAAGATATGCCAGACACATGCCAATAACAATTGGGGTAATACTGTTAAGCGCAATTCCCAGCATGCTCATTACAACATTCCAATATGCTGTACACAAATATAAAAGAAACAATGTTACTCCAATTTTAAAACACTGACTCCACTCTATCTTCATTACAGGCCTCCTTTTATTCATATGAATGTACATAAAAAAATTCTTATGCTTTATATCATAACAAAAGAGTCCCCTTTTGTAAAAGGAGACTCTGATTTTTATTCAACTTTTATTTAATTATTAAGCAATCAGGAAGAATTTAACTAAGAATATTTGACATTTTTTAGATTTGTTTTCCTGTAAAAGACTATGCGCTTAATTGTGCTTTAATTGCTTCAGTAAGTTGAGGAACAACTTTGTTTAAATCCCCTACAATACCATAATCAGCCACATCAAAGATTGGCGCATCTTCATCTTTATTAATTGCAATGATAATATCTGACTCTTCCATACCTGCTACGTGCTGGATAGCTCCTGAAATACCAATAGCAAAGTATACCTGTGGACGAACGGTCTTTCCGGTCTGTCCTACCTGTCTGTCTACCGGCAGCCAGCCGCTGTCTGTAACAGCTCTTGAACATGAAACCTCACCGCCAAGAACCTGTGCCAGATCCTCAAGAATCTTAAAGTTTTCTGCTGAACCAACGCCACGTCCACCGGATACCAAAATTTTAGCATCCATAATATCAACTGTTTCTGTAACTGCCTTGATAACTTCCTGAATTTCAACATATTTGCTGTTTTCTTCTAATTTTGCATCAAAGTGAATTACTTCTGCTTTTGCACCCGGCTTTGGTTCTGCCTTCTGCATAACACCTGCACGAACAGTTGCCATCTGTGGTCTGTGATCCGGACAGGCAATCGTAGCGATTGTATTTCCGCCGAATGCCGGACGGGTCATAAGTAACTGATTGTGTTTCTGTTCTTTTCCCGGAATCGGATTAATTGGGAAATCACCAATCTCAAGTAATGTACAGTCAGCTGTCAAACCTGTAGCTACTCTCGCTGAAACGGTAGGACCTAAATCCCTGCCGATTGCCGTAGCGCCAACTAACATAATTTCCGGTTTAAATTCATTGATTACAGCTGTTAAAGCCTGTGCATATGGCTCTGTTCTATATTGCTCAAGTGCCGGATCATCAACAACGATAACTCTATCCGCACCATATTCTGCTAACTGGTCTACAAGACCGCTAACATCTTTTCCAAGAAGTACTGCTGTAACTTCTGTCTCTAATGGCTTTGCAAGTCTTCCTGCCTCTCCAAGTAACTCGAATGCAATTCCGCTTAATTCGTTATCTACCTGTTGAGCGAAGACATATACGCCTTTATAATCTTCTAAATTAATGTTTTGCATAATTATAATCTCCTCATACAATTGTAACGCCCCGTCTTACCGTCGGCGGCATATTGTCAGAAACCATTCTGAAAATGAACTGCGTTCATTTGATTTCTTCCTCTTAAATAACGTGTTTTGTTACTAACTTGTCCATGATGTATTCTACTGCCTCTTCCGGGGTATCAGGCATAACCTTTTCTCCTGCACCCTTTCTAACCTTATCGGAAGCCTTTGCAATCTTTGTAGGGGAACCCATAAGTCCCAAATCTCCATCATTGACGTCAACCAGATTTGCTCTGCCCCAAGTTGTAATTTCAGCTTCACATGCATCAAAAATTCCACCCGGAGTCATATATCTTGGGTCGTTTAACTCTGAAAGTGCTGTGATAAGAACCGGCATCTTGGCTTTTAACATGTGATGTCTGTCTTCATATTGTCTCTTGACAATTACACTGTCTCCATCAATTTCAATACCTTCTGCGTATGAGATAACCGGAATTCCCAGATGCTCGGCAATCTGTGGTCCAACCTGAGCGGTATCACCATCGATAGCCTGACGTCCGGTAATAATAATGTCATAATCTTTAATATTTCTGATAGCACCGGCGATTGTTGTAGATGTTGCCCATGTATCAGCGCCGCCTAAAACTCTGTCCGTTACCAAAATTCCATTGTCAGCGCCCATAGCAATTGCCTCACGAAGTACATCCTCTGCCTTTGGAAGTCCCATTGTGAGTACTGTAACTTCTGCGCCGTATTTATCTTTCAATCTAAGCGCTGCTTCAAGACCTGCCTTATCATCCGGATTCATGATTGTAAGCATTGCAGCCCTATTTAATGTACCATCCGGGTTAAACTGTACGCCACCCTTTGTATCAGGTACCTGTTTTATACATACGATAACTTTCACAATTAGTACCTCCTATTACTTTAATAAGTTTGCAGAGATTACCATACGCTGAACTTCTGAAGTACCTTCATAGATTTCTGTAATCTTGGCATCTCTCATCATTCTTTCAACGTCATATTCTCTGATATAACCATAACCACCATGTAACTGAACAGCCTTTGTTGTAACTTCCATCGCTACTTCTGCTGCATATAATTTTGCTTTAGCAGCTTCTACAGAATATACACTCTGTGTTGCCTTAGCCATAGCTGCCTTATATACCAATAATTTTGCAGCCTCTACCTTTGTTGCCATATCCGCCAACTGGAACTGTGTATTCTGGAACTGTCCGATTGTTCTTCCGAACTGTTTTCTTTCTTTCACATACTCAATCGTAGTTTCTAATGCTCCTTCTGCAAGACCTAAAGCCTGAGCAGCGATACCAATACGTCCGCCGTCCAGAGTGTGCATTGCAATATTGAAGCCCTTTCCTTTCTGTCCAAGCAGATTTTCTGCCGGAATACGGCAGTCTTCAAAGATTAATTCGTATGTTGCTGAACCACGGATACCCATTTTCTTTTCTTTTGTACCAAATGAAAATCCCGGCGTGCCTTTTTCAACAATAAATGCTGAAATCTCTTTCATCATTCTGCCACGCTTCTCAACCTTACCTGTTACGGCAATAACGATATAGACATCAGCGTACTTTCCATTGGTGATGAAACACTTGGAACCATTTAATACCCATTCATTGGTTGCTTCATCAAATACTGCCTTTGTCTGCTGTCCCTGTGCATCTGTACCTGCTCCCGGCTCTGTAAGACCAAAAGCGCCTAACTTCTCACCCTTTGCAAGCGGAACTACATATTTTTCCTTCTGCTCCGGTGTACCATATGTCATAATAGGGTCGATGCAAAGTGATGTATGCGCTGATACAATAACACCAGTTGTACCACAAACCTTTGATAATTCCTCAACACACATAACATATGTTAAAGGATCACATCCCTGTCCGCCGTATTCCTTTGGAACCGGAATGCCAAGAAAACCATATTTTGCCATCTTTTCAACTGTCTCTACCGGAAACTGCTCATTTTCATCTGTTTCCTGTGCGAGAGGCTTAACTTCGTTTTCAGCGAATTCTTTGAAAAGGGTTCTAGCCATTTCATGTTTCTTACTCAATGTAAAATCCATTTCTTATTCCTCCATGTATATATTTATTAATTTAAAATTTGCAAGAATTTACTGTGCATCCACCGGTGTCTTTGTACGGTCCGGATTATATACATAGAATCCCTTACCACTCTTAACACCCAGATTTCCACCACGTACCATCTTACGGATTAATGGGCAGGCACGATATTTGCTGTCACCTGTTTCACTATACAGAACGTCCATAATTGCAAGACAAATATCTAAACCTACAAAATCTCCTAATTCCAATGGTCCCATCGGATGATTTGCTCCAAGTTTCATTGCTGCATCAATCCCTGCAATATCGGAAACACCTTCCATCTTAATAAATGCTGCCTCGTTAATCATTGGGATTAAAATACGATTTACAACGAACCCTGCTGCTTCATTTACCTGAACAGGCGTCTTGCCGATTTCTTCGGAAATCTTTTTAATTTCTGCAACTGTTTCTTCCGGTGTGTTAACACCTGCAATTACTTCTACAAGTTTCATTCTATCAGCAGGATTAAAGAAATGCATACCAACCATTGGGCGGGTAAGACCATTTCCAATCTCTGTAATAGAAAGAGATGATGTATTGGAAGCAAAAATACATTCCGGTTTGCAAATCTTATCTAATTCAGAGAATGTAGTCTTCTTAACTTCCATATTTTCAAATGCAGCTTCAACAATTAAATCGCAGTCTGCACAGATGTCTTCTTTGAGACCCGGTGTGATGCTGTTTAAAATACCATCTACCTGCTCTTGTGTCATTTTTCCTTTTTCTACAAGTCTTGCATATCCTTTTGCAATTTTGTCTTTTCCGCCTTCAGCCCATTCCTTCTTAATATCACAAAGAGCAACCTCATAACCTTCTACCTGTGCGAAAGCCTTTGCGATACCCTGACCCATAGTGCCGGCGCCAATAACTCCAACCTTCATTTTTCTTTCCTCCTCATCATTATTTGTTCATAAATGGAACTACTTTTAATTTTTTTTCTTTATCTTTTTCAAGGAAATTACCCATTCCGGCTTTCTGATCTTCTGTCTCAAAACAGCTTCCGAATAATTTTTCCTCGATTACAATGGCATCATCCATTGCAGCCTCAAGCCCCTCATTGATAGCTTTCTTACATGCCCTGACAGCAATTGGAGCCTGCATGGCAATTCCTGAAGCCATTTTCATTGCGGCTTCCATCAGTTCTTCCTGTGGATAAACTGCATTTACAAGACCAATTCTGTAAGCCTCCTCTGCCTTAATATTTCTAGCAGTATAAATCATCTGTTTTGCCATACCCGGTCCAACAAGCCTTGCAAGTCTCTGGGTTCCTCCAAAGCCCGGTGTGATTCCAAGACCAACTTCCGGTTGTCCAAAGACAGCATTATCTGAACATATTCGAATATCACAGCTCATGGAAATCTCACATCCGCCACCAAGAGCAAAACCATTCACTGCCGCAATAACAGGAATTGGAAATGTCTCTAACTTTCTGAATACATCATTTCCTTTTTTACCAAACGCTTCGCCTTCTGCCTTTGTAAGGGTTGACATTTCGCCAATATCGGCACCTGCCACAAATGCCTTTTCTCCGGCGCCTGTCAAAATCAAAGCTCTTGTTTCATCAAAACTGACAGCATCCAATACTGCATCTAATTCTTCAAGAACCTGACTGTTTAGGGCATTCAATGCCTTTGGACGATTGATGGTAATAACACCTACAAATCCATTCTGTTCATAAGTAATAAATTCCATATACTTCTCCTTTATTTTAATACGCAACAAACTGGCTTGAAGGAAAACCCTTCAAACCAGTATATCTTTATTGACTAGTCTCTTTCCACAATTGTTGAGCAGCCCATTCCGCCACCAATACAAAGTGTGGCAAGCCCCTTCTTCGCATCTCTTTTCTGCATTTCATGAAGTAATGTAACAAGGATACGGCAGCCGGAAGCTCCTACCGGATGTCCCAATGCAATAGCACCACCGTTTACATTTACTTTACTCATATCAAATTCCAGTTCTCTGGCAACTGCTACAGACTGTGCTGCAAAAGCCTCGTTTGCTTCTATCAAATCCATATCTGCAACTTTCAGACCTGTTTTCTCCATAACTTTTCTTGTGGAAGCAACCGGTCCAACACCCATGATTTCAGGTGCAACGCCGCCAAGTGCTCCAGCTACAAATGTAGCCATAGGTGTAACGCCCAATTCTTTTGCTTTTTCTTCACTCATAACTACAACTGCTGCCGCACCATCATTGATACCTGATGCATTGCCGGCTGTAACAACACCGTCAGCCTTACCGGAACAGCATTTTAATTTGCCAAGTGTCTCTACTGTCGTTCCCGGTCTTGGTCCCTCATCTGTATCCACAACAATATCGCCTTTTCTGTTTTTAACAACAACCGGTACGATTTCATCTTTGAACTTTCCTTCTGCCATGGCAGCTTCACATTTCTGCTGTGATTTTGCTGAAAATTCGTCTAATTCTTCTCTGGAAATTCCCCACTGTTCTGCTACATTTTCAGCTGTAATCATCATATGATAATCATTAAATGCATCTGTTAATGCATCATTTACCATTGTATCAATAATTTTGTTATTATTCATTCTGTAACCAAATCTAGCCTGCTGTAATGCATATGGAGCCATTGACATATTCTCCATACCACCTGCTACAACAATATCTGCATCTCCTGTCTGAATCATCTGTGCAGCCATATTTACACAGTTAAGACCGGAACCACAAACGACATTTACTGTAACTGCCGGTGTTTCAATTGGAAGTCCTGCCTTAATGGATGCCTGACGTGCTACATTCTGTCCAAGACCTGCCTGAATAACACATCCCATATATACGTGATCAACTGCATCCTTTGGAACTCCTGCTCTTTTGAGCGCTTCTTCAATAACAATAGATCCCAAAACCGGTGCCGGAGTTGTACTTAAAGCACCACCCATCTTGCCGATTGCTGTACGACATGCACCGGCAATAACTACTTTCTTTGCCATAATATAAATCCTCCATTTATAAATAATTTTTTAAAAGAATTCAACTTTGTTATAATTTTAACAAATTCTATTTTCTTTGTCTAGTACAATAAAAAATTTTTTTGACAATTTCATATCATTTTTTACACTAAATTTCACGATAACTGTCGAATTGCTCTCCCGAACTGTCATACTGCCCATTGTAATTGTCGTGTGATTCATGGTTTTTTGTTGTCCTGCAAAGCGCAACATACAACTCTGTATTGGTCAAATGAATATATGGGGACACAAAGAAAATTGATAACAGTCCGCAGGAAAATAAAACCAAAAACTGCCAGCCGATAAAAGATAAATCCAAAACGAATGCATTCATCTTATTGGCATACATCATATTTTTACTTCTGCTGAATGCTTCATGCATATTCATATTTGGGTTTTCTGCAAGCAGATACGGAATCATTCTATACTGATATGACTTTACAATACCCGGAATAAAGAGCAAAAGCGACCATAAGGCAATAAATAAATTCCGGCAAAACATTATTTTTACAATATTTAAATATCCTTCACGGAATCCTCCTGCCATTTCTCCATACGGCGGGTTATTGGTTCTGTTCTTCAACAACCATCTGCGGCATCCTACCTCCAGCGGTGCAAGAACAAAAGATGATATGACAATGGATGCAATCAAGATGACAAGCCCCAAAGCCAAAATCATAATAATAGCAGTATCCGATAAATTGTAAATTACATTCGTAATCTTTTGAGCTATATTATTATATATATCAACCGTATTACTGCCATAATTATTCCCCAGTCCGTCACTAATAACGTTACTGTCTGTCGCAGTCCGGGTGTTACTGAAATTGCCCCCGCCGAACACTCCGCCTGCTCCTATGCCGCCTAAAGCAACCGACAGGACCAAAGCAACGACCACAGCTCCCCAATAATTTTTTTGCAATATTTGTTTCGCACTTGTTTTTAATTCTGCTCTGCTCCACATAATTGTTTTCTCCTTCTTTCTTTACAACTATATTTCTTATGAAAAAATAAGTCCGCCTACTATTTTATAAGCGGACTTTTGTCTTATTTAATCTCAACAAGCCATCCTTTTGGAGCTTCGATTCTGCCCATCTGGATACCCGTTAATGTATCATATAATTTTTTTGTAACCGGTCCCATATCATTCATGCCGCTTGGGAAACAGATTTCTTTTCCATGGTCAACAATCTTTCCTACCGGTGAGATAACTGCTGCAGTACCACAAAGACCACATTCTGCAAAGTCTTTTACTTCGTCTAAATATACTTCCCGTTCCTCAACCTCAAGTCCCAGATAATCCTTTGCAACCACCATAAGAGAACGACGTGTGATAGAAGGAAGTATGCTGTCTGACTTCGGAGTTACTACTTTGTTGTCTTTTGTAATAAATAAGAAGTTGGCTCCTCCGGTCTCTTCTACCTTTGTTCTTGTTGCAGCATCAAGATACATATTTTCATCATATCCCTCTGCATGAGCTGTCACGATTGCATGAAGACTCATTGCATAATTAAGTCCTGCTTTAATATGTCCTGTACCCTTTGGCGCAGCTCTGTCAAAATCACTTACTTTAATTGTTAATGGTTTTACTCCGCCTTTAAAATATGGACCTACCGGAGTGGTAAATACCCTGAACTGATATTCATCTGCCGGGCTTACACCAATAACGGCAGAGCTTCCAAACATATACGGTCTTACATACAAGGTTGCACCTGAACCATACGGAGGTACATAAGCTGCATTTGCCTTAACAGTCTGTACAACTGCCTCTACGAATTTATCTTCCGGAAATACCGGCATTTCAAGTCTTCTTGCTGAATCAGCCATACGTGCCGCATTTAAGTCAGGACGAAATGTGACAATGCGTCCATCTTCTGTCGTGTACGCTTTCATTCCTTCAAAAACCGTCTGAGCATACTGTAATACTCCGGCACATTCGTTAATGACTACATTTGAATCCTCTGTCAGCTGTCCACTGTCCCACTTGCCATCTTTGAAATTTGCCACAAATCTTTTATCTGTATTTACATAACTAAATCCAAGATTTGCCCAGTCAATGTTCTTTTTGTCCATCTTTTTATTCCTCCGTATATTTTTATTGTTTTGCAGGAAATCTTTTCATATATCCTGCATTTCTGCTAAACGCATAATCCATTGAATAGAAAAGGACAGCCAAAGCTGTCCTTTTCTAGCTTGAACCTTATTTTATTATATCACTATTTTCTCTTCGGTCAATAAGGCTGTTTCATTTTATTCTAAACTTTCTAACAATTCAATTATTGTATCAACTGTATCAAAATTATCTTCATTTCGTTCATCATATGGAATATCAATATCATATTTATCTTCCAGGGATACAATCAACTCCATAAGCTGTTTTGACTCCAGGAACTCAGCAATACTCATATCCTCGTCATCCGGATCCCAAAGTGGATTTATCTCGCATATAATTTCTATAATTTCGTCACGCATAGTTCCTTCCTCCTACATACATATTTATAAGAAATTAAATACTATTCTATATTTATCATATTATGTCCTGCTGTTCAATATATTACTTCCATTTTTCCAAAAATTGTTCTTCACTGATAATTTCAATTCCAAGTTCTTTTGCTTTTTTATTTTTGGAAGAATTAGACAGAGTGTCATTATTTATCAGATAATTGGTTTTGGAAGTAACAGAACCTGTGACTTTTCCTCCCCTCTTTTCGATATAATCTTTAACTGCGTTCCTGTTTTGAAATTGTTCCACAGTACCCGTGATAACAAAAGTCAATCCTTCCATTGATTGGACATTATGATTTTCGGCTGGCTGAACGATATGAATCTCTTTCAACAGATTGTCTACGAAAGCACGGTTTTCTGTATTTGAAAAATACGCTGTAAACTTTTCAGCCATCTTTTCACCAATATGGTCAATGCTCACCAGTTCTTCCACTGTGGCATTTCTGATACGCTCCAAATCATTGGAGAAATGTCTGCAAATAAGTTTTGCATTTGCAATACCTATATTAGGAATACCTAAACTATATAGAAATGCGTGTAATTCTACTTCTCTTGCCCTGTTGATGGACTCTATCAAATTGTCATACGACTTTCTTCCAAACCCCGGTGTGTTTACAATTTCTTCTTCATATCTGTCAAGTTTAAATATATCCGCAAACTCATGTATATAACCGGCATCAATAAACTTCTCCAAAGTCTCTTCCGACAATCCGTCAATATTCATGGCATCTCTGGAAACAAACAAAGTATATAATTTAACATGTTTTGCAGGGCAGAGTTTATTTGGACAATATAACGTCTTGACGCCATTATCATTCCTGATTTGTGTGCTTTGTCCACAGGCAGGACAGGTATCAGGAATATCCTTTAGCCCTGACCTTGTAAGATTTTCCGATATTTGCGGAATAATCATATTTGCCTTATACACTTTAATGACATCTCCGGCACACAGTTCCAGCTCCTCCATAATACTAATGTTATGAACACTGGCTCTGGTAACCGTCGTACCTTCCAACTCCACCGGCTCAAATACAGCCACAGGATTAATTAATCCTGTACGGCTAGGACTCCACTCAATATATTCAAGTACTGTCTCTGCCTGTTCATCCTCCCATTTAAAGGCAATCCCATTTCTTGGAAACTTTGCGGTACTTCCCAGAGATAATCCATATGCAATATCGTCATACATTAAAACCAGTCCATCCGATGGATAATCGTATGTCTTTACTTTATCAGCAAAATAAGCCACCACTTCTTCCATATTATTGCCCGTGGCTGATTTTCTTTCTACCACTTCAAATCCCTGATTTTCCAGCCACTGATACTGCTGTTCAATGGAATTATCAAAGTGAATATCCTCCGCACTGATTAAAGCAAATGCAATAAAATTTACATTCCGATTTGCAGTAATCTCACTATTTAACTGTCTTACAGAACCGGAGCACAGATTTCTGGGATTTTTATATTTAGCTTCTCCCTCCTCTATCTCTCTATTTATCTTTTCAAAATCAGAATATTTTATAATTGCCTCGCCACGCAATGTCAGGCTTCCCTGATGTGGGATATTCAGCGGCACATTTTGAAAAGTTCTTGCATTGTTTGTGATAACTTCTCCTACCTGTCCGTTTCCTCTTGTTACAGCTTTAACCAGACTGCCATTCTCGTAAGATAAAACCACTGTCAATCCATCTAGCTTCCATGACAAAAGACACTTCTTATCCCCGGCAAAATCAGCTAATGCACTGACCTCTTTTGTCTTATCCAAAGACAACATCGGGCTTTCATGCTGTTCCTTTGGAAGCTCGCTGACCACTTCATATCCAACGTTGATGGTAGGGCTGTTCGCCATGACTACCCCTGTTTCTTTTTCTAACGCTGTCAATTCATCATACAGGCGGTCATATTCCAGATTTGTCATAATCTCGCTGGCATCCTGATAATATGCCTTACTGGCTTTATTTAATATTTCAACTAATTCTTTCATTCTAACTGTCTTATCCATTTGATTCCCTCACTACTTATTTCTCCATAATCTCCTTTAGCTCCCGGTCCGTTACGTTCCGATACTGCCCGATTGGAAGATTCCCTAAATGTACGCTCATAATTCGAATACGTTTTAATTTCTGCACCCTGTATCCCAAAACTTCACACATGCGCCTGATTTGCCTGTTCAGCCCTTGGGTTAAAACAATATGAAAAGTATGCTTATTGACCTGCGTTACTTTACACGGTCTGGTTGTCTGTCCTAAAATTTTTACTCCGGATGACATCTGATTTAAAAAAGCATCATTGACCGGCTTGTCTACGGTAACTACATACTCCTTTTCATGGTAATTCGATGCCTTTAAAATATGATTGACCAAAGAACCATCATTGGTAAGAAGAATCAGTCCCTGCGATCTTTTATCCAGACGTCCAATCGGATATATACGTTTAGGGTATCCAATATAATCAACAATATTATCCGGATTTTCAGTGTCTGTTGTACATTCCACGCCTACCGGCTTATTAAATGCAATAACAATCTGTTCCTCATCTCTGGAAATCACCTTTCCATTCACTTCCACCACATCATCTATGGTTACCTTTTGTCCCATCACTGCCACTTCATGATTGACAATAACTTTTCCCTGCTCAATTAATCTGTCTGCTTCTCTCCTCGAACATAGACCTGCATCACTTAAAAACCTGTTTAATCGGATTTTTTCTGTATTTGTTTTTCCTTCTTTAAATCTTTTCTCTGTCATATGATTATCTGCCCGCAAGACCTTTTATTTATAAACATAAAAATGTTAGGAAATATTTCCAATATTCCCTAACATTAATACTAACATTTTCCCTATTCTCTTTCAATGTGATTTTCACTCAAAAAATTGTTTTCCCGGCACAATCAGATTATTTATTTTTCTTTGCAATATACAATTTTGTAATAAAATATACAATCACACCTGCAGCTATTCCTGCTAATAAGATACCACCAAGCAATTTCCAATTTGCGCCGCCGATTAAAGTAATATCAAATCCATTCTCGGACTGTATTCTTTGGAACAAATAAAGAAAATCAACAATGATGGCAATACTAAAGATTAATACTCCGTTTAAAACCGCCATAATATTGTCTGATTTCTTTCTAGTCACCGGTTTGTCAGCTTTTAAATCAATAACATTGGATAATAATGCAATCACATATACAGTGACAACTGTTTCCGGAATCATATATGCTGAATTATACAGTAAGGAATAAAGCGCGCCATCAGCAGATGGAATGGATACCCCTGCCCACACTGTACAGCCGGTAATAAAATGGCAGATAAACCGGATGAAACATAAAACAAAAGCTCCAATCACAAGCACACCAGTCTGATGTTTGTTTCTTTTGAAAATCCCCAGTAAACCTAAAACCGTAAAAGCCACGATGTAGTCTAACAGAAGTATTGCAATGAACGCCATAGCTGATGTAGCATATTGCAGATTGTTTATTCCCATAAGAAGCTGTAATAAACTATAGGTAAAGCCTGTCAGGATTCCCCATTTCAATCCATGTCTGTATCCGGCAACAATAACAGGCGCCATACTGGCTGCCGTTACTGAACCGCCAAACGGCATGTCAATAATTTTAATCAGACTTAAAACAAATGCCATGGCAACTAAAATTGCACATTCTACAAGTGTCACTGATGTTTTTGTTTTTTCCATAAAAAAAATCCTCCTTTGATTGAAATAACCGCCAGAGAATTACCTATCCATTGCTTCCTTACGACGGTACTAACCGTATCAAGTGATGAGGGTCGATATACATCTCTCAGCCAACAGGCACCCCTAGCGAATATTATAATAATTTACGACTAATAGTTTATATATTTTATCGCACTTTGTCAAATTTATTTTACATAATAATCAGCAGACTTCCACGCTCTACAGATATTTCCACTTCTTTTCCGACAAAAACATTACTCGTTCCTGTGGGATTATCCGGTAAAAGTTCAAAATCATGCAGCGGATACATGGCGTCTGTGATACTGACCTTGTGAGCCGCGCCGCCTATCGCAAAAACAGAAAATACATTCTTGCATTTTCCGTTGATGCTAATCTTTTCATCTGTGATAACACGATACCTGTTGACAGAATCAATCATTTCAATGGATGCCCCGTTTCTTGATGCAAATAACATGGTCTGAATATTGGAAATCGTATGGTCAACCCTTCCACCGGTTGCACCGTATAACTTTATATTTTTATATCCCATATCCAATGCCTTTTTCACGGCAAGCATCATATCCGTATCGTTTTTCATTACCTCATGCCGTATCACATGATTTCCAGCAGGGACATATCCAAGGGAATCAAAATCCCCCATAATCAAATCCGGCATGATATGCTTTTTTTCAAGCACAGATAAACCTCCATCTGCCGCAATCACATAATCATTTTCTGTTTTCAAAAAGTTAGTGCCGGAATTATCTCCGGCACCAACGATATAACATGTCTTTTCCATCTATACACCTGTTTATTTCTTTTTCTTTGAACTCTTTTTCTTTGCAGTTTTCTGATTCTTTTTTGAAGTCTGTTGTTTTTTTACCGGAGCAGCAGCTGTTGTCGGTGCAGCTGTCGTCGGCGCTGCTGTCGTAACCGCCTGTGTTGTCGGCGTCTGCGTAGTCGCGGCAGTCGTTTCATTTTTCTTATTTGCAGCCGCATTCACATCATCAAAGTATTTTTTTAATTTCGGATCTGCCTGTTTTGCCTGCTCAAACTCTTCTTCCACATCTTTTAGTAACTGCTGGACATCCGCATCCTTGGTTACTTTCTTCATATATTCCTGTATATCATCTCCACTGTCATTTTGAATATATACATTTCCGGTTTTTGCATCTCTTACTACATACAATCTGGTAATGCTTGGCACTGTAGTGTCTATATTTTTAATCCCCATCTGATAATATGCGTACACCACATATGTATTTTCATAAGGTCCTTCCTTTGTGTAACATTCCACTTCACTATATCCTGATACATATGTCTTTTGCTTTACACTGTTAATATCATACAGGTTACCTACATATTGGGCAATTGTTTCCGCACGCTTTTCATCATCATCAATTAAAAAAGCATTCAGATAGTTTTTTACCACATCTGAAATTTCAGGATATTTTTCATCCTGAAGCGGATTTTCTGCCACCGCTTTTTCCTCTTTGGTTGGCACACTTTTCACAAAATGCCAGATAAGTAATGCTGCTCCAACAACCAGTACAACAGCGATAACCGCTGCAATAATCATATCTATTCTTACTTTTGGTTTTTTCTTTGGAGTCTGTATTTTTTTAGAAGACCGGCTGTCTTGTTCAACCTCTTTTAACAACGCATCTAACTCTGATTTACTCAGCTTGTTTTCATCATTTGCCACGTTACACATCTCCTTTTCCTTTGTTTATCCCATAATATCAAAAACACAATAAAAATTCAACTTTGGCAGCAATGAAGATTTTATACAAAATATGGTATTGCCTGATTCCAACATATAAGGTAAAATAGTACAGGAATTCATCTGTACCTGTAGTCTAATGGATAGAACATCGCCCTCCGGAGGCGACGATGCCAGTTCGAATCTGGCCAGGTGCATTTACCCAAAAAGGTATCCTTTCCATATGACATGATAAATGTGATATGGAAAGGATACCTTTTTATATAAAATTATTCTATCTGATTTTTTTCTAATCTATATACATATACATGGTCTGACAAAATCTCAACCGGGTCTAACTGCTTTTGGTTCACATCCCGAATCAGCTCATTGATTGTTTCTAAAGAACACTGTATATCCGGTATTAAAATCACTTCGTGAATGGAACTGGGTATAATATAGACATCTCCTTTATGTTCCATGGCAAAATTTCTAATTGCATTGGGATAAGTCATACAGGCTGCTCCATTGATTTTCATTGTATTTGTCATCACATACAAATCCAGGTCATCCGCTTTTAGATTGTCTACCTCTTCCCGGACAATTCCTTTCAATTCTCCATAAGTATATTCGCCGTACCGGGTGTCCTCGTGAATCGAATCGTCTTCAAACGCATCATAATCATCTGCGCATTCCTCATCCCCCAAGATGTCATTTAAAATCATTTCAGAGAGAATATCTTCCATTCTTCTAATTACAACCGGAAACTTATTCCATGTATTTTTGAACGCAATATCCCGTAATTCTTCCGGTGTTATGCCCCATCCGGCAAGATGCTGATGATTAATCAAGGCTGTCGCCTGACCTTTATCGTCCTCTGATACCATAATAAAGAACACAATAGCCAAGTCTAAAAACCTGAAATGAGGAATCTTTTTAAGAAGCGACAAATTCATTCCGTAATTGATTATCTTATAATAGATAACCCCTTTCATCTTTTCAAACTCCGATATATCCCGTATGTCAATATCCGTTTTAAAATTTTCAAGACTGCATATATGCATTTCAAAAATCTCATAACAGATATTCTGAATGGTTCGTCCATTCTTATAATCAAGAAAATAGTTTTGCAGATAAATCGTTGGTGTTGCAGGCTGTCCCTCTCTTAATATACTAATAGCCTGCATTCTGATATTATTGTTTTTCAATACATCCCGAACCACCACTTTCCCATCATCCAGCTTTTTTTCAACAATTTCCTCTACTCCCCTTTTTACTTCCTGAACGAAACTTTCATAATTCATATCTATATCCTCCATATGAATCACGATACGTTACCTAAAGTATATGGTTAATGTACATACATTATATTACTTTTCTGTTTCTTTTTCAAGTATCATATTTTATTTTCACTACTGGTTTTGTCTTCTGATATTTGCTCTTTTTCGAAGAGTCGGATCAAGTATTTTCTTTCTGATACGAAGACTTTGCGGAGTAATTTCTAATAATTCATCCGTGTCAATATACTCCAATGCCTGCTCCAGACTTAATTCCTTCTTTGGAACGAGCCTCAAAGCCTCATCGGAACTGGAAGTTCTTGTGTTGGTCAGATGCTTTGTCTTGCAGACATTAACCTCTATATCCTCCGACCTGCCAGTCTGTCCCACAATCATACCGGAATAAACCTTTTCACCCGGTCCGATAAACAATGTTCCTCGCTCCTGCGCATTAAACAAACCATAGGTGATAGCCTCACCGGCTTCAAACGCAATTAATGAGCCTTGTTTTCTGTACTGTATCTCACCGCGGAATGTATCATAGGCATCAAATACAGTATTAATAATTCCATTTCCTTTCGTATCTGTAAGAAATTGTCCTCTGTATCCGATAAGTCCGCGGGAAGGAATGGAAAACTCAAGACGTGTATAACCATCTCCCGTAGGCGCCATTCCCTGCAATTCACCTTTTCGGTTGCTTAACTTCTCAATAATTGCACCGGTAAATTCATCCGGCACATCAATATAACAAAGCTCAATAGGCTCTAATTTTTTCCCTCTTTCGTCCTCTTTATATATAACTTCGGCTTTACTTACAGCAAACTCGTATCCTTCACGCCTCATGTTTTCAATTAAAACTGACAGGTGTAATTCTCCACGTCCGGATACTTTAAAAGAGTTCATGTCATCTGTCTCCTCAACCCTTAAAGAAACATCCGTATTTAACTCCCTCATCAGTCTGTCCCTGAGGTGGCGGGATGTAACATATTTTCCTTCCTGACCAGCCAACGGGCTGTCATTTACCATAAACTGCATGGAAATGGTCGGATCAGAAATTTTCTGAAATGGAATCGGTTTCGGATTATCTAACGAACAGATGGTATCTCCAATACTAATATCTGCAATACCGGAAATCGCTACGATTGCCCCTACTGTTGCCTCCTGGACTTCTACTTTATCTAATCCCTCAAATTCATACAACTTACTGATTTTCACACGTTTGGCGTTTTCCGGGTCATGGTAATTTACCAAAGTTACTTCCTGATTTACCCGGATTGTTCCATTGTCCACCTTGCCGACGCCGATTCTTCCGACATATTCATTATAATCAATCGTGCTGATTAGCACCTGTGTATCTGCAGATGCATCTCCCTCCGGAGCCGGAATATAATTTATAATCGTCTCAAATAAAGGCTTCATGTCCTCACTTTTATCATTCAAATCCAATTTTGCAAATCCCTGCTTTGCTGATGCAAACACAAACGGGCAATCTAACTGCTCCTCATTTGCATCTAATTCGATGAACAGCTCTAAAACTTCATCAATTACCTCATTCGGTCGTGCCTCCGGTCTGTCAATCTTATTGATGCAGACGATTACCGGCAGATTGAGCTCCAACGCTTTTTTTAATACAAATCTGGTCTGTGGCATTGCCCCCTCAAAAGCATCTACCATTAAAACAACACCGTTTACCATTTTAAGCACACGCTCTACTTCCCCTCCAAAATCTGCATGTCCGGGAGTATCGATAATATTAATTTTTGTATTCTTGTACGTTACGGCTGTGTTTTTAGAAAGAATGGTGATTCCTCTCTCTCTTTCTAAATCGTTAGAGTCCATTACTCTTTCAGCCACTTCCTGATTTTCCCTAAAAACACCACTTTGCTTTAACAGTTCATCAACCAGAGTCGTTTTCCCATGATCGACATGAGCAATAATGGCTATATTTCTGACATCTTCTCTAATCATCTTTTTTCCTTTCTAACCTTTGCAACGATTTTACTATTCTATCATACTATATTTATTTTTCAATCTTTTCCTTATACGCAATATCTTTGATTGCCCCAAACAAGGCTTTCCCACTGGTCACATCCACTATCTGACTTTTAAAGTTTTCAAAATTGGATTTTTTCATTTTTATTTTTAAAATGACGTCTGCCCCATATTCTTCTTCTGCTGTAATATTCATTTGCGACATTATATATTTAATCTTCCCAATATTATTGTAGTCACAGGTTAATTGAAATCCGACACCGGCGCACACATACATTACTTTAGAATGATTTAATCCGGCTTTTGCAGACAATCCATACGCCCTCACAAGTCCGCCGGTTCCCAACAGCGTGCCTCCAAAATAGCGGGTGACAACAATTAACGTATTATGAATATTGCCATTTAATAACACTTCCAATATGGGCTTTCCGGCTGTCCCCTGTGGCTCGCCATCATCACTAAATCTCTGCACTTCATTATTTCTTCCTATTACAAATGCATAGCAATTATGTCGGGCATCCCAATATTCTTTTTTTATCGCTTCAATATAATCTAATGCTTCTTTTTCATTTTGTACCGGCAGGGCATGTGCAATAAATCTTGATTTTTTTTCAACAATTTCACCCTGCCCTGCTTCTTCCACAACAAAATATTCTTCCATATAATCAACCTGACCTTTATCTTTACAAACTTTGTTCTCCTGCCTGATATATGCCAAATCTGACTTTCCTATCTTACCACACTTTCCTTTACATATCTATATTTCCCCTCTTTCTTTCATTATTATAATGCTTTTCCTTTTATCCTGTTTTATTTTCTCGACAAACTTCCCCTTTATTTAATCTATTACTTTTGCTATAATTAAACGGAATAGGAGGTTTTGTATGAATTTTGGATACAGAGAGACCATAAATAAACAAAAAGATTTAGTATCTGTCCAGAAAAAGGTAGTGTCTAAATCATTTGTTGGTATACTAAAATTATTCTTATATATATTATTGCTTTTAGCCATTACCATTGGATTTTTATTTTTAGGAATCGTACATGGAATTATTAAGAGTGCGCCATCAATCGATGATGTATCAGTAGTACCGTCTTCATATTCTACTACTGTATTTGACTCTAAAAATAAAGAAATTGCCAAACTGATAACTACAGGTTCTAACAGAATCAAGGTATCTTTAGATCAGGTTCCCGAACATTTACGTTGGGCGTTTATTGATACAGAAGACGCACGTTTCTATGAACATAATGGTATTGACATTCAGGGTATCGGCAGAGCGGCTTTTATTGCCATATCTACCCTGCATCCTTCGGAAGGTGCCAGCACGCTGACACAGCAGGTATTAAAGAACAATGTATTTACAAGCTGGACAAATGAAAGCTCTCTGATTGCTTCCATGAAGAGAAAAATTCAGGAACAATATCTAGCGTTACAGCTTGAGAAGGTTACATCAAAAGATACGATTTTGGAAACCTATCTCAATACCATTAACCTTGGCTCCAATACGTTAGGCGTTCAGGCAGCATCCCTTCGGTATTTTAATAAGGATGTAAGCAAACTTACAATTTCGGAATCTGCAGTGATTGCATCCATTACGCAGAACCCATCTTCTTATAATCCAATTACACATCCAAAGGGAAATGCAAAACGAAGAAAAAAAGTGCTTAAAAATATGCGTGCTGCCGGGCACATCACAAAAAAACAATACAAAAAAGCATTGAAAGATGATGTCTACGCAAGAATCCGAAAGGTGAACAATAAGTTAGAAAAAAATAATACAAATGTATATTCCTATTTTGTGGATGAAGTAATCAATCAGGTTATGGAAGACTTGCAGAAAACAAAAGGATATACTTATACACAGGCATATAACGCAGTTTACAGTGGAGGTCTGAAAATCTATTCCACACAGGATTCTAAAATCCAAAAAATCTGTGATGAAGAAACCTCGGATGATTCCAACTATCCATACTCTATTTATTACTCCATAAACTGGGCATGGTCAGTACAGAATCCGGACGGTACGGTTGATAATTATGATGAGAGCGACATCAGCACATACCACAAAACGGTTTTAGGTGACAGTGATTATCAATTAATCTTTTCTTCCAAAGAATCCGCAAAAGCTGCTGTGGAGGACTATAAAAAACATTTAAAGAAAAAATACTATAAAAAAGGCATTAAGAAAAAACTGGGATACACCCAGTATGAAACATTGTACTATACGCCGCAGCCTCAGGTTTCATTTACGGTGATGGATCAAAACACCGGATATGTAAAGGCTATTGTAGGCGGTCGTGGAAAGAAAAATGTAAGTTTAGCACTTAACCGTGCGACAGACTCAACACGTCAGCCCGGTTCCACGTTCAAGGTGTTGGCAGCCTATGCGCCTGCGATTGACACGATGGGATACACGCTTTCTACAACCATTGTAGACGAACCATATAATTATTCCAACGGACGACCGGTCAAAAACTGGTACAGCGGCTATCGTGGTACGGTAACCGTTAAAACAGCCATTGCCAATTCTATGAATATCTGTGCAGTGAAAACATTAACGGACATAACTCCACAGCTGGGATATGACTACTTATGTAACTTTGGCATTACTACTTTGGTGGATAACCGTGTGGAAAATGACGGTTCTGTAACTTCTGATATACAGCAGGCATTAGCTCTGGGAGGTATAACAGACGGAGTCACAAATTTAGAAATGACAGCAGCCTATGCTTCCATTGCAAATTTAGGAACATATACAAAACCGGCTTTCTACTCTCAGGTAATTGACAGCAACGGGCGTATAATTCTGGATAGAACCAGACCGAAAACCCGAACGGTATTAAAAGAATCTACTGCTGTTCTGCTTACGGAAGCTATGGAAAGTGTTGTAACTTCCGGTACAGGTACTGCATGTAAATTGTCAGATGGTATGCCTGTAGCCGGAAAGACCGGTACGACATCAAGTGAATATGACTTATGGTTCTGTGGATATACACCATATCTTACGGCTTCGATTTGGACCGGATATGATGAAAATAAATCTCTTTCCGGAGACCAGGCATTTCACGAAAGACTCTGGTCAAAGATAATGTCCAGAATTGATGAATTGAAAAAATATAAAAAGAAGGGCTTTAAGCAGGGTAAGAATGTCAGGGAAATAGAGATTTGTGATTCTTCAGGCAAAATGGCAATTAAAGGTGTCTGCCCTAAAACACATACGGAATACTACAAAGCCGGCAGTGAACCTGAAAAATGTAATTATCATTCCAGCAGCTACTCAAATAACTATAGCTATACAAACAAATATTATTATAGTGCTACCAAAGCATCTGGCGATAATGAGACCACAAAGCAAAATACGACAAAAGAAGATTCATTGTCTGCTACCCGAAAGAACACTTCAGATGATATAACAAAAAAACAGAAAGCAGATGATGATAAATCAACTCAAAAACCTGTTCAGACAAAAAAGACACAAAATACAAGCGATAAGGTAAACACGGTATCTTCAGGTAAAAAGAAAAAACCAACTGAATAAATTGTGCAAAAAACATGACCACCCATGAATCGGGCGGTCATGTTTTTTATCTTTTCGGTAAAACTGTAATATTTTTTCCGGAAATAAACGTGTTAAATATAAAAAAACAGTATTAAAGCCGTCCTTTTTATTTAACTTTTCTTGTTCATCAGTTCTATAAAATCGCTTTCAGACATTTTTGCCTCTTTAGCCGCATCTGAAGCCTTTAACAACTTTTTCTCCACCAAAGAAAACAAGGTGTTTAGAGTAGCTTTTTCTGTAGCTTCTGCGGTAGCTTCTGCGACAGCTTTTTGTGCAGCTTCTGCAGCTTCTGCAGCAACCATTTCTGAAATACCATAACTTAGATTACACATAACATTTACCTCCTTTTCCATCTCGACTGTCATTGGAATATTATAGTCGTTTTCCAATGTCTTCTTTTTCTCCTCTGCGGATAACCTATAAGACAGCAGACTCGACAACATTCCAATAAGACTGTTTTTGGAATTTATTGTTTTTTCTGTCAGGCACACCATAATGACTGACAGCAAATCATACCTGCTGTTTCTGCTGTAATTCCCATATATAGAGTTTGTATGTAGTTTTCTATTTCTTTATTCTTTGGACAAAAAATCGGAGAGAATAGAAATCATGTTATCCTCTCTGACAACTTCATTCATTTCAAGTATATTAAAATTCATTGTAAGGTTATCTATTATTTATCCTGTTTGTCATTAATTTGCGAATTTCTTCTGCATCTGTAAGTGGCGGTTTCACTGGCATACTTGGCACTCTCTCCGGTTCATTTGCAGAAGCTTCCATTGCATTTACAAACAATTCAGCCTGTTTTGGATTTGTAATTTTAATATTTGCAAAAATACTTGATGTAGCCATATTTGTACCTTCTTGTATTTATTTTATGACATATTCATTAGTTTATCCAACAATATGCTTCTTTATATAACAAATTGTTTCTGTGCCATAATCATAACATTGTCAATTTAAAACGTCAACATCCGATGAAATTCTTCCAACCAATCCGGAAATATCTCTGTGCAGCTCCAAAGTATGCCAGCTCCCGCCCTTTCGGACAGGCTTGCACAATTCTATAAGCTTCACTTTCATTTCCACGGTACAGATGCTTCCCCAGGTCGAATAAATTCGTAGCCTCAAGGCTGCAGAGCATTTTATCCACCAGCTTTTCATCGATTGTGGAAAACGCCTTTAGTTTATCCAGTTCACTGATGACCAGATACAAAGTGACGTTTTCATCCTCAATGTACCGTATCCGGCGGATAAAATAGTCAATAACATGAGGCTCCATTTTTATGTAAGCCCCGATAAGGTTTTTTAACTGGGGTGCTGTAACCTTATCACAACACAGCGCCTCTACATCATTTCGCCGGGCAAACGCAGCGCATTCCTTTGAATTGCCATAGCAGACTGTTAGCAACCGATTCTCTTTAAACCATTCTTCCGGAATCTTTTTAAGATACTTCGCTTCTTCTGCCACAAAAACCACAATCCTGGTGGTTTTTTCAAAAAATGACGTTGAGTGAAGAAAAAACATAACTTCTTCGTTTAATTCGCTTAATTCTGTCACAAATTTTGCTTCATCAAACGAATTAACTATTTTTTCCTTCTCCCTGTCAATACGGTATGGCTCATTGCCATAAAGAAATTTCATAAAACCTCCTTTCTAAATCTAGGCATAAAAAAAGCGTAATTTTAAAATTTTAAAAATTTCAAAATTACGCACTTACGCCTATAATCCCTTCACTTTCAACCGGAATACCTCTCCGGCTAGTAACAACATCAGCCAATAACTTAAGCTGAAATAATTAATAAAACAGATTACAATTATGATTATATTGCCTTTTTAATAAAAAGTCAACCACCCAAATGAGATATAACTTCATACCATTAACTTTACACAATATATTTATAACTTTTTGATTACATCAGCCTTTCTACTGTTACTTCGAAAAATTTTCTCATATCCTTTCCAAAAGAAAAAGAGCAGATTTACATCTACTCTTTAACATTAATAATATTAAATTTTATATTTCTCTTATTCTAATTTACAATAATCCATTTATCATTGTCAGAAAACCCCTGAATGAGATAGTCTATATTTGCAGCCATATATACCAATTTTCCATTCTTATAAGCATAAACTTTTCGACAAAGATTATTATCAATTAATTCTCCTTCCTTAAAGTCAGCTCCTTCCCATTTATAAGTTTTACCCGGCTTAATCATAACATCATATTTATCCGGAGAAGGTTCCGAAAAATTAAAGCTTGCTTTTGCACCTACGGTAATATATAATGTTGCCCCATGCAGAGCGGTTATTTTCACATGAACACCGTTGGCAGAAACATCATAATAATATCCCGGATGTCCAATTGTATAACATACACCATAACGACCTAATATATCAATATGGTAGCTATAGTCCCCAATACTTCGGTCAATCTCTTTCCCTGTTTTTTTTACTTTTTCGTAATCTTTTAAAAACTGGGTATAATTGATTTCATCCGTTTTACCGGGCTGTTTAATTTTTCTTGGCGTAATGCTGTAGCTGTCTACCAATTTGTTATCCTCGTGACGGTAAACCTTAATTTTAATTTTACGGTTGCCAACTGCAACACCATCTTTACCTTTACTTGTAAGAGAATCAAATGCCTGCCCATTTCCGGATTTACCCGTATTAATTCCACCTTCGGAATGATGATACTTTCCATAGGTAAATATTGCCTGGTAGCCTTTTTTTACATAAAACGTAAACTCTTTATCATATTGGTTTGGAACCTTTCCCAAAGACTCTCCTGTTCCTCCGATTGCGGCCTTATGTCCCTTGAATGGTTTTTTCATATACCATGGGACCGCTTTTACTTTAACATTCTTTTTTGCGTATACTTTCTTTTTCCTGTATACGGTAACTTTGATTTTTGTTCCCTTTTTTCTTTTCTTCTTAATATTAATCGTATATTTACCCTTACGATTTGATCTGGTCTTGTAGGTTTTCTTTCCGACCTTCGCAACGACTTTTGCCTTCTTCAGTCTGGTTGTCCCCCTGACTTTCTTTGCATTTGTATACACTGCATTTACTTTTAATTTCTTTGCCTTTGCCTGTGTCGTTACCCCACAGCAAAGCATTAAGGTTATCATTGTTATTACTATAAATATTTTCTTTACTGATTTTTTCATTTAACTTCACCCTCCTCTTTTTTTGTTTGGTTCTCAAGAATTATATCTGACGGGACAGCAAAACTCATATCCTCCGTCTCAAACCCTGCACACAGATACATCTGATTGAAAAGTATCCGGTTTATCAGTTTTTTCCCGTCCTCCACCGGTTCCATCGAAAATCTTTCCGTTCCGGCTCCCATACACATGCCGCTGCGGATTGCTTCCGCTGTCTCTGCACCAATGGCGATTTTTACAACTCCATAGTCCCCGCAGTCCTCTATATACATTTCACCATCTTTATTCAGTAGATACATGTCTGTCAGTGAAAAGATTTCTTCTGCAAGATCCGCATCCTCAATATATCCGCTCTCATTTTCCGAACAGTATTCATGCACTCTCTCTAAAATATTCATATTCATCCCTCCTTCATGCTTCTTTATCTTCCATCGTCCCGGACAATCATGCAGCCGTATGGGGGAATATAATCTTCCCGCAGACTGGGGTCATTCTCTTCAAAGATGTTAAAAAATCCAATTTCAGGTCCTTTCATATATCCTTCATCATCCTGACGGTTAGAAGCATATTTTTTTAAATATTCACACTTCTCGATAATCTCCTGAAATCTTGGCACTTCTTTTACACACTGCTCCAGTATTTCGTTTTTCATTTCATCCGGATAATCTTCCGCATACTTTATATTTGAAAAGAATACAAAATGCGGTGCATCAAACCTATGCCCATTCTTTACTTCCACTACGCCCGCATACCGGCTCTCCATAGCTTTTTGCGGGTCTCCCAGAATAATCCAATATTGCGGGACTTTTACATATCCATCTTTAAGCTTTATTTTTCTGAATACGCTTTCTGCCAGTTCGGAAAAATTCGTTAGCCCTAATTTGTTTTCTAACACTAAAAAACTTCTTCCATATCCACATATATAATATCATATATTAACTGGTTTTTGTATCATATAAATTTTTTGTTATACAACTTTCTAAAACCACCGTTGGTCTACTCCTTATGTGATTATACTGTTGAATGTCATTTTTCACTTTTGCCAAAGAAAAAAGGTTGTAGCCAAGCTGCTATGTACATGTGTAAAATTTCTGGGAAATTCATATACATATATTGTTTAGAAAACCAGCCAAACATATATGTAAATTCTTGGCAAATCCATGGCAAGGGAGAAGCAATTACATATATTGTCTGCAAAACCAGCCAAACATATATGTAAACTCTTGAGAAATCCATAGCAAGGGAGAAACAATTACATATATTCTTTACAAAACAAGTCAAATATATATGTAAATTCTTGAGGAATCCATAGCAAGGGAAAAGCAATTACATATATTCTTTACAAAACTAGCCAAACATATATGTAAATTCTTGTCAAATCCATAGCAGGGGAAAAGCAATTACATATATTCTTTACAAAACTAGCCAAACATATATGTAAATTCTTGCGTAATGCATAGCAAGAGAGAATGAATTACATATATTTTCTACAAAACTAGCCAAATACATATGTAAATTCTTGAGGAATCCATAGCAAGGAAAAATCAATTACATATATTCTTTGCATAACTAGAGAAATATATATGTAAATTATAAATATGACAAAAGAATAGATTTTACAAAGGGATATTCAGAAATAGAAAAACAGAACCTGCATCCGCATTAGCGGATGCAGGTTCTGCTAACTAAAGACTTTTTTACAGCCTCTGATTTTTGTTTCTATTGTTAAATGAATAATTAAACAATACCTTGAGCTGTCATTGCGTCAGCCACTTTTTCAAATCCTGCGATATTAGCACCTACTACATAGTCACCTTCAAAACCATATCTTTTAGCAGCATCATCAATATTATGATAAATATTTACCATAATTTCTTTCAGTTTAGCGTCAACTTCCTCAAATGTCCATGAAAGTCTTTCTGAATTTTGTGACATTTCAAGAGCTGATGTAGCAACACCACCTGCGTTTGCAGCCTTACCGCCAACAAACCATACGCCGTTTTCCTGTAAGTATTTTGTAGCATCAATTGTTGTAGGCATATTTGCGCCTTCACATACAGCTTTACAGCCATTTGCAACTAACTGTTTTGCATCATCAAGATGTAATTCGTTCTGTGTAGCACATGGAAGAGCAATATCACACTTAATCTGCCATACGCCACGTCCCTCGTGATATTCAGCAGAAGGTCTTGCCTGGGCATATGCTGTAAGTCTTTCTCTCTTAACTTCCTTGATTTCTTTCAAAAGGTCAACATCAATTCCTTCCGGATCATAAATCCAACCTGTTGAATCTGAACATGTTACACATTTAGCACCCATCTGATGTGCTTTCTGAATAGCGTAAATAGCAACGTTACCGGCACCTGATACAACTACTGTCTTTCCTTCCATTGACTCTCCATGGCATTTCATCAGTTCTTCTGTTAAGTAAAGCAGACCATAGCCTGTAGCTTCTGTACGTGCAAGTGAACCACCATATGTAAGTCCCTTACCTGTCAGAACACCTTCATATAATCCACGGATTCTCTTGTACTGTCCGAACATATATCCAATTTCTCTGGCGCCTGTTCCTATATCACCGGCAGGAACGTCTGTATCCGCACCAATATATTTGCAAAGCTCTGTCATAAAGCTCTGGCAGAATGCCATAACTTCTCTATCTGATTTTCCTTTAGGATCAAAATCAGAACCACCTTTACCACCACCAATTGGAAGTCCGGTAAGTGAATTTTTGAAAATCTGCTCAAATCCTAAAAATTTAATAATACCAAGATTTACAGATGGGTGAAGTCTTAAACCTCCCTTGTAAGGTCCGATAGCTGAATTAAACTGTACTCTGTATCCTGTATTTACCTGTACCTGTCCTTTGTCATCTACCCATGGAACCCTAAACTTAAACTGTCTCTCCGGCTCGCAGATTCTTTCAAGCAAAGCTTCCTTTCTGAATTTTTCTTCATTCTTTTCAATTACAGGTCTGAGTGAATCAAGAACTTCATCTACTGCCTGTAAAAATTCCGGCTCGCTAGCATTTTTTTCGTGAACTCTTGCTAACACCTCGTCTACATATGACATTTTGTAGTCCTCCTTAATATATTTTTCTTAATCTAATGTACAAGACGCATCATACAATGCTTACTTTAGCACACTAAAAAAAATTATATATTAAGCTCTTAATTTTATCAAGTATGAGATGAATTAAACTTAATTTTGTAACGAAATCATTTTATTTACTTTATTTTATTAATCCGAGACAAAATAATTACAATATTAGACCCTTTTCGGCTGTTTCTTCATTTATATTATATTAAATTATTTATTTCATTTTCGGTTTAAATATAAGAGAAGCAAGGTATCCGAAGATTAAAGCTCCTGAAATTCCTACTGCACTGGAGGTAAAACCACCTTTAAAAAGACCAAGAATTCCTGACTGGCTGATTGCTTCTTTCATTCCCTTCCACAGATTATTTCCAAATCCTATCAGAGGAACTGTGGCGCCACAGCCTGCCCACTTTGAAAAAGGCTCGTAAATGCCTATTGCTCCAAGCACTACTCCCAGACATACCAGACTTACCATGATTCTGCCAGGCGTAAGTTTTGTTTTGTCTATAAATATCTGTACAATGGCACAAATCGCACCACCAACCAAAAAACTTTTTATGAAAACCATAATATTCTCCTTCCGCTATATTTCATTTAATATAAAAACCTTTTTTCGGTTATCCATAATACATGTTTACAATATCTTTTTTTAGCATGCTTCTATTTGAACCAAATGCGCAATTCCCGGCACGCTGTTTCCCTCATTAAAGCTCACCGGTGACATTAATGCGCCTGTTGGAATAAATAATATTTTTTTCCACGCCTTCTTCCTTAACTGCTGAAAAACATATGATGTAAGTACCGTAGCAGAACATCCGCATCCGCTTCCTCCTGCGTGGGTATCCTGACTGCTGGCATCAAACATTTCTATTCCACAATCCATATGCACTTTTGAAATGTCATAACCTTTCTCCCGCATCAGGTCAAAAAGAATCGTTTTTCCTACAATTCCTAAATCGCCTGTTATAATTTTGTCGTATTGATCCGGTGATGTGTTAAAATCTTTAAAATGATTATATAAAATATCTGCTGCCGCCGGCGCCATACAGGCTCCCATGTTCTGCGCATCTTTTACACCATAATCTACAATTTTTCCTGTGGTAATTCCTGTTATTTTTGCAAAACCCTTATTTTTACTTACAATGACTGCGCCTGCACCTGTCACCGTCCATGTTGCAGCATATGGTCTCTGATTGCCATATGCCAATGGAAACCGAAACTGCCTCTCTGCACTTGCAAAATGACTGGAAGCGATTGCAATAACATTATTGGCATTTCCACCATCCACTGTAATGGCAGCAATACTTAACGCCTCGCCGATTGTGGAACATGCGCCGTATAATCCGAAAAACGGTATTTCAAACTCCAGAATACCAAAGGTTGATGCAATTAATTGTCCCAGAAGGTCTCCGGCAAATATATATCTTATATCTTCTTTATTCATATTTGACTTAAATAAAACTTTTTGTATTGCCTCTTTTTGTAATAAACTTTCTGCCTCTTCCCATGAATCCTGTCCCAGCATCGGGTCCTGTTCTACCACATCAAACATTTTTCCCAATGGTCCTTCACCTTCTTTTGCTCCGACTATTGACGACCCTTCCACAATGTAAGTCGGCTCTTCAAATGCTATGCTTTGTTTTCCAATCATTCTTCCCATTTTTTCTTCCTTACTTTCTTCCTTTTTATTACAATATTACGATTATGTTTTCTGAAAATACATTATCTAATTTATAGTCTTTCCCTATTCATCTTAATTATTCTATCTGTTCTTTCCCTATGCTTTTTTATTTTGTTTTTACTCTTTTAACACTTTACTTGATTAAATTGTCTTTTTATTATAGAATAATATGGTATTTTGATTAGGAGGAAATATTTTTATGAAAACATCAGAGATTGGAATTTTAATTTCCATTGCTTTCTATATGATAGCAATTATTTGTATTGGTATTTATTATGCAAAAAAGAATAATGATGCCGGAGACTTCTATCTGGGTGGAAGAAAGCTGGGACCTTTTGTTACAGCAATGAGCGCAGAGGCCTCTGATATGAGCAGTTATTTATTGATGGGACTTCCGGGACTGGCATACTTATCCGGTGTCTGTGATGTGTTTTGGACCATTGTAGGTCTGGCAGCCGGTACATATGTCAACTGGTTAATTGTTGCAAAGAGACTGCGAAGATATACAGCAAAAGTGAATGCAATTACCATTCCTGATTTTTTTGCCAACAGGTATCGTGATAAAAAAATGCTGAAAGGAATTGCAGCCTTAATCATTATTGTTTTCTTTGTTCCATATACAGCTTCTGGATTTGCTGCCTGTGGAAAGTTATTTCACTCATTGTTTAATGTAGACTATATGACAGCAATGATTATCAGTGCAATCGTCATTATTGCTTACACAACATTGGGAGGATTTCTTGCAGCCAGCACAACTGACTTTATCCAAAGTATCATTATGTCCATTGCACTTATAATTGTGGTCTGCTTTGGCGTTTATTCTGTGGGAGGTATGGACCAGGTAATTGCCAATGTTAAAGAATTACCGGGATTTCTTAATTTTAATGCTACTTATGATGCTGCTACCGGTACTTCTTCGCCATATGGAATTATTACTATTGTTTCTACTCTGGCATGGGGACTTGGATATTTCGGTATGCCACATATTCTTTTAAGATTTATGGCAATCGAAGATGAAAAGAAAATCAAATTATCCAGACGTATTGCAAGCATATGGGTTGTTATTGCCATGGGCATTGCATTATTTATTGGTATCATGGGATTGAGCATGACACAGGCTGGTATCCTTACGCATTTGGAAGGTTCAGCCACAGAAACAGTTATCGTTGAAATTGCTCGTATTCTCAGTCAAAACGGTATCTTCTTTGCCATTGTTGCAGGTGTTATTCTGGCAGGTATCCTTGCTTCAACCATGTCCACATCGGATTCACAGCTCCTTGCCGCATCATCCAGTATTACGGAAAATATCATGGACGGTGTTTTTGGAGTAAAATTATCAGACAAAGCAAAAGTTATTGTTGCAAGATGTTCTGTAATTATTATTTCAATTATTTCCATTTTCTTTGCCGCAGACCCGGATAGTAATGTATTTACTATTGTATCATTCGCATGGGCAGGATTTGGCGCAACCTTCGGACCAATCATGTTGTTTGCGCTTTTCTGGAAGCGTTCTAACAAATACGGTGCTATCGTTGGATTAGTATCCGGCGGCGCTATGGTATTTATCTGGAAATTCCTTGTAAGACCTCTTGGCGGCGCATGGGATATTTATGAATTGCTTCCTGCATTTATTGTAGCCTGCGTATTTAATGTTGTAATCAGTCTTTTAACAAAGGCACCGGAGCAGGAAATTATTGATGAATTTGAATCCATTAAAGAAGCTTAATTTGTAAATGGTATTTATATCAAAAAGAATCACAGGTAAAGGTCTGTCTTTACCTGTGATTTTTTCTTTGTTTCTTTTATGATATAATTCCACACGCCTTCAAAACCATATATATAATTCCTACCACCCAGCTGCTAAATATACCATAGAGAATCACGGGGCCTGCTATGGTGAAAATCTTGGCGCCGACCCCGAATATCTGTCCTTCTGCCTGAAACTCTATTGCCGGCGAAACAACACTATTGGCAAACCCGGTAATTGGAACAAGACAGCCTGCTCCTCCAACTTTTGCAATTTTGGGATATAATCCAAATCCGGTAAGCAGTACACTCTCTAATATCAAAACCAATGTTGTCCAACTGACCGCATCTTCTTTTCCCATTCCAAAATACATAAAAATTTCCAGCCA
The DNA here is from genome assembly GCA_947625755.1 of uncultured Lachnospiraceae bacterium. Classification (GTDB taxonomy): domain Bacteria; phylum Bacillota; class Clostridia; order Lachnospirales; family Lachnospiraceae; genus Eubacterium_G. The sequence goes on along the minus strand of CANQPJ010000007.1, from coordinate 67,569 downwards.
GATTTGTCCCATAACGCATATCAGACCGCCAATCCAAAAGGCATTGAACATATCTTTTGCCAGATTATTGTTGGGGGTTACCTTTTCCACATATTCATTATATTGCTTTTTTGTCTCTTCATTTTCCATACTCAACCTTCTCCAATTTTACTTTTTTACCCAATTATTACTAAATTGAATCAGTGCTGCAACTATTTTCCCCAGCGCAACTGATAATACAATAAAACTTAATCCCATTTTCAGCTTTGCCCGCCTTGAAAAAACCGCAGTGGTACTTAATGCTTCCGCCAATGACACCGCAAGGCATCCTACAAATATTCCCTGGGACAATGCCATAATGATTTGAAATCCCTGTCCGAAATCTGCTCCGAAAGGAATATTTATAGAAAAAATCCAAAACACATTCCACCACACACCACCTAAAATGATTGCGTTTTCATAAAATCTGATATATTTTGCGGTTCTTGATTTATCTGCCATTCTGGTTACTACACCTGTGGAAGAAATTAAGGCAAACACTGCCCCCGCTATGATAGCGCCGCCGCCAACTGATGTGAGTGCCAAAATAATATATTTTAAAAACATCATTTTACATCCAGCTTTCCATCTTGTCTGTTATGCCCATCAATTAGAGCCTGATTAATGTCTGTCTCATATTTTCTCATTTCCACCTCAATCGGGGTAGGATCTTTTGATAGTTTTTTCGGACCAAAGTGATTATAAAAAATAATAATTCCCAATCCTAATCCAAAAGAATATCCTACTTCCATAATAATTTTTCCTGTATTTTTATCTCCGGTGAGCAGCCGGCATATATTTTCAAACATTTTTCCAACAGAAATATCATTATTAAAAGACATAATGGAAAATCCTGCGCCAAAGAAAAGGATGATACAAATAGCAATAACTTTTAGAATTTCCAACCATTTGACGCCTTCGTTTGCCTTTTTAAACTCAATAATACAATCCGTCTCCCCAATACTTTGAACATCAACATTCTGAAATTCTTTATCTACTATTTCAAATATTTTCATAATAGATACTATATATCTGTTTTTCCCATTTGAATTATCATTCAACAGTTTGATTGGTTTGAGTCTGTTTACAATCGTTTGATTTTTACATTCTAACTTGGCAACATCACCAATTGTCACATAGTCATTGGTAACTTCCACGCACTGGTCCATTTTAATATATAACGTATCACTCATGCTGTCACCTATATTAATACCGCAGCTTCTTTTTCATTTGTGGACTTATCTTCGGTCAACACTAAAACACTAAATCCTGCCACTACCAATACAATCAGTAGAACTAACATCATTCTTAATATTTTCATATTGCACCTCTCTTTTATATCTTTAACAATATTTTCAGTATCTCCAAGAACTTATCCAATATTCCAATTTTTAAAAATTAATTTCTTTTTTTAATTTATTCAGTATTTTCTTTTCTTTTCTGGATACTTGTACCTGTGTAATTCCTATCTCTTTCGCAATATCAGCCTGCGTTTTATTTTTATAATATCTGAGAATGATAATATTTCTTTCATTCTCATCTAAAGTATCTAATAATTGTTTGATTAACATTCTGTCAAGTACCATATTTTCGTGATTTGATTGATCTACCAGCCTGTCTACAATGCTTACACTATTGCCCTCGCCTGAACATTCTACTTCTTTATATATGGATTCAACATTTCTTAACGATTCTATGGCAGTTACCACATCTTCTTTTGACAGGGAACAGATTTCAGCCAATTTTTCTATGGTAGGCTCCACATGATTTATTTCGCGGAATTTTTCTGTCTCTGCAATAATTTTGTTTTGATTTTCTTTAATGCTCCTGCTTATTTTTATAATTCCATCATCTCTTAAAAACCGTCTGATTTCTCCAGTAATTAATGGGACGGCGTATGTGGAAAACGCCACATTATAATTTACGTCAAATCTGTCAATCGCTTTTAACATACCGATACACCCAATCTGAAATAAATCTTCCCCTTCATATCCGCGGTTGAGAAATCTGCGGACAATGCTCCATATCAAAGCAGTATTTTCTGTCAGTACTTTGTCCCTTGATGCTTTATCCCCTTTGTGAGCCTGTTTAATTAGGGTTAATGTATCCATATTACCTCGATTTATTTTTATTATCTTTAATTTTTTTTGTCATAAAAACCGTTGTCCCAACATTCTTTTCCGATTCAATATGTATATTATCCATAAACATTTCCATAAACATAAAGCCCATTCCGGAACGTTCCAGCTCCGGCTTTGTTGTATATAACGGTTCCTTCGCCTTTTCTATATCCTCTATTCCGACTCCTTCATCTTTTATTTCTATCTGCAATATGCTGTCATCCTGCATACTGTCCTTTTTCAGATTGCATTTCATAAATACCTTTCCGGGTTTTTCTCCGTATCCATGTATTATGGAGTTTGTGACTGCTTCTGATACAGCAGTTTTCACATCATTGATTTCCTCAAGAGTAGGGTCCAGCTCTGTCAGAAAAGCGGACACTACCATCCTCGCCAAACTCTCGTTTTGAGACTTTGCATCAAATACAATACTCATATTATTTTCCATATACACCTCCTAAAATTCTGCTAAATTTGTCATTTCTGTTTTATTTACAATTTTATATAATCCTGATATGGTAAGAATTCTGTCAATAGCATGATTAATATTAGTCACAGTAATATTTCCACCTCTGGTCTTTATCAGCTTATATCTTCCCATAATCACACCAATGCCGGAACTGTCCATAAAATTAGTATTTTTAAAATTAAAAATAATATTTTTAATATGATTCGATACAATATACCAGTCCGACTGCTCTGTGATAAGTTTTGAATTATGATGATCCAATTCCTCCGGCAGGTATATAAATAAATTTTCTCCTCTCACTTCATATAAAACTTCCATAAAATCCCCCTTACTTTTCTATGTATTTCCCGGTCACGGGTTCTCTTCGACCTGCACCTCGATTTTGCTTCGCTTCATCTCGGTCGCGGGCTTCGCCCTATCATTTCATTCTCTCGGGCTCTCCCTTCGACCTGCACCTCGATTCCGCTTCGCTTCATCTCGGTCGCGGGCTTCGCCCTATCATATAAGATAAAAATTTATTACGTTGTAAGTACACTTACCGTAATAAATTTTTATCTTATATGGCAGGTCTCATGCCAAAACGCAAAAAGAGAAGAACGTTTTGTTCTTCTCTTTCGTGCATTTATAATCAATTTATAAATAAATTCATTATAACTTCAAATTTTTTCTTATTCTTCCGGTAATTGGTTTTTGGCTCTTGTATAGAAATCAGAATCCGGATAATCATCTACAATCTTCTTAAAATACTCCTGCCCTTTTTCTTCATCTCCCTTTTTGGTATATGCATAAGCCAGATAATACATTGCCTCATCATTATCTTTATTGGTATCTAAACATTTTTCAAACTGCTTCACAGCCTCGTCATAATCTCCATTTTCGTAAGCTGTCATACCGTTATCAAAAGCGCCTTTTTCTACCTGTGTTGAAAGCTGGTCACTCAAAGCGTCATACACTTTTGTAAACGGTACAGAATCCATTTTCATCTTACCGTCTACATCTTCTAAAGCCTCTGCGCTTTTATCATAATCTTTATCCAGATAATACTGGACTGCTTTCAGCAGGTTACTGTAATTTGTGCTTAAAGTATTGCCTGTGTCTGTGTATTGTGACAAACTGGTTTTCAATTTGTCTCTCTCATTCTCAATGGAAGACACTTGGTTCTGCAATTCGGAAATGGTAGAGTTCTTAATTGCAATCTTCTGATTATATTCAACTTTTGTATCATTTACTTTATCTGTGACACTGGAAATTCTGGCTGGCGTGACAATAAAGTAAACTAAAGCGGCACCAAGTAAAATACCAATAATAATATGGAGAATACTCTGTGCACCTGTCAGGGCATCCTTGAAATCATTTTTTGGAATAATCACATCATTCCCGCTGAGATATGGTCTGTCTACCAAAACACCCCGCAGGCTTCGTCTGCGCTCCATTCTCTTGTCCGGATTATTTTTCTTTTCATCTTCCAGATATTCATTGATTTCGCGCAGGTATCTAATGCTTAACGGATTGCACTTATCTATCTTCATACATTTTTTTATGGTACGTTTTGCTCTCTCGTATTGACCATTCTTGGTATAAAGAAGGGTTAACAACTGATACGCTTTGATAAAGTTCGGATTCTGATTCAGCACCTTCTTTAACTGAATAATCGCCATATCATCCGTACCGCTTCTGGCATAGTTTAATGCGACATTAAACTTCTTGATTGTATGGTTTAACTCATCTACCTTGCCTTTTTCCTGTTGAATCGCTAAAAGATATTTGTCAGCAGGATTGTTATCCGGCTGGATATTGGTACTCATAACCCATTCTGAAAATGCCTGGACTGTTTCACCCATCTCAAAATAAACCAGTCCGAGTAAGTTTCTGGCATCAATATTTCGCTTATTTAACTTAACCGACCGTCTTAAAGTATCTGCCGCACCTGCCAAATCTCGGTTCTTTGCCTTTGTCAAACCTGCATTGTAGTAAGTGTTAGACAGCCTGACGATTCTTTTGTATACGCTTACGTCCATTCCGCAATGACTGCAATAATCACTGTTAGTCAGAACGTTTCCACAATTATAGCAAATCATTTATATTTCCATCCTTTGCCTATTATTCTTCGCCCTTTAGTTCGTTCACCATCTGAATCATAACATCTGTAATATCAGATATATTGTTGTTATATATTGCATCCTCTGCTTCCTCTATCTCAAGGCTGGGATGAAATTTTTTGATTTCCTCTTCAAAATTAATCATATTTGTACCTCCACTTCACTGTGCTCAACTAATTCAGTCTTGCCAACTGTTCCTTTACCTGTTCCATCATCTGCCCGTATTTTACTTTCTTTTCCTTTTCCTCGTTAATCTTCTTTTCAGGAGCTTTACTGATAAAGTTAGGATTGGAAAGCATTCCATTTACCCGGGCAAGTTCCTGTTCCAACTTTTGTACTTCTTTTTCCAGACGTTTTTTCTCTTTTGCTATATCTACCAATTCTTCAAATGGTATATAGATGGTAGCTTTCGGAATTACAACAGATACTGCATCATCTTCAATCCCCGACTTATCGGACTGTATTATGACCTGACTGGCATATCCTAATGTTGCAAAAAATACATTGCCTTTTTCGAAAATTGCGCGAATATCTGCATTTTCTGATACAACAAATACTTTTGCCTTCCTGCTCGGCGCTACGTTCATCTCTGATCTGATGTTTCTTATAGAACGGACAGCCTCTTTGATTGTTTCTACTGCTGCCTCTTCTGCTTCAAAATTGTAGTCCTCAATATATTCAGGCCAGTTAGAAATCATAATTGATTCTTCCTCATCCTGCAGGTTACAGAAAATTTCCTCTGTAACAAATGGCATATATGGGTGCAGAAGCTTCAGAGAATGAATTAGTACTTTCTTTAATGTCCAAAGCGCTGCCTGTTTTGTGTTGTCACTATCATTGTACAATCTTGGCTTAACCATTTCAATATACCAATCACAAAATTCTTCCCAAATAAAGTTATAAATTTTGTCAGCTGCAATCCCTAATTCGTATTTATCAAGATTTTCTGTCACATCTTTTGCCAATGTGTTGACTTTTGACAGAATCCATTTATCTGCATCTGTCAGGTTGTCCGGCTGTTGTGTCAAATCAATATTTTCTTTTGGAAGATTCATTTGAATAAATCTGGATGCATTCCATACTTTATTTGCAAAGTTACGTGATGCCTCTACTCTCTCCCAGTAGAATCTCATATCGTTGCCAGGCGCATTTCCTGTAATTAATGTAAATCGAAGGGCATCTGCACCATACTTGTCAATTACTTCTAATGGGTCAATTCCGTTGCCCAGTGACTTTGACATTTTGCGTCCCTTATCATCACGAACCAATCCGTGAAATACCACCGTATGGAACGGAAGTTTTCCGGTATGCTCCAATCCGGAAAATACCATTCTGATAACCCAGAAAAAGATAATATCATATCCTGTAACCAAAACATCTGTTGGATAGAAATAATCATAATCTTCTGTTTTTTCCGGCCATCCAAGTGTACTAAACGGCCATAGTGCCGATGAAAACCATGTATCCAATGTATCCTCATCCTGCTTAAAATGATTCTTTCCACATTTTGGACAGACAGCAGGCGCCTCTTTTGATACAACGATTTCTCCACAATCCTGACAATAATAGGCAGGAATTCTATGTCCCCACCATAACTGTCGTGAAATACACCAGTCACGGATATTTTCTAACCAGTTGAAATATGTTTTATTCATCCGTTCCGGAATCAGTTTTAACTCACCGCTTTTTGCTGCCTCCATTGCAGGTTCTGCGAGTTTTTCCATCGCTACAAACCACTGTGGTTTAATCATTGGCTCCACTATCGATTTACAACGGTCATGCGTGCCTACGCTGTGAACCAGATCTTCTGTTTCAATCAGCAGACCTAACTCCTCTAAATCTTTTAAAACAGCCTTTCTGGCATCATATCGATCCATCCCTGCGTATTTTCCGCCATTTTCATTAATTGTTCCATCATCATTTAAGATATTAATTTCCGGTAAATTATGGCGTTTTCCAACTTCATAATCATTAGGGTCATGTGCCGGTGTAATTTTAACGACACCGGTTCCTTTTTCCATATCGGCATGCTCGTCGGCAATAACAGGAATCTGACGACCGGTCAATGGCAGTTCCACCATCTTTCCTATCAGGTCTTTATATCTGTCATCTTCTGCATTTACAGCAACAGCACTATCTCCGAGCAATGTTTCCGGACGGGTGGTTGCAATTTCAAGGAAACGTCCTTTTTCTCCGACCACCGGATAATTGATATGCCAAAAATGCCCTGCCATATCCACATGTTCTACTTCCGCATCACTAATTGATGTCTGACAGACCGGACACCAGTTAATTAATCTGGAGCCTTTATAAATTAATTTTTTGTTATATAATTTTATAAATACATCCTGTACCGCATCAGAACAGCCATCATCCATTGTAAAACGTTCTCTGTCCCAATCGGCTGATGAGCCAAGACGCTTTAACTGATTAATAATACGTCCGCCATACTCTTCTTTCCAGTCCCATGCCTTCTCTAAAAATTTTTCACGCCCCAGCTCTTCTTTATCTATTCCCTGTTCTTTTAAGGAATCAATAATCTTTACTTCTGTGGCAATGGATGCATGGTCTGTACCCGGCTGCCAAAGCGCATTATATCCCTGCATTCTCTTAAAACGAATCAGTATATCCTGCATGGTATTATCTAAAGCATGTCCCATGTGAAGCTGTCCGGTAATATTCGGAGGGGGCATCACAATCGTAAATGGTTTCTTACTTCTGTCCACTTCTGCGTGGAAGTATTTTTTTTCCTGCCATTTTTCATACAGTTTGTCCTCAATCTCTGCAGGATTATAATTCTTCTCAAATTCTTTCATTTTTTATCTCTCCTATGTCGTAATTTACATAAAATATGTAAGAAAAAGAGCAGCAGTGCTGCTCTTTTTCTTATGTAACCGGTAGCACATGAAAGGGCGATTCATCGCGGTACCACCTTTTTTTATCTCTCATCATATCTTTTAACGGAGACGAACCGGCTATGACTAATGAGATTTTCTACCCGTTCTCATCATAGCTGCTCAGAAACTACCTTCATAAACACTTCTTCAAAAGGCTTCCACCATCCCTTTCTCTCTATAGAAGGTTATTTATTACTCCTTTTCTTCATCGCATTTTACATATAAAAATATAATATATATTTTATGTTGTTTTGTCAACAGTGGAAATCTTGTTTTTCTTCATACGATAGTATGATTTAGCTGTTAATCTCCACGATATATTCTTTCTGGCATTGTCTGATATAATCTGCCTCTTTTTCTTCATTCCAGTCAGACTGAATCTGTACTTTCAGTTTAATTATTTCTGCCCGCAGTCTGTTGATAACCGTATCCGTCACGCCATACTTATCCTGATCTATCTTTAATCTCTTGTTGTTGTCTGTCAGCAGGTCGCACATAATCACCGATTCCAAGGATTCATTGGCTTTATTGAGTCTGTAAGCGCACCGGAAAGCTGCGGCAGCCTGTTCATACTCAAATAATCTGGCATATGCCACACCCAGATTATTGTATACATCGCCATAAAACATTTCAGGAAGATCATTGTTTATCGCCTTGTTTAATATATTACTGTAATAATTGATTGCCATATTGTACTTTTCTGTGTCCATCAGAATATCTGCTTTTGCCTTCCAGCGCTCTGCTGATGTTTTGGAGCAAAGCGCGTCCAAATGGCTTTCCAGTTTTTCTGCCATCTTGTCCGTATAATATTCTGAATTTTTAATGACAAAGGCAATTTTTTCTCCCAGTTCCCCGCCATTGGCAATAATCTGCTTAATTCCTGCCGCAATATTGGGCTGGTCCAATTCTTTTTCGATATACTCTATCAATTCATCACTAAAGAAATTATCATCTATCAAATACAGATAATTGTACAGATAATAACTGATTTCTTCAATGGAATATATATTTTTATTTACTTCATTTATAAAGTAAGGCTTGTCCGAATGCATTGTACACAATCTAATGTAATTCATATTCCTCTCCACTTCTGCCATATATACGGTGGCACAAATCATATTAAAAATTTCCCATACTGATATTTATGTACTATTGAATTGTTATGCTCCTTTTTACTACCATTCCGGAACTTTCAAAAAACTCTCCAAAACCTAAATCACGAATCTGAATTTCGAATTTATTTTCATCTGTGTATTTAAAATCTACCTCAATTCTTGTAGTATTAGGTTCCCTTTCAGGAAATTCTCTTAAATCCATAGTAAAATTCTCGCTGGTATGTGCTATCAAATCGTGAATTTCAAATACTGCCTGTGTTGGTTTTTCCATAATACATTCAATTTTTGACCGGGCATTATACCAGTAATCTCCTACATTCGAAAGCATAATCTCCTGGTCTTTTCCCTTATATTCCACTGCCATTGTTATCTTTACGCGGGTTCTGCCTTTACACGCTATCAGATATTGACTCAATGTAGATGGAAGAAAAATTTCCTTCGCGCCATAAGCGGCGCCCTTTACAATCAGATTATTTCCTTTAAACACACGCCTGTTTCGACAGATAATCTGCAATGAGTTCTGCCAGATGTCCTTGTAAAATCCCTCTCCTGACAAATAAATACCGGATACCACGTGTTTTTTTAACAGTTTTTCCATATAATCTGCAAGAATGTTGTCCGCAGCCCCCGCATCTTTCTCTGCCATTTCCAGCGTGAGCAGACTGCTCAAATCTTCCACATGTACATCGGCTACATGCGGCTCTTTTCCTTTGATTACCTCCAACCGTCTGCATATAAACTGATGTCTGTTCAGCTCCAGAAACAATACCTGATTAATCCATATATCTTTGTTCTGATTCAGAGTATAATACACAAAGCTTTCAGAATGACTGATGATTTTTACATCCTCCCCGGCATACCCTAATCCGGCAAAAACCTCTGACATTCCTTTTAAGATTGCCGGAGTCACTTCCTCTACCGTAACCAGAATATTTTTTATAAGCCTTCCGTTACATTCATGCACCGCCAGTTTAATCAGATAAGAAAAGAACACCGTCATAATCTGCTGGATTTTTTCTTTTTGCATATCACCGTCAAACAGCAGCGGTAAATCATTGTACAGCCGGCTATTTACATGCCTGCTCTTGTTAAGCGCTTCATCACCTGCTGACCATTCATTCCATTCACTGTTGTAACATACTACTGCCGGTATTAAATAATTATCAGCAGTCCCCATACTGACAGACTGGGGATTTCCTTTATTATTGATATATGCCAGCTGCGCATAATCTCTTGAGAAATCTATTCCGAGAATTAATTCTTTTGCCAATTTTTCTCCTCCTTCAATAAACGGTAGAAACTAAAGTAATTTAAATACTTTACGTCCTGCATCTTTACACAGTTCGTATGACTGCATAATTTCTCTTGCCGCATCATCACGCCCTACGTCTTTACAAATCATCATCCCGTTAATCATTCCAAATCTGCTCTCATCATTGTACGTGTTTTTTTCTGTTATCTTTATGGATGAGTTTTCTACTACCTTTCCATATGGAAATTCGTCAGAATATTCTGTAATGCTGTAGTCAATTTCTTCCCCATAGAACATAATGATATTCTTTGTAAAAATTCCAGGATAAATGCTCTTTATCTCTTCTGTTACTTCTTTTTTTCTGCCGGATGCATTCCGTATCACATATGTAATATTTACTCTGTGTTTCGGATTGGTTCTATAGTCAATAATGGTTTTGTCCACCAAATCAAATGGAATTTTAAACCATTTATTAAACTTTTTATAAAACTCAAAAATAACTCCTTCTTTCACCAGTCCGTCAATCAGCACATCACATATCTTTATCTGTCTTTCGGTCAAATCCGTTCTCTTTGACATTTCTTCAACAAATGCTATCTTACAAATCAGTGGTGTAGACAGTCCATTATCATATTCCTGCTCTAATATCTCCCATATAATAGCCGGACATTCAAATTTCTTAATGAAATAATTGTACGTCACATATGTATAGAAACCTTTTCGTATAACTGTCGCAGTAGAACCTTTCAGATAGGACTGATAAATGTCGTAAATTTTATCTTCTGTATTTCCTTCGAAGACATACTGCACTAATAATCTTTCAGGCAATGTATTGTCATCTAATCCTTTAGACTGCATTGCCAGATATAACTGGTATAACTCCAATGTGCCTGAACCATAGTATTTGCCCAAATATAATAGTATTTTGTCTTCCCGGCAGCCGTTTCTGAAAATCTTTGCACACATCTCTGTCACAATCGGATTGTCCTGATACTCTTCCATATCTACATAGTACAGACAGATTTTTTCCAACAGTTCCTGTTGAATATTTGCAAATCCATACTTTTCAATATAGGGATAAACCATCTCCATTAAATTTTTTTGTATCAGAATTTCTATTACTTTTCTTCTTGACGTCATGGACAGTTCTTCCATATCCATCTGTAAAATATAGCTGTCCATATCTCCCTGATCAAATCCTTTATAGTAATAATCTACTATAAATTCTTTTAATGTATGTCTAAACTCATCTGTCAGTGCAGAGGACTCTTCAATTTCTTTTAATTCATATATCTTTCCCTGATAGTCAGCCGGTGCAGCCATAATATCTTCCAGCTGTATCAATCTCGTCATAAGATTATCACCCACTTGAGTTATATCGGCGCTGACCTCCATTTTTTCTAATTCATATTTAATGTCAACCAGCACCCTGCCATTGCTGTCCATATATACAATTACCGGCTCTGTTGTATATAAATTAACATATGCCTCTCTATTGATAAGAGGTACCGACTGAATCGTCTCTACTTCTTTATGGGCGACAATCACACTGCTTACGTTATCGTTATGTACTCTAATGCGGTATGTGTGCATGATTTCCGGCATATACTTTGTCAGTTTTCCTTCCAAAAAACTGTCAGTCAATACGTGAGAATATATTTTGCTTAAATGAATATTGTTATTTCCCTGCATTAATTGTGCAGTTGCATATTTTTCAAGCCCATCTTTGTATTTGGCATACAATTCATCTTTTTTATCAATATTTTGTATCATGTTGGCATAGAAATAATCCTTGTTATACATCAAAGTATCCGTGCCATAAGAAAAATATTTATATGCCGCCTTATCTAATGGCGCATAATTACCGGTATCAACAGAGTAAATATAATGCTCGTATAAATTTGTGATTTTAAGCTCTCTCTCCACTCCTTTTTGCAGCCACATAAAATAATCATCACTCTTTGTTTTTCCATTAATGATGGCGCCACAAATACATGCTAATACATCATCACTCTTTGTATCTTCATAGATTTTTTTAAGTATATTAATGTATTTTGCATTAAAATCTCTCTCTTCAATAATAATATCTGCTGCCTGCTTTGCCAGTTCCATTTCTATCATATGGTATTTTCCGGCAAAATTTAAAACCTGTAATTCAAATCTGTTGATAACGCGCAACAGTTCCGGCTGCTGATTTAAAACATTGGCAGCTTCAAAATACATAATCGGACTTGTGCAGCCCTTATTAAACATTCTTTTAATTAATGTATATTTCAGACTTGGGTTTTCATCATACCTGTCATCCATATTGAACAGAATCCATAGAATCTGCCATCTGTCATATCCGCCCTCATAGTATTGCTCAATTTCCTGTCTTACCTGCTCTGTATAGCTGTTATCATTTCTGAATAATGCCTTTAAATATAAGTAATAACAATATGCAATAATATTTCTGGAGGTATTGACAGATACTTGAGCAGCCACTCTCTTCAAATATTCCCCTGTCTGTGTTTCATTTCCATTTAAGATAGATATTTGTGTTTTTGCCAAAAGCCCTATGACATCATTTTTATTCTGCATCAGTCTGTGTTCTGCCAGATTTGCTGTCTCCATAATCCACTTTTTGCCATCTATCTTTCCGGTTCTGAATTTTAAATAATTCTTTACCAGAGATAAGGTACTTTTCTTATACCATAAATATTCATCCACGTTCTTTTTCTGATTCACAATCACAACGTCATAAACTATGGTTTCATTGACTGTTTTGAATATAATACGCCCATGGTTACTTCCGCCATGCAGTTTTGCCGCATTGATAAAATATTGATACTCTGCAATCTTTCCATTAAACTGGTCTCCTGAGATTTTTTCTTTACAATTATAGAAAAAATCTCCATGCAGTTCTACATCAATATCAACATATCCCCAGCTGCTTCTTGCAACTGGCAGAATCTCCCCATAATTTTCATTTAAGTCTGTATATTCTTTAATTTTATTCTTTATACTGATTTTAACTCGTTCTTTCAGCCCCATGCCTACCAGAAATTCTTCTAAAGCAATATTTCTGTTGGAGTTTCTCATAACCTGCTTATACATTCCAATGGCATGATTATCATCTTTTAAGAAAAACTCTGTAAAATCCTTTGACAAAAATAAAATAAGCGCCTCGTCATAACTTTGCTGTACCAATTCCACAAACTGTTTTAAATTGGTTATTTTTCCAATCACCGTGTCAATTTCTTTTTGCTTCGCTGTAATGGAAAAAGGAATGCCGTAATCTCCCGCTGTTGTAACAATACTGATTGTTCCACTGCATACCTGTCCCGGAATCAGATTTCTCCCATCAGCAATATAGTGCACCTTATTGGTGGCGCCATTAAACTGGTTGTACTCAAAAGATAAATGGCTGTCGCTAGAATAAACGATTCCTTTTACATCCATTCCTTTTTTTCCTCTGATACTGATTTCACCTTCCACCGTTTGTCCGGTTTCAAGCTCTATTTCTATTTTGTTTTCAGATATTATTGCATCAGCTGTTTCATATACTGCATTACCTGATGCAAGTTTTTCAATTAAAGCTTTCAATTAAAATACCTCAACATTTATTTTTTTATGAATTCAAAATATTTTTTTACTTCTTTTTCATATCCCAAATCACCCGGCTCGTAAAACCTCGTCCCCTCTAATTCCTCTGGTAAATATTGTTGCTTAACATAGTGATTTGGATAATCATGTGCATATTTGTAGCCGATACCATGACCTAGCTTTTTCGAGCCTTTATAATGAGCATCCATCAAATGCGGGGGAACCTTTGCAGTAATCGTATTTTTTACCGTCTCCATTGCACGGGAGACAGCATTGTAAGATGCATTACTCTTCGGAGAGGTCGCCACATAAATTACTGCTTCCGACAATATAATCCGTGCTTCAGGCATTCCTACTTTATGTACAGCCTCTGCCGCTGATGTCGCAACTACCAATGCCTGAGGATTTGCCATTCCCACATCTTCTGCTGCACAAATCATAATTCTTCTCGCAATAAAATCTACACTCTCTCCGGCATAGAGCATCTTTGCCAGATAATAAACCGCCGCATCCGGGTCAGAACCTCTCATGCTCTTGATAAAAGCTGATATTGTATCATAGTGATTATCTCCATTCTTGTCATACCGAAGCGCTCTCTTCTGAATACACTGTTCAGCTACCTGCAATGTGATATGAATCTTTTCATCTTCACTGCGCTCTGTGGTAAGCACTCCTAACTCCACTGCATTTAACGCTGTTCGGGCATCTCCATTCGCTAATTGTGCCAGAAAGTCTACTGCATCATCATCTATGACAGCATTGTAAATCCCCATTCCGTTTTCCTTATCATCTACAGCCCGGTGTATTAATATTTTGATATTTTCCACACTTAACGGTTTCAATTCAAATATAATAGACCTTGAAATAAGCGCTGTATTTACTTCAAAATAGGGATTTTCCGTAGTAGCCCCAACCAATATGACCGTTCCATCTTCTACGAATGGCAGCAGATAATCCTGCTGTCCTTTATTAAATCTGTGAATCTCATCAATAAAAAGAATCGTTTTCTTTCCACTGGCAGCCATAGTCTGTTTCGCTGTCTCTACAACCGCTTCCATCTCCTTTTTTCCTGCCACTGTGGCGTTTATCTGACAAAACGCTGCACTGGTAGTGTTGGCAATGACTTTGGCAAGCGTGGTCTTGCCGGTACCGGGAGGTCCATAAAAAATAACAGAACTAATCTTATCCGCCTTTATGGCTCTATATAAAAGTTTTCCTTCACCAATAATATGCTCCTGACCTACTACCTGTTCTAAAGATTTTGGTCTAAGCCGGCTGGCTAGGGGTGATTCTTTTTCACTATTTATATTTCTTGCATAGTCAAAAATATCCATTTTCCTGCCTCATTCATCTAAAAATATCCAATTAACCATAATATATTTTATTTTACCACAAAAACTTCATTATTTGTATAAATAGTAACAATTTTCCCTTTACTTTCTTTGAGATTACTTTGATAATTTGAGAAAAATGTTATTTTATGGTAGAATAAGTGCTTCAGGGTGCACCTCTGGATTCCAAAATCATAAAAGGAGGCGGATGTTATGACAAATATTAAAAAACAACTTGATGAGACAAAACTTATGACGCAGATTAATAAATATGCCGATAGATGTATTACCAATTCATGTATCGACACCGATTTATATGAAAAATATAATGTAAAACGCGGTCTTCGTGAAAAGGGCGGGAAAGGTGTTTTGACCGGTCTGACAGAAATTGGTGATGTTCATTCCTTTGAAGTTATTGATGGAGTGACTGTTCCGTGCGAAGGGCAATTATTTTACAGAGGCATCAATATTGAAGAAATCGTAAAAGGGTTTATTGATGAGAAACGATTTGGTTTTGAAGAAGTTACCTACCTTCTTCTTTTTGGAGAACTGCCAAATGAAAAACGTCTGGAAAACTTCAATAATGTTCTGGCAGGATACAGAACGCTTCCAAGTTCATTTGTCAGAGATATTATTATGAAGGCTACCAGTACCGATATGATGAATCAGCTGGCAAGAAGCGTATTGTCTCTTTATTCATGGGACGATAATCCGGACGATACATCTATCCCAAATGTTTTACGCCAGAGTCTTAGTCTTATTTCCAGAGTTCCTTTGATTTCGGTTTATAGCTATCAGGCAATGCGGCATTATCACTACGGAGATGATTTACATATTATCAATCCGAATCCGCAGCTTTCTACAGCTGAAAATATTTTAAGATTATTACGACCGGACAGTTCGTATACTGAACTGGAGGCAAAAATATTAGATTTGTCTTTGGTGTTACATGCAGAACATGGTGGAGGAAACAATTCTACGTTTACTACCCACGTAGTATCTTCCTCCGGAACAGATACTTACTCCGCCATTGCAGCCTCACTTGGTTCGCTGAAGGGACCACGGCACGGTGGCGCTAACATCAAAGTAAAGCATATGTTTGACAATATGAAAGAAACCATTGATGATTGGAATGATGATGACGAAATTAGAAGCTACCTGACAGGTATTCTTGACAAACGTCTGTATGATAAATCTGGTCTTATTTACGGAATCGGGCACGCTGTATATGCAATATCCGACCCAAGAGCCAGACTGTTAAAAGAATTTACCAAAAAGCTGGCAGTTGAGAAAGACCGTACAGATGAGCTGCAGCTATATGAAAATGTAGAAAGACTGGCACCGGAGGTTATCTCCAAGTCTCACAACAGAAAAAAGGTGGTTAGCGCCAATGTTGATTTTTACAGCGGTTTTGTCTATTCCATGTTAGGGCTTCCGGATGAATTATATACACCGCTTTTTGCTGCTTCCAGAATGGCAGGTTGGAGTGCGCATCGTATTGAAGAAATCATAAATGCCGGAAAAATTATCCGTCCTGCATATAAGAATGTCGCAAAAAAAACAAAATATATACCATTAAGTGAAAGATAAATAATTTTTCCAATAAAAAAAGAAGTAACTGTATATCCATTTTCAATATCTGGTAATAGTTGCTTCTTTTTAATGCTATATAACAATTCACTTGGAGTGTATCTGATTATAATGACAATAACCCATTTTGGCATTAATTTAACCATATATTTATCCAAAATGTTTCCTCTTAAGAGATGCCAATGTCTCTCTTGCATCCAAAAGTTCTGCTCCTGCCGCATACTCTGCTTCTGCTTCCGCTATTGCATTATCCATCTCAATTTCATTTATTAGATGTTCATAAGTTTCAATACTCATAAGAACCATGTCGCCATATCCATTTTTCGTTATAAATACAGGCTCCTTTTTGCTATGACAAATCTCTGACATTTCATTTGTATTTCTCAAATCTGTAATGGGTCTAATCTGTGGCATAATAACGCCTCCTTTATTTGTACATAATTGTAACATATTTTGTACAAATTGAAATATAATATTCTTACTTAAATTCTTTCTATTGTACGTTCTAAACAGAAATTTAACAAATACCGAAACCATATACCTCGATGACAATATAATCCTATGAAAAGCTGTATATAGTTATAAGAATAATATTGCTAATAAAGAAGTGTTACGGACATGTAAACATTTCATTGATAATATCATTGTTTGAAATCCAAATCGTATTTTTCAATAAGGGGGCACAACCCATAATAAAACAAGTATCCCAAAGTATGACGCTTTAAAACTCATACTTTGAGACACCCTTTTAGATCAATAAATTTGACCTTTATTGTTTACACATTTTCTTTATTGGTTCTTTTTTTTAATTACTATAAAGATAACTACTCCTGAAATTAATATAATGCTACAAATAACAATCCATCTTAAAATTGAATTAGCCCAAAACATTACAAATGCACTTGGTGATACTGTTACATTATAAAATTCTTCATTTGATGTGTATTCATTTCCAGCCTGATCTGTACAGACGATATCAACATCTTGATACATTCCTTCTTTTAGATTAAATACCAATTTATTATCAGAAGATTCCATTGTCTTCTCTAACTTTTCTCCTTCAAGTTCAAATGGAGTACTTGTGATTTTTCCATCACTATCTTTTACCAAGACTTTTATTGAACTCAACCTTCCTCCATCATCTGTAGGAACAATCGTCACTTTCTGACTATCTGTCTGATATCGTCCATTCTTTTCTAAACCTGAAACAACAATTTTCGGATTTGTTCTGTCTATCGTAAATGCTACTTCTGCATTTTTCATATCACTATAAGATTTTGTTTTTGCTTTGTCTTTTGTAGAAACAACAAGTGAATAATTGCCTTCAGTATTAAAAAGCGAAGATTTTATAGAATAAATGTACTTACTCCATTTTCCATTTCCTCCGGTTTTTTCAACATTATAATCAACACCTTCTTTCAGTTTTTTCTTATTTAATTCAACCTTATATTCTCTTAAAGTATCTACGTTAATTTCAGTAATTTTAACATCTTTATTAACGTTTTGAACAAAATATTTATCCACTACATCCTGTATATAATCATCCAAGATAAATGTGGAGCCTTTTCTATTAACTGAAAAAGACATTGTTTTCATTCCGCGATTATTTGAATCCTTTATATCAAAAGAATCCACACGGTTTCCTGCCCTATCTGCTACATTACAGTCTAATGTATAAATCGCATCATCTGTAAGATTATCCACTATATAACTCTGCGTTTTTCCACCATTAGACAATTTTTGTTTGTCAATCTTTATGTTACGAGTCCGATATTCCCCAGTCTTTGTTCTATATATAGCCTTTAGATTCACATTGAACAATCCTGAATTTAAGTTTTCATCTTGAGCAACAATTGAAAAACCTACTTTTTTATTTTTATTAGCAGATTCATTTTTAACTCCATTAACTATTATGCTAGGTTTTATTGTATCTATCGTTAGGCGTTTAGATTTATAATGTTTCATCTTATTCTGTGATTTATCTCTATAATCAACAGTCAATATATAGTGTCCGTCACCCGAAATATTAACTATTCCTTCCCAGTTATTTCCATCCTTTTTCCAATTATTTATTTTTCTTGAAGTACCGTTTACTCTTACAACAACATCTCCTTTAAAGAAATTTGACTCTTTAATTTTTATTTTAGCAGTTATACTACCTGTATAATAATCCTCACCATTGTTTGAAGATACAGGTTTGCTTAATGTGACCATTCCTTTAGGAGCAATATTGTCGACTACAATATTTTTTCTTTCTTTCTTTGAGCGTTGATTGTCGGATCTATCAGAAACATCAAACGATATTTTACCTCTAAACTGCTTGTTTGCTGTCAACACTCCTTTTGGAATTGTAAATGTTGCCGTTGCTTCTTTTTGATTTTCAGAATACTTAATTCTTGCATTAGAAATAAGTTTATCAATCAATTCCGCATTATTCTTATCAACATTTTTATTGTTTTCATAGCTGTACACAAAATGATCTACCCCTGCAACTCTATCTTTTGCTTGAATTGTCACTGTTACCGGTGCTTTATAAAATCCAAAAGATATATTTTCAATAATAGAAGCTAACATACTTTTACTATAATGTACTTCCAAATCTGATGGTGCTTTTTTATCTACTGTAAATTTATCCTGCTTATACTTATTATTTTTATGTTGCGCCAAATCTTCATAACTTATATCAAATGTATAATTTGCATCTTTGGAATATGTGATTTTCGCTGTATGTACATCTCCTTTTGTTTTCCAACTAGTTTCCTGTTTTAGATACGAAGAATAATCGCTAGTTTTAATTTTATTTCCTGAAATATCTTTGGCAGTAACCACTACGTCTACATCAGCCGCTCGGAAATTATTCTCTGTAATAGATATCTCTGCTGTCTGTTTTTTATTATAATACTTCCTGCTTTTAACAGTCCTAATATCATTTCCAGGTGAATAATTTAATTTTATTTTTGGATTTGTATAATCAATGATTATTTCATTACTGATATACTCCTTCATACTATTATGGGAACGATCTTGATATGTAATTTTCAACTTATAATGTCCCTCTTCTTCAAACTTTATGTTTGCATTCCATTTATCATTCTCTGAAGATTTTTTCCAATCACATTGATTTGGAGATAATTGTTTGATTGTATCGTTGACAATGTCTATTATACTAACCTTTACATCTTCTGCATAAAAGTTAGCCTCGTCAACTGTCATTTTAGCAATAGCAGGTTTATTGTAATAAAGCTTATATTTTTCACCTTCCGTTGTATAATTATATTTCATAACATCTTTCATTGATGCTGAATTAACAATACGATCTGCGTTACTAAATGATACCTCCCTTGTAGGTGAAATAGTATCAACTACAAAAACACGTTTTTCGTTACCAATAAATTTATTATTTGCCTCATCATAAATAGTAAATATAATATTACCTCTTAACTGTTTCTCGCTAAGTGGAAGCCTTATTTTTGCCATGAATTTTGTTTTTCTATCATAATCTACATATCTTTCAAATTCTGTTATTTTTCCAGACAATTTTTCTTCATTATTGGTGCTCACACCTTTTTCCCGATTATATTCCCACTCTATTTGTGATATTTTAGTTGTATCATCTGACACTACAATTGTTATATCAACAAATGGATTATAGTAACCGAAAAAGATATTATTTAATAAATGTTCTGTAAGCGCTGTACTGTATGTAACGGATACTATTTCAGGTGGTGTAATATCTACAACAAAGTTATCATTAATACCATTACTCTTTTGCAGAGACAAGTCAGTATAAGACAATTTAAAGTTATATACCGCTCCTCTGTCAAACGTAACAACTATGGTGTGCAAATCACCTTGTGTAGTCCAATTTTCTGTTTTTTGCATATATGAAATAATATCATCCATAACATCAACATTGTAACCAGAAAGATTTTTAGCTGACACTTCTCCTGATATATCGCTTGCTCTAAAATTATTTTCCACAACCGTTATTTTTGCTTTTCTTTGAGCATAAGAACTTGACTCTACATTTACTTTCTCATCAACATCAAAATATTCTACACTTATGATTGGTGCACTTTTATCAATGATAATTTCATTGCTAATATATTCCACCATTTCATTTTGTGAACGATCTTTATATTTCATATTTATGGTATAATGACCTTCGTCTGAAATTTCAAGTTGATTTACCCATGTATCACCTTCCCGTACCCATGTATTTTTCTGCAATTCTACCGGCTTTTCTGTATTATTTACAATGTCTTTTATTATTATTTTCAAATCTTCTTCAACAAAATTTGCCTCATTAATACTAATTTTTGCAACGGCTTTGCTATCATAATACAATTTATAATCTGAACCTTCTGTGCTATAGTCATAATTGTTACAAGTATCCATTGTATCTGCATATAATATTTGCTTTGCTTCACTAAATTCTATTTTTCTAGTTGGAGATATAGTGTCTGTAATAATAATTCTTTCATCCTTGTTGACAGAAAAAAGCCCCGCATTATTTACGGCTTTAACCGTAATATTTCCTCTTATTTGTTCACCAATATCAACCGGCACTGTGATTGTAGCGTATGCTGATTTTCCATCATATGTAACTTCGCTGCATCTTCTATATATTTCGCTTTCATCGCTGTCCTTGTTTATACTACTGACATAATCATCATTATCAACAGGATTAGAATTATCTTGTTTATCATATCTCCACCATAATTCTGAAATTCCCGATTCTAAATCTTTCGCTGATATTTTAACTTTTACCTGTTCTTTATAAAATCCATAAGATAAATTGCTCCATATTTTATCTATCCATGACCCTTCTATATATTCAACATTAATGTCTATTGGTTCTGATTTATCTAATTTCAGTAATTTATCATCAATATAAATACCATTTGCAGTAATGTTTCCAGTATTTATATTTTTTAAATATATAGTTAGTCCGTTTGTATCTCCCTCTTCAGTAATAAGTAAACTTTCTCTATAATCTCCATCAATATCATTACTAGTTCCAATCAGAAAACCATCTGGTGCTTTAATTGTAATGTTACTTATATACCAATCACTATCATCATTACTCTTTCTCCCATCAATACTATATGCTTCAGAAGGCATACTGGAATCTATAATGTTCAAAGTGTATATTGCCTCTGCTTTTACATATCTGTCACACTCTTCCCTTGTTGCCTTTACAACAACGCTACCTAATTGTCCATTTTTAAAAGTTAATTTTCCTGTCTCAGAATTAATTGAAGCAATATTTTCCCCTGATTGGATAGTATAGGTTATTTCCCCTTCTGCATCCATTATAACCTTTTGATTTCTATCTTTTGACACTACGCTATTCGAAAAATCATTTATTCCGTAGTAACGATTTGTTGGATTTTTATCATTAAATTCTAAACTTTGATATCCTTTATTAATTTTTATTGTATATGTGGCATTAGCATCAGCATATACATCATCGCCCAGATGTGTTGCCTTAATAACTGCTTCTCCTGATTTCTTCACAGTTACTTTAGACGAATTTCTATTATTCAAATCTACTACACTATCACCACTAACAATATCGTATACTATATCACCTGAACTTTCTCCACCTTCCGCACTATTTGTAATAATTTCACCAGTAAAATAATCTTCCTGTACACTCGTTTGCGCAAAGTGAAATCCTGTTTGCGCTTTTTTCCCTACTTCAACAAGTTCACTTGTAACAATTTCACTATTATTGTAATTATTGTCTCCTTCCTTATAAACAGTTATCTGAAACTTTCCGGAACGCTTTACCGTTATAATTCCTGATTGACTAATATCTGCAACTAAAGTTGCCCCCACATTTTTCTCTAATTTATTACCGGCAATATCATATTCTTCACCAATTGCATAAACATATTTTCCTTTGGATTCTCCACCAGAAACTGAAACAACCGGCACACTATCATCAATATCTTTCATTACTGTTTTATTTAAATTAATTGTTGGAGTGTTTTGATTGCCTTTATTTAAATAGAAAGTACTAGTTTTTTCTGCTTGATTATATTTTGTATCATTACCAGAATAAGTCACCTTAAAAGAATAACTTGAAACATCTTCATCTGGCACATAAAAAACATATTCTCTGCTATTACCAGACTGCTTTTCTACATTATTTACGTAAAAAGTAAATGTTCCCGCAGCATCATCATTTACTCCCACCGCCGATATTGTAATACTATCTACGGGTTTAGTTGCTGGAGATGAAACACTTGTAGAAATAGCAAGATTGGGGGTTATTTTATTTACCCGAACCTTTGCTGTGTTACTAGATACAATATTTCCATTTATTCCGGTGACTTTACATAAATAATCACCCTTATCTGTTAATTTAACATTATTGATTATTAATGTAGTACCTGTTTCACCATATAACTTCTCACCATCTTTATACCATTGATAGGTGTTTTCGTCTGCGTTTTTTGTAGCCACACTCAATGATAAAGTTTCATCAACATATAAGTCAACTGATTCCGGTTGGGTAACAAATGTTGCATCCTGCATCTTATTTACTGTGACGCGGACTTGAACATTAAGAGAAACATTATCAATATTTTTAATGGAATCTGGCAATATAATTGTTCCTGAAACTATAAACGTCTGTTCGTTTACCTCATTTTTATCATAGGAACACCCCTCTACATCCCATACAATTTCGGCTTCAGTCACTATACCTTGTGTCGTATTTATTCCTACTTTGCTAGGAAGTTTAAGTGCCTCTTTTGTTTTTTCAACACCATTTTCTATTCCATCAATGTCAGATATATTTTCCACACTTAATAATTTATCTATAACTATTGCATTGTCTGACCATGAATATGTCTTATTAATCACATCAAAAATTAGGAACTGCTTTGTCGTTTTTAAATCAATTGTCATAGGATATTCATCTTCACCTACAGTTAATACAAATTCATTTCCCTCATCATATACTTCGCCCACTTGATATACAGTTTCCCCAATACCATTTTCTCCTATATTTACGGTACTTGGCGCTGCTTGTGATACATTCTTAAAAGTACAAGTTATTGAATCTCCATTAGATATAGGAATCCCATTTTTTACAAATTGTATGCATAACTTGTTTGAACTAAAAGAATCTGCAATAATATTTGTTACAGGGCAAATTCCTACAACCATTATTATTGCCATAATAGTTGCTATTACACGTTTCATCTTCCTAATTTTCATTGTTTTTCTCCTTTTTGTATGTATTGTATGTATTCAAAATTTTTTCCATTGAGTACAGCATGAAACTGGATACAGAAAACACATAACGATAGTAACACATACAGAATGTATCCATTCATCCATATTAATCCACATATAAATGTTAATAAAAATACTAACATCATAATATCTACAATAGTTGCCAATTTATTGGTAAAAAACCTAATAATACCAGGCAGAGACTTTTCTAATGCTCTTTTGTCCCTTAATATGTTTATATAGGTAAACAAGGAATAACCTAAAATTAGTGACCCCCAAAAAATACTCCCTACTATTATTAGAGGAATACCTGTTTGATACTTTATCGACAAATCACTTGATATTGGCATACAAAGAAACGAAAATGCTAATAAACCCATACAAAACACTGATATTCGAAATGCTAATATTATTTTTCTTTTTCTTTTCATTTATTCAATTCTCTCCTGCGTATTAATAAAAATTATTTCATCCTCAATATAAACATTAACTTCATTTTCTTCATTTATTAAAATAGTAGTTTCATTTGTGTTATCTGACTCCACATCAAGAATTGTTGTTTCATTAATTGTATAGTCTAATATAGCAGTTTCATTTTCCTCACTATTAGTTTCAAGCTTTTCTGTTCTAGTATAGAAATCTGATGTATCAACATTTTTTTGTAACGTACCCGATTGTGAAATTCTATCTGTAATGTGTCCTCTTTCATGATTTGTCTGCCTAACCTTGTAAACACTTTCTTGACTATTAGAAGTACTATTTCTTATACTATCAATTGCTTTTTTCGCTGTGGTACCTGTCAAATCTCCTATCACACTTTTAATCTTCAATTTAAAAAACAAAAAAATTGAACAAATCAAAAACAATCCACTAAGTCCCGCACAGATATAACTCATCCATATGTATGTCTCATATTCCATTTATTAATCCTCCTCGGTTTCACTCACGGATTGCAATTTTTCTACTGTGAGATTCACACTGTTAACCACTCCATCAAATAACTCTTTTATATCTTTCAACTGACTTGTTGTTTTTAATGACAACGCCTCATTCTTAATTTCTGTCAGTAATTGTTTGATTTCGTTTTTTTCTGTATTTGCCAAAAAATAAGACATTTTATCATTTAGGGTATTTACAATTTCTTCCCACGCCAGTACCTTAATATCATTCTCTTTTACATCTTTGCTTTTTTGATATAAATTTTTTAAATCTATCCATAATTTCTCATATGCCTCATAGATTTTCTGAACTCTCTTTTGTCCTTCAAATTTATGAATTTCAATCTGATTATTTCCAATACTACAATACGATTTTGCCAATGGATACTGATCCTGTGATGCCTCAAACCATTCAACCGCTTTAGCGTATCGCTCTGTTTTAATTTCGTAATCATACCAATATGCAAAACCTATTTCGTTACAAATTTGTGCATATCCTTTTATATTTTCTTTTTTCAATTCTTCAAACGGATATATTGTTGTAGAAAAGCCTCCAGAATTTTTCTTATCTACTCCCGCATTTAACTGAATTATCCACGATGCTTCACTTTTACTAAATGCAGAATCATTATCTGTGTCAGATAAAAACATATCTAACATATTCATATATGCCTCTGTCCGTGTCGGATCAATCTTTATTGCTTCAACATATAACTCTGCTCTATCTTCCTCCATTAAATCTGGATTATTTGCATTTTCAATTTTCATTTCATAATTCTCATTTTTTTTACCTTGAGCAGACATATATCCAAAAACAGAAGTAAACGCCATAGTAATTGAGAGAAAACATGTAGCTAAAAAACCAAACAGCTTTTTCTTTTGTTTCCTTCTGTATGCTGCTCCCATCTCATTATAGTGCTCTAATGCATATAGCAACTCTGCACAAGACTGATATCTGTCGTCTGGTTGTGGTTCAGTTGCTTTTTTAATAATATCATCCAACCCTGGAGATAAATTAGGATTTACTGCTCTAATTGATCTGTCGCTAATTACATATTTGCATGGATCTACTCCGGTTAACAAATGATATAATGTAATTCCAAGGCAGTATATATCTGTCCTGGCATCTGTTCTTCCCAAGCCACTACCAATGTACTGTTCTGGAGCAGCATATCCTATCGTCCCAATTCCAGTAGTCTCCCCTAAATTAATTTCATATGTCTTTGCCGTACCAAAATCTATTAAAGAAATATTTCCGTCTGGCTTTAACATAATATTTGCCGGTTTCATATCACGATAGATAATTGGAGGATTACACGAATGAAGATATCCTAGGGCATCACATAACTGTTTTGCCCACTTAATAACAAATTCCTGTGGTTGTGCTCCATGTTCTATAAGTGCTTTATCCAATGAATTTCCTTCAATATAATCCATTACAATGATAAAACTATCTTCATCCTCAATAACATCCACAACGCTTGGTATATTGGGATGTTTAAGACGTTTTAATGTCTCAATTTCAGCAACTAAACCAGCACGAACAGTATTAAAATCAAGTTTTCCATCTTTACGTACTTCTTTTACTGCCCATGTCTTATTTGCTTTTTCGTTAAGGGCCATATAAACAACACTCATTCCCCCATGACCAATTTCACTTAATATTTTGTATTTTCCATCCAGTAAGGAGCCTATTTGTAGCATATTTTTTCCTTTCAGCAAGAATTTTAATTAATATGTTCGAACTGTAATTACCGAGATATTATCATTTTCCATACGAGATTTATTTAGTTCAATCAAATATTCCATATTTCTTTTCATAGAGTTTTGATCAAGTAATTGATGCGGATTTAAATATGTAAAAATCTCTTCTGATGAAATTTCATGCCTAAATCCATCCGAACACAACATATATACCGCATTTTTCTTTGTCTCTCCAAAGAAAAAATCCGGACATACTGTTTCAGTTGCACCAACACATTGAAGTAAAATATTTCTACGGGGATCCTGTTGAGCTTCCTCCTCGGTGAGATTTCCCAACTCAATTTCCCTGTTAATCAAAGTCTGATCCTTCGTCAGCTGTTTTATCTCATCTGTTAACTCATATACTCTAGAATCCCCTATATTCGCTATATAATATCTTTGGTTTGTAAACAAAGCAGCAACAACGGTTGAGCCTAGACTAATATCGTGTTTTTCCCCATATTCCATAATTCTTTGATTTTGTGTATAAATAACTTTTTCCCACTCTTTTCTAATCTCACTATCATCAAGGAATCCTTTATTAATGATATTAATAAAATCATGCCTAATCCAATAATTAAACGCATCAACAATTTCTGCGCTTGCAATTTCACCTTTTGCTAATCCCCCCATTCCGTCACATAGCAAGGCAAATACCATTTTTTCTTTTGATGTATTAATAAGTTTGACTGTCAAACTATCTTGGTTTGTATTTTTTTTAATTCCTATATCGGTATCTGCTGCAATTAAATAATTCAATTATATATACCACCTTTTAATTTTCTAATATAATCTAAACTCAAAATCTTCATTTGCCAGTCGCAACTTATCCCCATGCTTCAACTCCACTTCAGTTCCACTTTGAATCATCTCATTATTGACATAAGTATGATTCGTCGAATTCATATCAACTATTGTATATCTTCCGCCATTATTTATGATATCCGCATGACTTCTACTAATTGCTGTATTATCGCCTATAAAATAATCAACATAACTTCTTTCTTTCCCTATCCGATATCTTGGTTTATTTATTGGTATTTTTTCGTTATTTTTTATTCTAATTAAATGTGGTAATATCTGCTGTTCAGCCGCCTTGGTCGCTGACAAAACGGTAGTTTCTCCAAGTGACAAATTACCACCCAAAATAGTAGTTTCTCCAAAATCCATAGGAACTTCAACACTCTTACTGCTTGCCTGAATAGTCGATTTTTTTTCTACATTATCATTTTCAACCTCTTTTTTTATGGTTTGCTCCTTGTTTTGGATTTTATCTCCTAATACTAAGTTTCCTGCAGCTTGCTCCATTCCTGGAACAGCAAAGTTAGCTCCTGGCACCGAAAACGCTGCCTGTTTATTTTTTTTAGGCTTAGCTTGCTTATTATTTTTACTCTCCTTATCTATACTAACTTTTTCCGCTTTTTGCTGTTTATATAATTCTTTATTTTCTTTGCTATAGTGCATCAATAAAGAAAACATAGAAATTTGTTTTTCTTTTTTAGGTGTTTCTACTGGTTTATTTCTTGCTACTGGTATTTGAAGTTCTGCTTGTTTTTTTGTTTCTTGTTGTTCAACACTCTTTTTCTCTACTTTTGAATTTTCCTGAACAATTTTTTTGTTTATAACTTCTTTTTTTTCTTCAGTTTTAACCTCTTTAACACGTTGGGTACCTATATGTTTTTCTTCTTTTTCATCAAGTTGCAATTTATTGAGTAACTTTTTAAACTCATACAGATTAAATGTTGATGAACTATTCAGATAATTTATAATCTGTGCAACATACCCACAATTTTCTGTTTGTTCAAATTTTGTTGAAAACATTATTTCTTTTAAAAACATGTTAACGCTTTTTTCTTGGTCATCTATATTGTTTAATGGTAAATATGCTAATTCTGCTTTACACGTAGAAACATCGACATATATATAATTCAAATCAAGTACAAGACAATTTTTACTAATCATATATTCGTCTACTGATATAAATGCTTCTACAATACTTTCAAAAACTCCTAATAATCTTTTTTTTGTTACGGCTCCTGCAAAAAACTCACTAACTGATATTTTTGATGATATATTATACTTAAAGTACTTATCATTATCCATCTGAGTATATATAATTGATAACACTCCTGGAATCTTATTGTTTGACAACATTCCCAAGCTAAATTCATCTATTTTTTGTTTATCTCCAATCTCATACACCAAATAAGAATATGTCCCTTGTGTTTCTTTTGCAAACTTCATTATTACTCTCCTATTTCATAAAACTATACAAAGACATAACCATCCATCCTTCATCATCAGCTACAATTGTTACTCCATCTTTTGAAAATGGTTTTACATCTTTAAATACGTTACTAATCACCATGTTACCTTTTTCGTCTACATATCCCCAATTACCATCTTTTTTCACTGCGCCTATACCTATAGAAAATGACTTTGCCTCATCAAAGGAATTTTGAACCATCCGTTTTCCATTTTTATTAATAAATGTCCACACTCCACCAATTTTGACTGCTGCTAAACTATCTTTTTCTTCAAATATATTAGCATCTTCGTATACCACATCATTTATTGAATGCCCCTTATTATCTACCATCACATAACCCAATTCTTCTTTAACAAAAGCTCTTCCATTCTTAAATGCTATGTTTTGTTCATTAAGCTTAACATCTTCATATGCTTTACTTTGTAGTTTTTCTCCTTTTGTATTAATTAAATACCAACCTCCATTTTCTTTCACTGCCGCAATGCCTTCGTTAAAATTAGAAGCATATTCATATTCTCCAAATTGTTTCTTAAATTCATTGTTGTAAAAGCTGTATTTTCCATTACTCTTAATGGCAATTAAACCATCACATATATCTCCAAGAAATTCACATTTTATGGAATCTGGCACTACTTTTCTTTTATTTCCCTCTTGATCTACATAATACTTTTCCCCATTTAAATTTACTGATATTAGGCCATCATGATATCCACCAATAAAATCAAATCGACTGAATAATATAACTTTGCCATTAAATAATAATCCTTTTTTTCCTTTTTCAGTAAATGAAAAATAACCATCACCCAGACTAGCCGCATCCTCATATCTATCAAAATCTAGTTCATATTTATACTGAATAGTAGTATATAATTTTTTTATTTTCTTTGTACTAAGACCTCGATTGTTTATTTCCTCTATCAATTCATAGCTTTCTTCAAACTTTTCAATATTGATATATTCCTCTAAAAGTTTCTCATATACTTTTGTATTTTCGGGATACTGTTCCACTGCTGTTTCTAACCATGCTACGCATTCATCATCATGTTTATTTTTTATCAACATGTCTGCCACTTCAATTCTTAATTTCACAGAATCCCTCATCGAAATTGCGTTTTTATAATACTCAAGGGAATCAACAACTATTCCTTGTTTTGCATACTCTTGGGCTTTTCTAATACATGTCTTATACTTATTTTGATTTTCAGTATTTGTTGATATCAAGCTGTAGGTTGAATACGCCATCATAACTATTAACAACAATGGTATTAAAAATCTATATCCTTTCATTTTTCCTCCTAATATCCTGATGTGCAGATTGATATGATTGTTCCAATCAATATATAAGGTGCAAATGGTAACATATCTGTTTTAGATTTCTTTTTTGCAATTATTAAGACTATAGAAACAGTAAAAATGATGAGCATTGAAATAAACAATGATGATATGGCTCCATCCATTCCTTCTAACAATCCAATTAAGATCAATAATTTTACATCTCCCATTCCAAGTCCGTTTTTTACGATTATCATGCATAAAATACAAACAATAAGAAATGCTACACTGACTATTACTTCTAAAATCAAATTACGAATCCATATATTATTCATTAATATTGCTTCGAATATAGTTATAATAATCCATAGAATAATTCCTAAACCAATTAATTTATTAGGAATTCTATATTCCAACCAATCGTAATATGCTGCAACTACTAAAAGTGAAATAAGCGTTATACTTCTTATATTCTGAATATTTGTATTATCAGGAAAAGCTATGAAAAGTATTACCGTCACTACAAAAACTATAAAAGTCATTATAAGTATGTATATATTTATTTTTAAGTTGGAACATTTTATTGCCTTAAATTTTAAAACAAGATTCTGTTTTTTTCTTATGTCTCTTTGTCTTATGCAAAATATAAACATTAAACACATCACAAATGCATATGCTAATCCAATACCCATACTCTACTCTCCACCACTATTTCCAAACCATCCCTTGGTTTGAGCTCTTTGCGTAAATCGAAAATCCTTCTTTATTCCTAATAGACTAATTACACGAATTTTATATGTTACTACTAAATCTATATTTTCAACTCCATTCTCAAAAACTTTTGATTGGGAAAAATTTAAGCTGTCCAAATATGAACCATTTTGGGGGATAATTCGTAACCACTTTAAATAATCTTCACAACTTCCATCCTTTTCATCTGTCAAATGCTTTTTCATAAACGCTTTCCCCAGCATACCCGATACCCATGTGTTTCCTCTATTCCAAGCTTCTGTTCCGATTAGCGCTCCTACTCCTAAAATAAACGCTTTGGGATCATCTGCAATTTCTTCCATTGTTTCTTTTATTTGATTAAAAGATGCACTTGCTTGTCCCACATTATCTTTTACAGAATTATAAGTATCCATCACGCTTGAAAAATCTGACATATCCACATGATTTCCTGTTTCAGCTATACTGGAAACAGAACTGTATAACTCTGAAACACCATTAGCAACATTCCCTATCTGTTCATTTGCTTCACTTCCCTTTTCTGCCCATTCTTTATGCTTTTCTGCGAGTCCCGTTAATTTATAAAGATATGAATACTCTGATAGCTCTATTGCAGCACTATTTAGAGCTGTTCCTATTTTGGATTGTGCCAAACAAATATTTGTAATTGACAAAATCATCAACATTGCAAATATAAAAAAAGTCAAGCTCATTGTAGTTTCGACTACGATTGCTCCTTTTTCCTTTAATAAATTCATACTTTACCTTTCCTCAAACTTAATATTGTTGTCTTTTGCATACTTTTCAGCTGTTGAACCCTTTGGTGCAACAATAATCAATCCTGTATCATTTTGATTAAAAATATCAGTTCCTTCCTGAAATTCAGCATCTGTACAATCAAAAACTATTTTCTTTAATGTCTCTATCCCAAATGCTTCTTCTCCAATATATTTAACACCTTTTCCAACATGAATAGTATCCAATTTTGTAAGGGCAAATGCCATTGATTCAATTCTTTCAACAGAATCCGGAATCACCAAATCTCCTTCTAATCCAGACTGTAAAAAAGCTGACTGGCCAATTGTTTTTAGCTTATCATTCAGCTCTACTTTCTTTAATGCACTGCAATCAAAAAAAGTATTTTCTCCAATTTCTAAAACATTGGCTCCCATCTTTACATCTGTGATTTCATGCGTGGCAAATGCATAGTCATTTAACTCTACCACCGGATTATCCATATAATAATCGGGAATTGTAATATTTCCTTTCATCGGATTTGACGGTTCTATTGCATAACCGTTCTGGTCCAGTTCAGAGGTACTGCAGATATACTCATCCTCATGTTCTGTTGTATCTGTAATTTTTACAGTATTATCACTTTCCACACTACTTTCTGCCTTTCCACATCCAGTAAAACTCATAGCAATTAATAATACCGATATTATTAATAAAAATTTTGCCTTCATATACCCTCCTAATAACCAGCTATACTTTTAAAAGTATAGTTACATAATGTATTCAAATGATAAGTATTTTCTCCTTGATTTATATCGAGTGCAAGTAATAGCGGTTTAATACTTATATCGGCGCTTATCTTATAATACACAACAGCTTTACTCAATAAATATGTTGATGTTTCATTCTTTGAAAGATGATTCATATTTACCTGTACCACATCAGCAATTCTCTTATAAACATCTATTTCTTCAGTTGAAGCCAATTTTGTAAATAAAAACAATGAAAGATAATCACTGTATTTAGGTTTAAATGCATTTGAATCATTGTCCTCTATATTTGACAAAGTTGCTGGAAAACCTACAGATACTTGTGATGCATTTTTAATTAAACGTACACCTTTTCCAGAACGCAAAGTTTTTAAATCTGATGTCGATTCTAAAACATTCAACATTAAGCATATCGCCAGCTTTATAAGATTTTTAGGTATAACACCATATGTTGCAAGCGATATTCCTGCTGCTGTAGATTCTACTTTCAATGCATCTGGTGTTCCTGACCAAAATTTTTGAAAAACAGGAGCAATATTAAATGCATATCTTAACAAAAATATCCTTCCATATGCATTGGCTTTATTAATGACATTTAAATTTCCATACAATATGTATTCAACTTCACCTAAATATGCAAAATTATTATCTTTATTAATTGGTTGATTAGTCAGGGTTTTATTATATTTAAATGTTTTATTTTCGTTTTCCTCAAAATCCTTTGTAGAAAGTGTGGAATTGGTATCTTCTTTATAACGAGTTTTTCCCTCATTTACATATGTATCATAACTAAACATATTCATAACATAATCTGTTGTATACAAATCATCTCTAAAACTTTTTCCAATATTCGCCAAACTATTTAATATATCTTCGCTGAACATATTAGATATAACGCTTGTAACTTTTGATATTTTTGCTGTTTTTTCATTCTTATCAGCACACTTTCCGCCCGACGGTAAATTACTCTGTTTTTTTATTTCATTACTTGTTGTTCCAACCTCCTCATCATCATAAGTAGCTTTTTCTGAATCTTTTTTATATTTTTTATATTCGTCCTCCGCCTCATCTTCATCTTTTTTAACCGATGTTTTTTTAAATTTATTTTTCATCCATTTATATAGTTGAGGTTCATTTACTCCATCTAAATCTGGATGATTACTATTTGTTATATTTACATTTTTTGTTCCTGTAGTAAATTTGAAACTAGAACTAGCATAATTCATTAGCTCATCATATTTTGTTGTTATTTTTTTCTCACTAATTCCGGATTTTGATTTAGCAGTTTGGAAATTTTCTATCTCGCTTAATTTTGTACCATTATATTTTGTACTGTTAATATTATCGTAAACTGTCTTAATTAATTCTTTGATATTATCTATTCTGTTTGATAATTCCTTAATATTACTATTTGTTAAGGTCTCATCAATTAATTTTTTTTCTTCTTGTAAATCCTTATTATTCTCCTCCTTAATTTGGCTATCGGTTTTATCAAGTTTTTTTGACTGTTTTTCCCATTCGTCAAAAGCATTATTTACTGCCTTTATTAATCCCGAATTTTCATCACCGATTTTTTTCATACACTTTTGTGCATTTTTTAAGTAATTATCTGCTTTTTGAAATTTATTATAGTATTGCTTATATAGGCTACATACTTCGTATATCTTCTGATTTACCTCGGTAGTGTTCCGTGTTCCCACACTTCCATTTGTTCCATTTGTTCCTATTTCCAAAGAAGATTTTCCATTAATAGCGGCAGTTGATATTTCTTTTAACCTTTGAGCTATATTCCCATAAAACCCTGTTGGTAAAAAATCTTTGATAAGCTGTTTATAAGTGTAAGCAAGACTTCCACTCGCATTGCCATTAATAGAAAATGCTATTGTTTTATCACCCACAAAGTTTCCGTTACCTAAATATTCTTCAATATTCATATCATGACTAATTGTTATTTTCTCTGATTGAGTTGTATTTTGACAAGCATTATTAAATAATAGATACTGTCTTCCTAATTCTTTGGCCGCATTTATATAATCATCATATTTTGAAATATTATTTTGAATTAGAATAACCGACTGTGCCCAATATTGTGTCTTATACACTCCTCCATCAAAAGCATAATAATTCCATATGGTATTTTTCATACTATTTTTTTTATCTAAATATGTAGATATACTATCCTCAAAACTGTCTGCACGCTTTTGAACATCACTAACCGTAGCTTTATTTTTTGCATCATATTTTACATCATTTTGATAATCATTATTTGTAAATTCGGATACCTTATACTTTATATTTGCAGGTGAAAATAATGACAAACCTTCTGTGTTAAATAAGTCAAATACTATTTTTTTATGTATTTTCCTATAATTTTCCTTGAAATTGCTATTTATATCTGGTAATACTTGTTTATTAATATATTCTTTTGTTAAATTAAGTTTTCGAAAATTATATAATTCATCATATAATTCCTTTAGAATTTCCAACAATTCATTTTCCGCTTCATAATAATCCTGCTTTTCTTCTGTTACCTTTGTTTCCTGTTTTGCTGTTTTTGAACTTTGTACTACTTTTTTTATTGTATCTAATAACCCAGAAACCAAATCAATTGGTGCACGATATTTCATAAACTCTACAATCTGTTGTTTTACTAAACTTGGATTTGATAAATTTCCATCTTTTACCGGAGAGATGTTCACATCAGTTCCTTCAATGTTGAGCAAGTCCGCTACCTCAGAATCCTGCTCAAACATTTGCTCCACTCTCGATAAAACTCCTTCTGTTTCAGCATTGTCTATTCCTTGAGATTTTAATGCATCTAAAAAGTATTGCTTTACAGTTTCTTTTAGTTCTTCTGTATTTTGACAGGAGCCCAATAATCCATATATTTCATTTAATTTTTCATCATATTCTGTAAGCATTGTGTTGAGAGCTAGATTCCCAGCTGATTTAACAACTGGCTTGGCGAGTTCCATTCTACTTGCATCAACAAACAAACTACATATTGTAATTGTAGGGACTAATATAATTACGAGGAAAACAGTTACGGCCCCTCTCTGTTTTCTAAATAAATTAATCACTTTGCACCTCTTTTTCTAATTTAGAAACTCTTTCACTTTTTGTATCGCATTTTGTATTTGCTGATTAGATTGAACAAAATCTTTTGCCATATTAATATTATTAATAAAATCAGCCGGATCAGAAACCGGTATTGATTCATACGCTGACATCGTTGACAACTTTATTTTTTCTCCTAAAAACGTAAACGGAAATTCAATATTATACTTGACATCTATATCAAAAGTACTATACACAATATAGTTAGAAAATTTTGCATTAACCTGCATTCCCTTTGGTTGCATACCTTCAAAAAAACCTGCGTCTTTAGATTTTTTCTCTATTTCTGTTTCTACTTTTGTAATAATATCTCCCATATTTCCAAAATATCGATAAGGTTTTACATCAATTGCACTTGTATCAGTTGTCACACTATTACTTTGCAGCGTTTCAATATACAACGGATCTGCGCATTGTTGTGCTCCCCACTGAGCATAAATTGATACATAATTATCAATTTTTGATTTTTGAAACATAACATTTCCATAAAAAATGATGAAGAAAATTATAAAAAACATAATAGGGAAAACAATGGTGGCTTCTACAATCATCACAGCGCCTTTATCCTTTTTCATATATATCTCCTCGGCATACAAGGGGCAAATATGCCCCTTGTATCATTTTTTACATACCCTTAACCGCATCTTCTCCTTTTTTAGATAAAGCTGAAAATAAATCTGTTACTAACTTCTGTAGCTGTTCTTTAAAAAGTAATGCGATTGCTATTGCTACCGCAATTAAAACTATGATTGCAACTACATTTACTTCCCCAGACTCTTTTTTAAAAAAGTTGCATACTCTTTCCTTCAACATTATTCCTTTAATGAATAACATATCCATTTGTGCTTCCTCCTTTTTCTTTTTTTGTATATTAAACACCTAAATTTCCAAAAATAGGCACTAATATCATAATTAAAATTCCGATAAACATTAAAAAAATTGGTATCATTAATTGCGAAGATGCCTTTTCAGCTTTATGCCTTACAATAGACTGTTTCATCTGCCATACTTCTTTGCTTTGTTGTTGTAACATGCTTACCAATTCTGCATTTCCTTTTGTCACACCTTGAGTAATAGTTGAAACAAATTTTTTGATTTCCGGAATAATGCATCTATTTCCAAAAGTAAAATATGCTTCTATTTCAGAAGATCCATTATTCATATCTTCTACAGTTTTCTGCATCTCTTTATAGATATTTGTATCCCCTGCATATGCAGTTTCAATCCATGCTTCTTTTAAAATCATACCAGCATTTGTTAATAGGGCTAGTTTTGACACAACATCTGAAAAATCACTTAACATTTCATCTGCTCTTTTACGTATTTTTTTATTAGTAGCATCCCCAAAATAATAGTATGACAACCCAGCCATACCTATCATTAGGAACAGTCCCATTGTAGAAGAACTGATTCCATACATGATAAACGAAAAAACCAACAGCACAGAAGCAATAGATAACTTCTGTGCATATGCAACTCTTATGTAAAAATCCGCATATTTCTTTCCATATAAAATTTCAATTTCTTTTCTTAATTTTCTGTCTTTTTTTGATTTATATGGATAGCGAAGCATTTCCATTATACCGTATCCCCATCCATATAACTCTTTTAGTGGGTAATCTTTTTCTTCCAAAACATCAAATAAACTAGAGTATTTTAATCCTTTTATAAAAAAAATTAACCACACCGCTAAAACAATATATCCTATAGTAA
This sequence comes from uncultured Lachnospiraceae bacterium, assembly GCA_947625755.1. Classification (GTDB taxonomy): domain Bacteria; phylum Bacillota; class Clostridia; order Lachnospirales; family Lachnospiraceae; genus Eubacterium_G. The sequence goes on along the minus strand of CANQPJ010000007.1, from coordinate 30,556 downwards.
TAATCACATAATCTGTTATAGATAAAAACATATTGCCTCCTATACTTTAATATCAAGAATTGATTTTCCAAGAAGATAAGATATAATAAAAATTCCAACTCCTATAGTTGTAGAAATAATACCAATTCCTGTAGCAAAATTTGCGCCAAAATCTCCACTCATCATCTTAATCATACCAACAATTCCAATTGGCATAACTGTCATCATATTCTGTTCCATTTTATTTGATGAAACCATGGATTTAATATCTTCTTCAATTTCCATTTTTTCAGATATAATTTCATGTGTATTTCGAATAATTTCTTTTATATTTCCACCTTTACGGTAAGACAATTGAAATACATTGGCAAAACTTTTTATATCATCAATGCCACTTCTTACTCCCAAGTCCATTAATATATCTTCTATATCAACATTGTTATTTATTCCGGCAAGAATCACTTCTAATTCTTTAATGATAAATGCATTGTCATCATACTGAACTTTCATATCATCATATACATTAATAAAGGAATCTGTAACATTCATTCCTGCATTTAACGATGTAGTTAATGAATCAAGCATATCTCGAAACTGTATACGCAATTTATCAACTCTCTTTTCCTGAAGACTTTTAACTCTTATAGGTAGAAAAAATTTTCCCGCAAAAACACCCACACTTAAACAGATGATTATATTAAGAATGTATGTAGCTGTTGTAGCATTTCCATATTCGTCCTTCGCAAGCCCTCCATAAAATAAATATCCTATTGCTGCTCCAACTATAAACGCTATTAGAAAATATATTATTTTCTCCAAATTAGACATATAATACACTTTATAATTTAATACTTTTATATTTGTAGCTGACATATAATACTTTGGTTCTTTTTCCTGCTTTTCTTTTCGTGAAAACATATCTTCTCCTATATTTCTTCTTTAATTCCCGTCAATTGTAATTTATGAACATTTATCATCTTATTATTTGTTCGATTCAAGCTACCTGATACATGCTCCAGTGTACTATTTTCGTCTTCTTCAAATACATATAATGGATTTAGAATGATTTTGCCATCTTGATATCCAACAACTTCAGTAATTGCCATCGTCTTTCTTGAGTGATCGCGCAATCTGGAAAGATGAATAATAATATCGACTGCAGACGCAATTTGCTGTCTAATAGCCTCTAAAGGAAGACCTGCTGCTCCTTGTAAAACCATTGTCTCTAATCGGCTAAGCATATCCTCTGTAGAGTTCGCATGGCCAGTTGATAATGACCCATCATGCCCAGTGTTCATTGCTTGAAGCATATCTAAAGCTTCTCCACCACGGACCTCACCAACAACAATCCTTTCTGGTCTCATTCGAAGAGAAGACTTTATCAAATCCGTAATCGTGATTGAACCAGCACCTGCTGAATTAGCATTTCTTGTTTCCATACTTACCAGATTTTCTACACCAACAATCTGTAATTCTGCTGAATCCTCTATGGTAATTACTCTTTCATCTTTTGGAATATAATTCGATAATGCATTTAAAAATGTTGTCTTTCCCGAACCTGTTCCACCACTAATAAATATGTTATATTTTGCCTTAACTAACAATTCTAATTTTTTTGCAATCTCTTTTGTCAATGAACCGTACTGAATTAATTTTTCAATTGTCATAGGAGTTTTTGAAAATTTTCTTATAGTTATTGTTGGCCCACATAAAGCAATAGGAGGCAACACCACATTTACACGAGAACCATCAGGTAATCTTGTGTCGCAAATAGGATTTGCTTGATTAACTTCCCTTCCAGCCAACCCTACAATTCTTTGAATTACATCCTCTAGCCTTCTCTGGTTTTCAAATTTTTTGTTTAGTTTTGTTACCTTTCCATTCTTTTCTATGAAAATATTATCTGCACCATTTATCATTATTTCTGTAATAGTTTCATCACTAATAATACTATCGAGCAAGCCGAATCCTCTAATAGAACTATATATTTGCCTAGCGATTTCCACCCTTTCTTCAATTGTGCAGTATATATTTTCCAACTTACGAGCAACAAGTTCTTCTACCCTTTCTTCAAGTTCTTCATCAGACATTTTACTTAAAGGTAAATTATCGGTAATATACTGTCTTATTTCATCAACAATTTTCTTTTGTGCAACATCCTGCATAATTCACTCCATGTTATTATTACATATTAATCTGTTCCATCAATTCGTACTTTTTCTCTAACTGTTCTAAAACTTGCTCCACGGAGGCATGCTCATATCTTTGTACCCCTCCAATAAATTGAATATCCGGATTATCTAAAATTTTTCCGGTCTTATTACTAAATTTGTTATATACTAACTTCATTTTAGCTAATAATCTTTCATCTCTCTGTTGTTCAATAATTTTAAAGTATTCACACATTCTCATTAATTTTTTATTAGAAATACTACTACCATCGCATGTTATAACTATAGACGTGGCTCTACTATTTATTTCCTCCACAATATTTTTTCTTGTCAAATCAGTATCTACCACAATAATGTCATAGTCAAAAGCCGACAATACAGTATTTATCATTGTTTGGAAATCTTCCAAATTCATTTCTTCAATATCCATTGCGACTTCACTAGACTCAAAAAAATAAACACCTGACAAATCTGTCTTAACAGAACTTTCCAATTTAAGCGATAAATTATTTTTCTTACTTTTTATTGCATATAATACATCACTAAATGTTTGATTTCCTTCTCCCGAGAAAAAATATTCCGTACTACCAAACTTTTCAAAATTCAGATATAATACTTTTTTTGACTTTTTGACCATACTTTTTGCATACGCTGCTGCTATAGAAGAACTTCCTACCCCTCCACTGCATCCATAAAATGCTATAATACTTGTGTTGTTATTGTTAAATTTAACACCTGCTACAGTTGCACTAATATCTGCAAAAATTCCTAATATTTGTTTGTACACCAACTCTGCTTTCTGATATTTACAGATGACTTTTTGACCTGACAATTCTTCTATCTCATTGTTATTAACTAAATATGCAAATCCACATCTTTGCGGAACTAATTGAACATCAATTTCAAATGCTTCACTAGCTAAAAAAACATCAATCTTTTCTTTTTCTAGACTATCTATAGCATTATTCATATCAGAAAAGCCATATATCTCCAATTTATCCATATATTTGTTTGTAAAAACAGTAGTGATTCTGCTCAAATAATTTTTATCTGAATCCAATAATGCTAATTTTATTTTCATTAATATTACCTCTTTTACCTACAATACATATATATTACTTTTTCTATTATATAACTATGGTTTATTTTTTTCAACTATAGTTTATTAATTTTATAGTTTAAGACTGATAAACTATAAGATAATATTAAAGTAATATTAACTCATGAACAAAATTAGTTATATCACTTATTGATTGGAGATTTCCATGAAAAAAAATGAATTATATAAAGAAATCGGGATTCGTATTAAAGATTCCCGAAAAAAAGCTGGCTATACTCAAGAGCAACTAGCCGAGCTTATGGATGTCACGCCACAAATGATAAGTAACGCTGAAAATGGTACTAAAGGGATTCGACCTGAAAATATCATAAAATTCAGCAATGCTTTGAATATCAGCTGTGATTATATTTTGACCGGAAAAGCCAATTCAATTGATTTAAACAACATTGCGGAGTACTCACGCAACCTGGATGTTAAAGATATTGATAATATTATTATTCTTCTTAAAGCTATACAAAGATTAATTTAAAAAAAGACTGTCGCGTTAATGATTTAAAAATCGGGAGCGTCCCAAAGTTTGTGTAAACCTCCAAACTGATGTAAGATAAAATTACACAGTTTGGAGGTTTTATTATGGCTAGAAAAAATGATAGCCCACAAAAAGCAGCAATGAGGGAAATGATGCATGATTATCTCAAAAACAATGATATCAGCATCAAAAACGGAACAGATGTAAATTCTGTCATGAGAGACATGATGTCCGTTCTTTTGGAAGGAGTTCTTGATGAGGAACTGGATGAGGAACTCGGTTATTCAAAGTATGACTACAGAAACAAAGATACGGATAACAGCCGGAACGGGCATTCAAAAAAGACAATGCACACCAGTTATGGGGACATGGAGCTGGCAGTTCCGAGAGACCGTAACGGCGAGTATGAGCCACAGCTGGTCAGGAAATACCAGAATACCGTCACACAGGATATGGAAGAGAAAATCCTGTCAATGTATGCCAAAGGGATGACGACCGGGGACATTGAATCCCATATGAGGGAACTTTATGATATTGACATTTCCGACAGTACCATCAGCCGTATTACAGACAAGATACTTCCTGTTGTAAAGGAATGGCAGGAACGTCCTTTGGAAGAGGTCTATGCAGTGGTCTTTATGGATGCCATTCATTATCATGTACGCAGTGAAGGACGCATTGTAAAGCGTGCAGTTTATATTGCCCTGGGAATTGACATGAACGGAAGAAAGGATGTTCTTGGAATGTATGTGGGCGAGAACGAAAGTGCAAAGTTCTGGCTTTCCATCATGAATGGATTGAAAAACCGCGGGGTGGAAGATATCCTGATTGCCTGTGTTGACGGACTAAGCGGTTTTCCTCAGGCAATAGAAGCTGTTTATCCACAGACAGAAATCCAGCAGTGCATCATTCACCAGATCCGCAATTCCACAAAGTTTGTGTCTTATAAGGATATCAGAAAACTGATGGCCGATTTAAAAAGGGTATACGCCGCCCCTACTGAAGAAACAGCAGTAAATGAACTGGAACTGTTCAAGGATAAATGGGATTTGAAATATCCCAAGATTTACAAGTCATGGCACGATAACTGGGCAACACTTTCCACGTATTTCAAATATCCGGAGGCAGTGAGACGCCTTATCTATACAACCAACGCCATTGAAGGATTCAACCGTCAGCTAAGGAAAGTAACCAAAAGCAGAACGGTATTTCCATCGGATGACAGCCTGTTGAAAATGCTTTATCTGGCAACTATGGATATCACGAAAAAATGGACAGGCCACCGTCAGGACTGGGGACAGATCCATTCACAATTAGAGATATATTTTGAAGAACGTCTGGAAAGACGAAACCTGTAAAAAAGTCCTGCTTTGTCAGGTTTTATTGACATGCAGAAAAATCCCTGTATAATGCAGGTAAGGGCAGAACCAATAAAAATCGGCTCTGCCCTTAAGTAACTATTCATAAATCTTATATCAGTTTTTTGAGTTTACACAAAACTTGAAACGGTCTCTAAAAATCATTAACGCGACAGTCTTTTTTACCGTATTTCATCAACATTTATCTCCTATTGGCAAAAAATCCTGTTTAATATCAGCAAAAGAACCTTTTATCTAGCCTGTTAGAAATTTTTTATTTCCTTTAATAAATTCATACTTTACCTTTCCTCAAACTTAATATTGTTGTCTTTTGCATACTTTTCAGCTGTTGAACCCTTTGGTGCAACAATAATCAATCCTGTATCATTTTGATTAAAAATATCAGTTCCTTCCTGAAATTCAGCATCTGTACAATCAAAAACTATTTTCTTTAATGTCTCTATCCCAAATGCTTCTTCTCCAATATATTTAACACCTTTTCCAACATGAATAGTATCCAATTTTGTAAGGGCAAATGCCATTGATTCAATTCTTTCAACAGAATCCGGAATCACCAAATCTCCTTCTAATCCAGACTGTAAAAAAGCTGACTGGCCAATTGTTTTTAGCTTATCATTCAGCTCTACTTTCTTTAATGCACTGCAATCAAAAAAAGTATTTTCTCCAATTTCTAAAACATTGGCTCCCATCTTTACATCTGTGATTTCATGCGTGGCAAATGCATAGTCATTTAACTCTACCACCGGATTATCCATATAATAATCGGGAATTGTAATATTTCCTTTCATCGGATTTGACGGTTCTATTGCATAACCGTTCTGGTCCAGTTCAGAGGTACTGCAGATATACTCATCCTCATGTTCTGTTGTATCTGTAATTTTTACAGTATTATCACTTTCCGCACTACTTTCTGCCTTTCCACATCCAGTAAAACTCATAGCAATTAATAATACCGATATTGTTAATAAAAATTTTGTCTTCATATACCCTCCTAATAACCAGCTATACTTTTAAAAGTATATATTAATATTTTTATCTGATTTCGTTTTGAATCCTTTTTATCAATTCTATTTAGAAAAACTTCTTTTTCTTCTTTTTATCTCTTGTATTTTCTGTATTCTTATCCAAAAATTCATTCAGTGTATCCCCTGATATTTCATCCAGTTTTCTGATTAGTTCTCTCTGCTCTGCGGTAAGTTTTGTAGGAACTTTAACAACTAAAGTGGAATATTGATCTCCTCTGACATTCTGGTTACGGACATGACAGACTCCTTTTCCCTTTAATCTGATGCGGGTACCTGTTTGTGTTCCCGGTTTTATATTAAACTTAACATCTCCATCTATTGTTTTTACACGAATATCTCCACCTAAAGATGCCTGTGCAAATGAAATAGATGTCGTTGTATACAAATCCATACCGTCACGCTTAAATTCACTGCTTGAATCCACTTGTATATCTACCAGTAAATCTCCTCTTGGACCGCCGTTTACTCCCGGCTCGCCCTCTCCGGTTTTTCTAATGCGCTGCATATCATCAATACCTGCAGGAATTTCAACCGTAACCCTCTTTCTGGTATTTTTATAGCCTGCTCCATGACATTCCGGACATTTTTCCCGGATAACCTTTCCGGTACCGCCACAATCAGGACAAACCTGTGTACTCTGCATCATTCCAAACATGGTCTGCTGACGGGATACATATTGCCCCTGTCCGTTACATTTACTGCAGGTTACCGGTGACGTTCCCGGTTTTGCGCCACTGCCGCCACAGGTCTTACATTCCTGTTTGTAATTGATTGTAACCTCTTTCGTACAGCCAAACACTGCTTCTTTAAAGGAAATACGAAGTCCGGTTCTCACATCAGCGCCACGCCTTGGTCCATTACTTGGTCCTCTGCGGCGACTTCCGCCAAACAGATCGCCAAAAATATCACCAAACCCGCTTCCGCCAAAAATGTCGCCGAAATCAAAGTCACTAAAGTCAAATCCTCCTGCTCCTCCGGCACCACCCTCAAAAGCTGCGTGACCAAACTGATCATACTGTCTTCTTTTGTCGGCGTCGCTCAATACTGCATATGCCTCGGATGCTTCCTTAAATTTTGCGGCAGCCTCTTCATCTCCCGGATTGGCATCGGGATGATATTTTTTTGCCAACTGTCTGTATGCTTTCTTCAAGGTCGCATCATCAGCGTTTCTGTCAACGCCCAATACCTCATAATAATCTCTTTTATCTGCCATAATAATACCTTTCATCCAATATTAACAAATAATAGTATTACATTTAATCGCGGAAAAACCCGCCCGTTTTTCACGGGCGGGATTTAGATTTATACTTCTGTAAAATCTCCATCTACTACATCATCTTCAGGTGAAGCCCCTGAATTCATATCCGGACCTGCGCCCTGTGCTCCTGCCGCCTGTGCCTGTTCATACATTTTTGAGAACAACTGCTGCGCAGAATTCATCAATTTTTCTTTTCCACTCTTTAATTCTTCAACCTGTGCTTCTGTAGGCTCGTTATCTCCAATGGCTGTAACCGTAGCTTTCAGTGCGTCAATATCTGCCTGAACTGCCTGTTTATCCGCATCTGCCAGTTTATCTCCGGCTTCAGTCATTGCCTGCTCTGTCTGCGTAATGATTGCATCTGCCTCATTTTTGGCGTCAATCGCTTCCTTACGTTTCTTATCAGCAGCCTCAAATTCTGCAGCCTCCTTTACAGCCTTATCAATGTCTTCATCAGACATATTTGAGCCGGCAGTAATTGTAATATGCTGCTCTTTTCCTGTTCCAAGATCCTTTGCTGAAACATTTACGATACCATTGGCATCAATATCAAAAGTAACTTCAATCTGTGGAACACCTCTTCTTGCAGGTGGAATTCCATCCAGTCGGAACTGTCCCAGAGACTTATTGTCTCTTGCAAATTGTCTTTCACCTTGTACCACGTTAATATCAACAGCGGTCTGATTGTCTGCTGCTGTTGAGAATATCTGACTCTTCTTTGTAGGAATTGTTGTATTTCTCTCAATCAGTCTTGTAGCCACACCACCCATTGTCTCAATAGATAAGGAAAGTGGTGTTACGTCAAGAAGAAGAATGTCGCCTGCTCCGGCATCTCCTGCTAACTTACCGCCCTGAATGGATGCTCCAAGTGCAACACACTCATCCGGGTTCATCTTTTTAGATGGTTCATGTCCTGTCAACTGTTTTACTTTATCCTGTACTGCAGGAATTCTTGTAGAACCGCCTACCAATAATACTTTGCTCAACTCTGATGCGGAAACGCCTGCATCTTTTAAAGCATTCTGCACCGGAATAGCTGTTCTCTCCACTAATTCCCTTGTCAATTCATCAAATTTTGCCTTTGTCAGTGTCATATTCAAATGCTGTGGTCCCTGTTCATTTGCTGTAATGAATGGAATATTGATTTCAACCTGCGTTGCTGATGAAAGTTTTTTCTTTGCATCTTCTGCTTCCGCCTTAATTCTCTCCATTGCCATCTTGTCATTGGAAAGGTCGATGCCGGTTTTTGACTTAAAGTCAGCTACCATGTAGTCCATGACCTTCTTATCAAAGTCATCACCACCAAGTCTGTTATCACCGTTTGTTGCCAAAACCTCAATAACACCTTCGCCGATTTCAATAATAGATACATCAAAGGTACCACCGCCCAGGTCGTATACCATAATCTTCTGTTCGCCTTCATTATCAAGACCATATGCCAGCGCTGCCGCGGTAGGCTCGTTGATAATTCTCTTAACATCCAGTCCTGCAATCTTACCGGCATCTTTTGTTGCCTGTCTCTGTGCATCATTAAAATAAGCCGGTACAGTAATAACTGCCTCTGTCACTGTTTCACCAAGATAGCTTTCAGCATCTGCCTTTAATTTCTGAAGAATCATTGCTGATATAGCCTGTGGTGTATAATCTTTGTCAGCAATCTTTGCTTTGTAATCTGTACCCATATGTCTTTTGATGGATGAAATTGTTCCTTCTGCATTTGTAACAGCCTGACGTTTTGCCTGCTCGCCAACTAATCTTTCCCCATCTTTCTTAAATGCTACAACCGATGGTGTTGTTCTTGCACCGTCTGCATTTGTGATAACTGTAGGCTCCCCGCCTTCCATAACAGCAACACATGAGTTTGTTGTTCCTAAATCAATACCAATAATTTTTCCCATTTTATTTTCCTCCTAAAATATATAACTGATTTTATTATTTTTTATCATGCTAATTTGCAACCTTCACCATACTATGTCTTACCACGGTGTCTTTATATTTATATCCTTTCTGCAGTTCTTCAGATACAATATTTTCTCCTAACTCTTCGTTATCCTCGTGCATCACAGCATTGTGAAGATTCGGGTCAAACTCCTGTCCTTTTGCCTCGATTGCCTTAACTCCCATGTCCTCCAGAGTCTGTAGTAATTGCTTATAAATAAGATTCATTCCCTGTCCTACAGGAGAATTTAAGTCTTCTTCATTTAAGGCAGCCACTCCTCTTTCAATGTTGTCTACCACCGGCAGTATCTTTTCAACGATAGACCTTGCTCCGGTCTCAAACATGGCTGATTTTTCTTTGTCGCTTCTGCTTCTATAATTTTGGAATTCCGCAAACAGCCTCTGATATTTGTCATTTAATTCCTCTATCTGCTCATCCCGCTTATCTTTTTTCTTATTCCCTTTCTTTTTCTTTTTATCCGGTTTTTCCTTACCGTCCTCTTTCGTCTCTTTTTCAGCGTCTTTTTCAACGCTGTTTTCTTCATTGACTGTAGTTTTTTCATCTTTTTCAGCCGTATCGTCTGCATCGACTGTAGTCTTTGCTTCCTTTGCTTCTTTTTCTACGCCCTCTTCCAATTCTTTATTATCCGTAGTCATTGACTCTCCTTTCTCAGATTGCATTATTTATTGCATTCACCCGATAGGTTCTGCCTGCTGTTTTACGACTTTCCGTCATCTTTATTTTCCAGATTGCTGCTCAACTGTTCTTTTACCACCCGGAGTGTTTCCACAACTTTCTCATAATCCATTCTCTTTGGACCAATAATTCCGATGGTTCCCTTAAATCCATCCTCCAACTCATAGGTGGCAGTGACCACACTGCAGTCTTTCATGGATTGAACCGGGCTTTCACTTCCTATATACACCTGAATGCCGGTCTCCTCATCACTTTCGTTGATTAATTCCGTCAACTGTGATTTTTCCTCCAATGTGGTAAGCAGCTGACTGGCTCTCTCTTTATCACTTAACTCCGGATATTTAAAAATATTTGTAACACCGGATGTGTAAATCTTCATCTGTGCTTCTGTGGAGATAGCTTCCGTAATTGCCTTTAATACTTCGTTGACTAATTCCTCAAACTCGCCTGCCTGCGATGTGAGAGCTGTAATTACTCCCAAATTAATTTCTTCCATAGACAGCCCTGCCAGAGCAGTATTCAATGCCACATTCAGTCTGACTATCATTTCCTGACTGACATCCTGACTGACCTTGACAATTTTATTGACCACATGGTTTTTATCTGAAACCACTGTACAAAGCAGCTGTTTTTTCTCTAAAATTGATAACTGGATAAATTTAATCTTGTTCCCTTTGGATTTGGGTGAAGACACCATGGTTGCATAATTGGTATTGGTTGCCAATACTTTTGCCATATTTTGAAGCAGCGTCTCTACTTTATCCACTTTTTCTATCAGAAAATCTTCTTTCTCAGTAACTTTTTTCTCCCGCTCATCTATTTCTGATAACTTTTCTTTCAACATATTATCAACATATAGGCGATAACCTTTGTCCGTAGGAATACGCCCTGCGGATGTATGCGGTTGAACAATATAACCCATCTCTTCGAGATCCGACATTTCATTTCTGATTGTTGCTGAACTTAAATTTAAATCTGTATATTTTGAAATGGTTCTGGAGCCTACCGGTTCGCCGGTCTCCAAATAATTTCGAATCACTGCATCAAGAATCTTTTCTTTTCTCTCACTTAATTCCATAGACATCTCCTTTCTATGGCTTTTGTGTTTGTTAGCACTCATTTCTTTTGAGTGCTAATATCTTTCCTATGCATTAATTTATCACTACATTTTTCCTTTGTCAACACTTTATTTTCAAAAGATTTGTAAACGATTTGTGAAAAAGTTATTTTAAGAACATTCTTATCATTTTGTCATACATCTTACGATACGGCTGATAACGCATCGGCATATCAATCCAATTATATTTTTTCAAGATACTTTTTTCATGGGTAAAAGTATGAAAACTCTTAATTCCATGGTATGCGCCCATGCCGCTGTCTCCCACGCCGCCAAATCCCATCTGGGATGTTGCAAGATGCAATACGGTATCATTGATGCAGCCGCCTCCGAAAGCCAGTTTTTCCGTAAAGAACTTCTGTACCTTCTTATCATTAGAAAATATATATAACGCCAGAGGATGTGGCCTCTCTCCAATAAATTGTGCAGCTTCCTCGATTTGATTAAAAGTAAGAACCGGTAAGACCGGTCCGAATATTTCTTCCTGCATAACTGCATCTGCCGCTGTGACATTATCTAATATGGTAGGCTCAATTCGAAGTTCATTCTCGCTTCCCTCTCCTCCAAGCACTACTTTATCTTTGTCAATCAGTCCCATTACCCGTGTGTAATGTTTATTATTAATCATTTTACCGTAATCTTTATTTTCCAGTGGTTTTTCCCCATACATTTTCTTTACCGTATGTATCAGTATTTCTAAAAATTCTTCTTTGACCGCACTGTCTATTAACAGATAATCCGGCGCCACACAGGTCTGCCCCAGATTCAGATATTTGCCGAAAGCAAGTCTTTTTGCCGCTAATTTCAGATTGGCAGTTCTGTCAATGATGCAAGGGCTTTTTCCACCCAGCTCTAACGATACCGGAGTTAAGTGTGTGGATGCCTTCTCCATGACCAGTTTTCCTACCGTCACGCCGCCCGTAAAGAAAATATAATCAAATTTTTGTTCCAATAGCTCTGTGTTTTCTTCCCTTCCACCTTCTACTACTGCTACATATTTTTCATCAAATACTTTTTCCAGTATACTCCGGATAACCGCAGATGTGGCAGGTGAATAGGCAGATGGTTTCGCTACAACACAGTTTCCTGCCGCAACTGCCCCAATAAGCGGTTCCATTGTAAGCATAAAAGGATAATTCCAAGGCGCCATAACTAAAACTACGCCATATGGATTAAATACGGAATAACTTTTACCATGAAAATTTGCCAAATCAGTTCTATGTCTTTTCGGTCTGCTCCACCGTTTGATATGTTTTATCTGATAAGACAATTCCGCCAGTGTCAATCCCACTTCACACATGTAGGATTCACTGACGGATTTTCCCAAGTCCTTTTTTAATGCCCGATGAATTTCCTCTTCACATTCTAAAATCACATTTTTTAATTTTTTCAGATATTTTATTCTATAATCCACATCAAATGTCTTTTTTGTCTCAAAAAAATCTCTCTGTTTTTTTACCACTTCTTCAATTTTACTCATGCTGCTTCCTCCCTGCACCTCTTATTATAAATACACTTTATTAAGCCATATTGGCACTTTCCTTTGATACGTCGCTTTTCTTTACAATTCGGTAAATCTCTTCCAACTCTTTTGCATTCATCAATTTCGGCACCGGGTACAGAGGGTTGCTTTCTCTGTCTGCATGCCTTGCCATCATTGGTATATCCTCATCCCGGATTCCATCAATATGGTCCGGAATATTCATCTCACGATTCATATCTTTAATCCATTGGATAAAAGCCTTTGCAGTCTCTTCTGTGTTTTGTCCTTCCTCTACGATTTTTGCCTTGACAGCCAGTTTTGCCAATTTCTTATAACATGTGTCTCCGTACATTTCCAGCACATACGGTAAAATCACTGCATTTGCCAATCCATGAGGAACACCATACTGTCCGCCAAGGGAATGTGCCACGCCATGCACATATCCCACGTAGGATTGCGTAAAAGCAACTCCGGCACAGTAAGCCGCCTTTAACATATTGGTGCGGGCTTTTTCATTTTCTCCATCATCATATGCTGTTTTTAGATTCTTCCCAATTAATTTTACTGCTCTTACTGCTTTTGCTCTGGTATATCCGGTAGTGCTTCTTCCGATATATGCCTCCACTGCATGTGTCAGAGCGTCCATACCGGTGGTTGCTGTTAAATGTTTTGGCAGGCTGGTTGTTACTTTATAATCCAGTACTGCATACTTTGGTATTAATGGAAAATCATTAATCGGGTACTTATAATGCGTTTCTTCATCTGTTATTACTGCTGCCAATGTTGTCTCGCTTCCTGTTCCGGCTGTAGTAGGGATTGCCAGAAGCAATGGGATTTTCTTATGTATCTTTAATATTCCCTTCATTTTGCATACCGGTTGATTCGGTTTTGCGACACGGGCTCCGGCAGCCTTGGCACAATCCATGGAGGAACCGCCGCCCAGCGCAATGATTGCCTGACATTCTTCCTGCACATACAGTTCTTTTGCTTCCTCTACATTTGTAATGGTCGGATTTGCCACAGTATTATCATAGTACGCATATGTAATATCTGATTTATCCAATACATCTGTCAACTGTTTACCAAGACCTATATCAGTTATGCCCCGGTCTGTCACTATAAGCACTTTGCTATAACCATATTGTTTTAATACTCTCGGGATTTTATCCATTCCCTCCAGAATTTTTGGTTCCTTATATGGAAGCAGCGGAAGCGCCGCTCTAAAACATATCTGAAAAGTCCTGCAATAAATTTTTTTAAAAATATTCATATAATTTCCTCCATTTTCTTATTTCTTCAAATATTCTGCGCCGGATTATTTCTGAACAAAAATAATACCATATGCGCCGGCTCCAATATGTGTTCCGATGGTAGGTCCAATCTGCATTCTATCCGTACATTCAATTCCCATTTCACTTAAATTACGGACAAAATCTTCATTATTCTCCGTCCCCAGAGAATAAATACTGTAGATTGGAAAATCTTTGTCTATTTCTTCTGATTGGATTAATTTTATAATATCGTTTAATGCCTTTTTCTTACCGATACTTTTTGCCTTGACGCTTATCTTTCCTTCCCGGGTCAATGTAATCAACGGTTTTATTTTTGCAATACTGCCAATTCCCGCTTCCAGTTTTGATAATCTGCCTCCACGATATAAGTTTTCTAAAGTATCCAGTACCGCATAGATTTTCACTTTACCTTTGATGTTTTCTAAAGTTTCAACAATCTCTTCTACACTCTTTCCCTCGTCCCGGAGTTTCATTCCATAATCGGCCAAAACCTGAATGGCATAGGTGGCTGTAAGAGAATCTATAATATAAATATCATCATACGCCGCCATAGATTTTGCCAATGTCGCACTTTGCACGGTTCCGCTCAATGCAGACGATAAAAGGATACACACTAACACATCTTTGTCTTTCTTCACTTTTTCAAATATATCCAGAAATTCCTGAGGAGATGGCTGTGCAGTCTTTGGAAATTCCTCGGACTCCTGTGTCATTTTATAAAAAGTATCTTTGGATGTACTTCCATCATCCAAGAATGTTCTGTCCCCTATCATAATGGTAATTGGTACATATTCAATGCCCTTTTTTTCTGCCTCTTTTGCATCATAATCCGATGATGATTCAATCAAAAATTTTATCATATTGCCTCCTATTGATTTATCGTTTCTATCGCAGCATCAGAAATCGTATTTAAAATATTTACAATTTCTTTCGTTTTCTCTGCACCTATCTTGTCTTCTATTTTTTCAATAATATTATCCACTATCTGCAAAACTTCATTATGTCCTTTTTCATACTGGGAAATTTTTTCCTCATTAAATATTACAAACACACTGCGTCTGTCTTTTTCTGATTTCTTCTTAATGATTAATTTCTTTTCTTCCAGATTGTTCAGTGTCCGATTCATCAACGACTTAATCAGTCTTGTTCTTTCACATAAATCTGTTGCTGTAAGATAAATGTCAGGATTGGTCATCCTCTGATGATACAGAATGTTACACACCAATGCCTCATTATACGGAAGATGAGTAACAATTCTTTCATTACAGATTGTGTTGGATATTCTCAACCATGCACTTAACAACTGTTCATTTAACGCTTCCATAATTTCTCCTTTATGAGTTAGTTTACATTGTGAACCTTTTTTCGCTTTGTGTACTTTACTATATGTACATATAATTGTCAACCATTGTTTTTTAATTTTTATTTTTAGATAAAAAAAACAGGGTTGCCCCTGTTATATCACTTTAAAACAAAAATTCAGCCATCACGTAATTACTCAAATCAATTCCACGCTCTGTCAGCCTGATATATTTTTTCTTCCATTCCAATAATTTCTGCTCAACAAATCTTTCTGTAATTCTTCCATATATATCTGCATAAGGTTTATTAAATTTTTCCTGAAATTCCTGAACCGATACGCCTTCCATCATGCGCAGTCCCAAAAACATAAATTCCTCCATCTGTTCTTTGATGGACAACTTCTGTTGATTTTCCTCTATTTCTGCTAAAATATCTCTGTCAGACATTGCAGTCTCTTCTCTGTCATACGTCTTGTCTTTACCCAACAGCACATTCATATACAGACCAATATCATCAACATTTTTATATCTTTCTTCCTGATATAAAGAGGATGCGCCAATCCCGAATCCAAGATATTCTTTACGCTTCCAGTACCCTGCATTATGCCTGCACGCATACCCTGCTTTTGCGTAATTGGAAATTTCATATCGCTCATATCCCGCCTTTTGCAGAAGTTCTTTGGTCAGATAATACATGTTTCTCTCCTCCTCTTCCATTGGAAGAATTATTCTGCCTTCTGCCATGGCATGTTCCACTCTCTGAAACATTTTTGTCCCTTCTTCTACAATCAGGCTATATGCCGATATGTGCGGGGGATTTAATTCTATTACTCTCTCCAAAGTTTCCTGATATGATTTGAGACTCTGTCCGGGCAGGCCACTCATCAAATCAATATTGATATTCTCAAATCCGGTTTTTTCCGCCATATGATATGAATCCAAAAACTGTTCATAGGTATGTATTCTGCCGATATTTTTCAATTCCTTATCATGCGCAGACTGTAACCCGAAACTGATTCTATTGATTCCGGCTTTTTTATAACTATATAATTTTTCTGCATCAATGGTTCCCGGGTTACACTCTATGGTGATTTCCGCATTCTTTGAAATTGGAGCATTTTCCCTCAATGCTGTCATAATTTCTTCGATTACTTTTCCCTTTAAAACAGACGGTGTACCTCCACCAATAAACACAGTATCGACCAAATACTGTCTCATCTTTTCCCTGCTTAATTCAATTTCTCTTATCAATGCTTTCGTATAACACTCCATCGTCTTACTATCAGCAGTCGATGAGAGAAAATCACAATAATCACATTTTTTTATACAGAATGGAATATGAAGATAAAGCCCCATTTTTTTACATTGATTCACTATAGTTACTCCTATTATTCTTCGTCCAGCTTCAGCACTGCCATAAATGCACTTTGAGGAATCTCTACATTTCCTACCTGACGCATACGTTTCTTTCCTTCCTTCTGTTTCTCAAGAAGTTTTTTCTTACGTGAAATATCACCACCGTAACATTTCGCCAGAACATCCTTGCGCATCGCTTTTACGGTCTCTCTGGCAATAATTTTACTGCCCACTGCTGCCTGAATCGGTACTTCAAACAACTGTCTTGGAATCTCTTTTTTAAGTTTTTCACACATTTTCTTTCCACGCTCATAAGCAGACACTTCCGGTACAATAAAAGATAATGCGTCTACTTCTTCTTTGTTAATCAGAATATCCAGCTTGACTAACTTCGCCTGCTCATATCCTTTTAACTCATAATCAAAAGATGCATAACCCCGGGAGCGGGATTTCAGGGCATCAAAGAAATCATAAATAATTTCATTTAATGGAATATCGTATTTTAAAAGGGCTCTCTGTCCTTCCACATATTCCATGCTGACATATCTTCCACGCCTCTGCTGGCATAATTCCATAATTGCACCGATAAATTCTGTGGTTACCATAATTTCTGCACAGACAATCGGTTCTTCCATATATGCAATTTCATTCGGATCAGGGAGATTTGTAGGGTTTGTCAACTCAATCACCTCACCATTATCCTTGTATACTTTGTAAATAACCGATGGAGCTGTAGTGACCAAATCAAGACCATACTCCCGCTCCAGTCTTTCCTGAATAATCTCTAAATGTAACAGTCCTAAAAATCCACACCGGAATCCAAAACCAAGTGCAATGGATGTTTCAGGCTCATATTTTAACGCCGCATCATTTAACTGTAACTTTTCCAATGCATCCCGCAAATCCGGATACTTTGCCCCATCTGCCGGGTATACTCCGCAATATACCATAGACTGAACTTCTTTGTATCCCGGTAATGCTTCCCTGCAGGGAGCATCTGCATTGGTGACGGTATCTCCCACCTTTGTGTCAGCAACATTTTTAATACCGGCTGTAATATATCCAACCATTCCTGCCGATAATTCATCACAGGGAATAAACTGCCCTGCCCCGAAATATCCTACTTCAACCACATTGGCAACAGCGCCGGTAGCCATCATTTTAATATTCATGCCCGGCTTTACTGTTCCCTCCTTAATCCGACAGAAAACAATAACCCCTTTATAGGAATCATATAGGCTGTCAAAAATCAGCGCCTTTAAAGGGGCTTTGGCATCTCCTGTAGGAGCCGGAATTTTTTTAACAATGGCGTCTAATACATCCTTACAATTCAGACCCGTCTTGGCGGAAATCAACGGAGCATCCTCTGCCTCCAGACCAATGACATCTTCTATCTCTGCCTTTACCCGCTCCGGATCTGCAGAAGATAAATCAATCTTATTAATTACCGGAAATACTTCCAAATCGTGATCCAGGGCAAGATAAACATTGGCTAATGTCTGTGCCTCCACGCCCTGTGCCGCATCCACCACCAACACTGCGCCATCGCAGGCAGCCAGACTTCTGGACACTTCATAGTTAAAATCCACGTGTCCCGGAGTATCAATCAGATTAAAAATATATTCTTTTCCATCCTCCGCCTTATACACTGTGCGGACAGCCTGGGATTTGATGGTAATTCCCCGCTCACGCTCCAAATCCATATTATCAAGAACCTGTGACTGCATTTCCCTGCTTGTCAAAAGACCTGTCATCTCGATAATTCTATCAGCCAGTGTCGATTTTCCGTGGTCTATATGTGCTATAATACAAAAATTTCTTATTTTACTTTGATCCGGGTGTGCCACTTTTTCCTCCAATCACTTTGTCAGATTATCTATAATAAACTGATATATTTTCTGACTATTATCCATCGACTCCCAGTTGGTACACATCCGGGAAGCCATCTGCCTGTCCGGTGTAGAAATATTCACTTCAATCAAAGTGCTGTCTCCTTCCTTCACCTGACAATGAACGACATAATCACCATTAGAAATCCTATAATAGTCTGAAACTGTTCCTACCTCGTTTCGCAATTCATATTTATTATCTATCAGAAACATATCGATGTCATCTACTACCTGATTTGGTATTTTATTTTCAAAAAACTTCAGACTTTCCCTTCCTTCTGACGTTAAATGATAATAAGATGTATTTCTGTTAACATTGCAAAAAACAAACCCATCTTCGATCAGTTCACTGATTGCCTTTTGCACTGCAAAATAATTTGTATATTCATTTTCCAAAAAAAACTGTGCAATCTGCGTATTAGTCAACGGAAATTCTACTTTGTTGAGCATATGCATAATCATTAACTTGTATAAAGTCTCTGTTTCTATTGCCATATATCATTACCCCTCATCTTTTGTAATTTTAACACTTCTCCGGGACATTTTCCGGCTGATATACCAGCTCGCCGATGACATCCAGTATTTCCTCTTTTCCCTGCTTTGTCTGTGCAGAAAAAGGTAAAATCTTTGTTCCCGGAACTACATTCAGTCCCACTCTTATCATTTTTATATGTTTCTGTATCTGGCTTCGCTTAATCTTATCTAATTTTGTTGCAATAATAATCGGTTCATAACCATTTGCCAAAATCCATTCATACATATGAATATCATTCGCTGACGGTTCATGCCTAATATCTATCAGTAAAAATACTGCCTGTAACCTCTGGGATGAATGAAGATAATTTTCAATCATCTTTCCCCATTTCACTTTTACTTCTTTTGATACACTAGCATAACCGTACCCCGGTAAATCCACAAAATAACATTCTTTATTTACATTATAAAAGTTTATCGTCTGTGTCTTTCCCGGTTGAGAAGATGTTCTTGCCAACGCCTTTCGATTTACAAGCCCGTTAATTAATGATGATTTACCTACATTGGACTTACCTGCAAAAGCAATCTCCGGCATGACATTTTCCGGAAGTTTACTCGTAATGCCACAAACAGTCTCTAACTCCACATTTTTAACAATCATTTTCTTCTCCCTTTACACCATGCGTCATATACCAACATTCTGCACCCGGTTTTATACCAATGCTCTATCCAATACTTCCCGCATATCTTCTACAAGAACAATTTCCATACCGTCCGTAATTTCCTTTGAAATCTCACCCAGCATCGACTCATTTTTCTTGGGTATCAAAACTGTCCGTATCCCTGCGTTTTTTGCAGCTAATAATTTTTCCTTTAATCCTCCAATTGGCATTACCTTGCCGCGAAGATTAATCTCGCCGGTCATAGCTGTTTTACAGTCCACTTTACGCGCAGCTACTGCCGATAACAATGCTGTTGCTATTGTAATGCCCGCTGACGGACCATCTTTTGGAACAGCTCCCTCCGGCACATGGATATGTATATCATTTTTTGTAAAAAACTCTTTTTTAACGTTATAATCACCGGCAATGCTTCTCACATAACTCAAGGCAATCTGCGCAGATTCTTTCATTACGTCGCCAAGCTGTCCCGTTAGTTTCAATTCACCTTTTCCGGGCATGGTATTTACCTCGATTTGAAGTGTTGTCCCGCCTACGGCAGTCCATGCAAGACCTCTGACAATACCAATATCATTTTTTTCATTCGCCGGTTCAATATCATAGATTTTTCTTCCAAGATATTTCTCCACATTTTTTGATGTGACTTTAAGACGTTTCTTCTTATTTTTTACAATCTCACTGGCAGCTTTCCTGCAAATTCTGGCTATCTCTCTGTCCAGCTGCCTTACGCCGGCTTCTCTTGTATAATGACGGATAATACTGTTAATCCCTTCATCTGTAATAGACAGCCAGCTCTTTTGAATTCCATTTTTTGCAAACTGCTTTTTGATTAAATGCTCTTTTGCAATATGAAACTTTTCGTTTTCCGTGTATCCCTCTACTTCAATAATTTCCATTCTGTCCAACAACGGTTCCGGTATTGCTGCGGCATCATTCGCAGTGGCAATAAAAAGCACCTTGGACAAATCAATCGGAAGTTCAACATAATTATCCCGGAATTTTGCATTCTGCTCTGAATCCAATACTTCCAATAATGCGGATGCCGGATCGCCATGCAGCCCTCTTCCCATTTTATCAATTTCATCAAACAAAATCAGTGGATTGGCTGTTCCCGCCTGTTTTAATCCTTTGACAATACGTCCCGGCATTGCGCCTACATAGGTTTTTCTGTGTCCGCGAATCTCTGATTCATCATCTACGCCGCCTAAACATATCCTTACATATTTTTTATTTAATGCCTCTGCAATAGAATGGGCAATGGATGTCTTGCCGGTTCCCGGAGGACCAACCAGACAGATAATCGGACTAACCTTTTCCGCCATAGTCAGCTGCCTTACTGCCAAAAATTCCAAAACCCGCTCTTTCACTTTTGTCAGCTCATAATGGTCTCTGTTTAATATATCTTCTGCATTTTTTAAATCCGGATTTTCTTCTGTTTCCTTATTCCAGGGAAGCTCCAGCATTGTCTCAATATATGTCCTAATAACATTGCCTTCTACAGCATTTCCGGCATAAGACTTAAACCGTGACAATTCCTTTAACAGTTTTTCTTTTACCTCTTTATCTGCATCTAATTCCTTAATTTTATTTTCAAGCTCATCTGCTTCTGCTAAATAATCATCCCCCAGTTCCTCTCTGATTACCTGTATCTGCTCACGTAATATATGCTCTTTCTGACTTTTATCCAGTCGCTCTTTGACTTTATTGACAATACCTGCACGAATCTCGCCAATCTCATTTTCTTTTATCAGAAAAGACAATACCGTGGTAAATCTGGCAAAAATACCCGCATCTTCCAGAAACTCTTGTTTTGTCTTGTAAGGCACCTTGATGCGAAGCAAAATCTGACGCATCAAATCTTCCAACTGTTCCATTGCAAGCAAACCTCTGATACTGGATGCAGAGAGTTCATGGGTCGTTGTATCAAACTGTACCACTGCATCTTTTAATTCTCTTACAAAAGCCTCTTCCTCTGTTTCTGACAGGGTATTCTCCTCATCAGGTATCAAGGCAATCTGCCCCTTAAAGCATCCGTCATCTTCATAAAAGGACTGTATTTCTCCCTTTGCCACAGCCTCCACCATAACTCTTACAATATTGTCCGGCAGCTTATTTAACTGCTTAACAGTAACAATGGTACCTACTTTGTATATACCATCAAAACCCGGTGCTTCTTCCACCGGGTCTTTTTGTGCAACAACAAATAATTGTTTATCATTCAACATCGCTTCTTCGGCTGCTGTGATTGATGATTTTCTACTAACGTCAAAATGAACTGTCGTCCCCGGCAGTATTGTAAGCCCCCGCAGCGGTATTACCGGGAATATATTTATATTCTCTGACATAAAATCTCCTTATATCAACTACAATTACGCAGTTTTATCTTTTTTCTTCTTTGATGTATTTTTATTAATAACTGAATTATAAACAATCTCGGCATCTGCCAGTCCGTTTACTACATCTTCATTAATAATACATTCTTTAATCGATTTATCCGATGGCGTTTCATACATGACGTCCATAACTGTTTTTTCAATGATAGACCTCAATCCTCTTGCCCCGGTCTTTCGCTCCACTGCCAGCTTTGCAATGGCACTGACAGCCTCATCTGTGAAAGTAAGTTTTACTCCATCTAATTCAAATAATTTCTTATATTGTTTTACAAGCGCATTCTTTGGTTCTGTCAAAATTCTCTCTAATGACTTTTCATCCAGAAAATCAAGTGTCACTGTAACAGGTACACGTCCGATGAATTCCGGAATCAGACCAAACTTTGTCAAATCCTGCGGCATTACTTCTTTAAACAGCTCATCCGCTTTCTTATCAGACCTTTCCGAAATTTCCGAACCAAAACCGATGGTACTCTTGTCCAGTCTTCGCTCAATAATCTTCTCCAGCCCATCAAATGCTCCACCGCAGATAAACAGAATATTTGTAGTATCAATAGGAATCAACTCCTGCTGTGGGTGTTTTCTTCCTCCCTGCGGCGGTACGCTTGCCTCTGTTCCTTCTAAAATTTTGAGCAGCGCCTGCTGAACCCCTTCACCGGATACATCTCTTGTGATGGAAACATTTTCTGATTTTTTTGTGATTTTATCAATTTCATCAATATAAATGATACCGTGTTGCGCTCTCTCAATATCATAATCTGCCGCCTGTATCAATTTGAGCAGAATATTCTCAACATCCTCGCCTACATATCCTGCCTCGGTCAATGTCGTTGCATCAGCAATGGCAAAAGGTACATTCAGCATCTTCGCCAATGTCTGTGCAAGATATGTCTTTCCGGAACCGGTCGGTCCCAACATTAAGATGTTTGATTTTTGTAATTCCACATCCAGATTTCTATCTGCAAGCACTCTCTTATAGTGATTATAAACTGCCACCGACAACACTTTTTTTGCTTCATCCTGACCAATGACATATTGGTCTAAAAAGTTTTTTATTTCCTTTGGCTTTAATAAATTAATTTCTTCTTTAATATTCTCTTCATTTTTGCCATATATTTCATCATCGACGATGCTTGCGCATATTTCTACACACTCATCACAAATATACGCATCGCCGGGACCGGCAATTAATCTTCTTACCTGTCCCTCTGTCCTTCCGCAAAATGAACAGCGTAAAATATTATCCGTTACATTTTTATTTGCCATAATAA
Source organism: uncultured Lachnospiraceae bacterium (assembly GCA_947625755.1). Lineage (GTDB taxonomy): Bacteria > Bacillota > Clostridia > Lachnospirales > Lachnospiraceae > Eubacterium_G. Next base: position 7,267 of record CANQPJ010000007.1, on the reverse strand, counting down.
CCTCACATAAATCCTAAATTTGAACATAAGGCACCACAAAAAGCGGTGCCTTATATTATCTTTCTTTTATTACCTGATCTACTAAACCATATTCTTTAGCTTCATCGGCAGACATCCAATTATCTCTGTCTGTATCTTTCTCAACAACCTCTACCGGCTGTCCGGAATTTTCAGCTAAAATTTTGTTTAATTTTTCCTTTGTCTTTAAGATGTGTTCTGCAGCAATCTGAATTTCTGTAGCCTGTCCCTGTGCACCGCCAAGTGGCTGATGAATCATAATTTCTGCATTCGGAAGAGCATATCTTTTTCCCTTCGCTCCACTGGATAAAAGGAATGCCCCCATACTGGCTGCCATACCGATACAAGTCGTTGATACATCACACTTTACATAATTCATCGTATCATATATCGCCATACCTGCTGTGACGGAGCCTCCCGGACTGTTAATATACATGTGAATATCCTTTCCCGGATCTTCTGATTCCAAGAATAATAACTGCGCAACAACCACACTGGCTGTAGCATCATTTATTTCTTCTCCCAGAAAAATAATTCTGTCTTTTAATAATCTTGAATAAATGTCATAAGAACGCTCTCCTCTGGAATTTTGTTCAATGACATAAGGTACTAATGCCATATCCATACCTCCTTACTATTTTGCCGCATCGACTGCCAGTTTTGCAGCTTTTTTTGCACAAATATCTGCCTTAATATTCTTCTTATCGTCCTCTGATAATAAATCATTGATTTTATCTGTATCCATCTGGTATCTTTCTGCCATTTTCTTCACTTCTTCGTCAAACTCTTCCTCCGTAGCTTCAATGTTTTCAGCCGCTGCGATTGCCTCAAGTACCAGACTTGATTCGATTCTTTTTTGAGCCTGTGGCTTCATCTGCTCTGCAAGCTGCTGGGCAGTTGAGCCTGTAAACTGCATATACTGTTCAAATGAAATACCCTGCATAGCAATATTCTGAGCAAACTCTTCAAGCATCTGCTGACTCTGGGCTTCTATCATTTTTTCAGGAATATCCATCTCTGAATCCTTAACGATTGCTTCAATGACTTTGTTCTCTTTATCTGCTTCTGCTTCCTGCGCTTTTTTCTCCTCAAGTTCCTTCTTAATGTCAGCCTTATATTCGTCCAATGTATCAAATTCGGAAACATCCTGTGCAAACTCATCATCTATTTCAGGATATTCCTTTACTTTAATTTCCTTAATTGTTACTTTGAACAATGCCGGCTTTCCTGCAAGTTCCTCTGCCTGATATTCTTCAGGGAACGTAACATTCACTTCTACTTCCTCTCCGACTTTCTTTCCGATAAGCTGTTCTTCAAATGTATCAATAAAGGAATGGGAACCAATTGTCAGCGGATAGTCCTCTCCCTTTCCACCTTCAAAAGCAACACCATCTACAAAACCTTCAAAGTCAATGGTTGTCTGGTCGCCATTTTCTACTGCCTTATCATCTGCTGCGACAAGTCTTGCATTCTGTTCTTTTACTTCATCAAGTTTTGCCTGTACATCCTCATCTGTAACAGCCGCATCCATTGCCTCGACCTTTACCCCTTTGTATTTTCCAAGTTTAATCTCCGGTTTCAAAGTTACCTCTGCCTCAAAAATAAACGGCTTTCCTTTTTCAATCTGTGTTACGTTAATTTCCGGACGGGCAACAATTTCCAATTCACTTTCTGCGGCTGCGTCTGCATAGGCATTCGGAAGAATGGCATTTGCCGCATCTTCATAGAACACCCCTGCTCCATACATCTTTTCAATCATTGCGTAAGGTACTTTTCCTTTTCTGAATCCCGGTACATTAAATTTATTTTTGTTTTTCTGATATGCAGCATGAATTGCCTTCTCAAACTCCTCCGCTGATACCTCAATCGTAAGTTTTGCTGTGTTATTTTCTAACTTTTCTACCTGTAAACTCATTAACTTTCCTCCTTGTTATAAAAAATGGGTATGAGCCTTCCCATTTACTTCATCCAATCATAAGCGCAGGGGCATAGTTTTCCCTTGACGCAGAGTAGAATTATACCATAAAAAATAATTGTTGTCACTATTTTTATATTTTAGTTATATTGAATCTGGTCTGCAACCATATGACTTGTTTTTTCATCTATAAGCTGTGTAATCATTTCCAGTCCCAGTTCAAGAGCCACGCCAAGTCCTTTTGCTGTGATGAAATTTTCATCTGTAACCACAGAGCCGCCATATTCCCTGCAATTCATCCTGTCCGCAAATGTTGGGTAAGATGTAGCTTTTTTATCTTTTAATATTCCCAGCTGTCCATACACACTTGGCGCTGCGCATATTGCAGTAAGCCATTTACCCTTTTCATTATAGGTTAAAATATTCTGTGTTAATTCCGAACATGCGGCAAGATTCTCTGTCCCTTCCTTGCCTCCCGGAAGAAAGATACAATCACCAGAGTCAAAGTCTATCTCATCAATATTTTTATCTGCAAAGAATTTTATTCCATGCGAACCTTTTACCATCAATTCTTCCTTGATGGATACCATAATTACATTCAGTTTTTTTGTACGCTTTAATAAATCAATTACCATGAGCGCTTCTACTTCTTCTACACCATCTGCTAAAAATGCATAAACTGTTTTCATCTGATACCTCCATATATTTATTTTTCTTTCATTTCATTATAACATAACCTGATAATGTGTCCAGATTATGAATATCAGATGAAATATTTCTTGCAATTTACTTCAGGAGATTTTACAATGCAAACATAAGACATTTTAACACTACCCTGCTGTTTTTCAGGGAATTGCTGCCTGACAGAATAATAAAAGTAAATTTGAAAAAACTATTACCGAATAGAAATATAAGAAATTTTAAATATTCCGGAAAGGATTTTAGACAAATGGGAATGGAAATAGAGAAAAAATTTGTGCCAAAAGATTTACCTAAAGATTTGACGCAATATAAACATCATAAAATAGAACAGGCATACCTGAATACCGCACCGGTAGTAAGAATCAGAAAGCAGGATGATGAATACTATCTGACATATAAAGGAGGCGGCATGATGGCGAGAGAAGAATATAATCTGCCTTTAAATAAGGAAAGCTATGAACATCTTCTCAAAAAAGCTGATGGCAATATCATCACCAAAACCCGCTATCTCATTCCAATCAATGATGGCACTCTGACTGCAGAGCTTGATATTTTTGAGGGAAAGTTTGAAGGAATGGAACTGATAGAAGTTGAATTCAGTTCAGTGGAACAAGCAGATGCCTTTCAAAAGCCTGATTGGTTCGGGGAAGATGTCACCCAGAACAAAAAGTATCACAACAGCTATTTGTCAAGACAATAGCCTGTTTCACTCACTGTTTTATAACTATTTATAATTTTGTTATCATATTATTTCCAAAAAACGACCATTTCTTCAATTCTGTAGAATATCTCCGGCACATCTTCGCTCATAGAACTCCATGTCGGGGAGATACAAACCAATGCATTCACCACAATCGTCAAAATCATTAATATGCCCAAACCGGCGACGGCATATTTTTCTAATCCCCGTTCTCTTGCCCGGGAGTATATTGCAAATATCACATATATAACCGGAATAAAGAATATCCATGCAAAATCAACGGAATACCTGAGAGATGTTCCACCCATAACAGTTGTAAGATAACACATAACAAATGCTATAACAGTACTTGCAATAACAAAACCTTTATGGGCAATCTGCTTCACTCCACGCTTTATTGACCACGGAATCATGCATAATAACCACATAATCGGACTGGATAAAATTCCCAAATATGTCATATCATAAAAATATCCTGCGTAATTACTGCTCTCCTGCACTGCATTCATATATGGAAAAACACTGCTCATGGTTGGAAGCATCAGTATTCCCCTAACCAACGCAATCGGTATTTTCCCTAAATCGGTCATGTGATAGTAACTGGTATCGTAGACTGTCAACTGGTATTTTGCTCCAAACTCTGTAATAGAGCCAAATCTTATATAATTATAATACATCAGACCTATGCCAATCACTACATATGGCAGTATAAATGAAACGATTGCCTTGATATTTTTCTTATGAAATATTCCTCTGACATAAGCAGTAAACCGGCTTTTGATTCCATCCACTCTTTTGTATCCGCCATTTTTTGCAAACGCATTCAACACAATAGGCGCAATCATAAATGAAGTTAAAATATAGTTCGGTCTGCACCCTACAGATAGCGCCATGAAAAATGCCCCCACTGTAAGTATTTTCTTTTTGATACCCCTGTTTGTAAATGCATTCAAGATACAATCAATTCCGGCTATGGCACACAGAAGTGCCGATATGGTCGCTAATTCATAAAACTTACTTCCGTTGATACAATACAGAATCATGGAAGCATTGATAAAACTCACTATGGTGCCAAGGACAACCCACATATTTATCTGCTTTTTCCATTTCTGCGCTATTGTCATGACCAATTTTGCCATCAGTGCGGCAGTGAGCATAACCAGAAATAACACGAATATCTTTGTATTTACCAGCCTGCCTGTTAATAAATAAATTGGAAGATAAACAAATAAAACAGGAACAATGCCAAAATAACAATAATATTTTCCATTATAGAATGCCCTGTCCCACTTATAATAGATTTCATTCCGCTGATTCCATTCATAGGGATTTTCTAATTTTTGCAATGCTTCTATTCCCTGCCGCTCTGCCTCCAGAGAATCCGTATTCACCTCATTTAAATCCACTTTTCCTTTAGCTAATGCCAGTGTCAGTTCCTGATAAGGATCTACAGACTGATAGAGCGCTTCGCCTTTGTATTTTCCATTTGTATCAAAAACCGCGTTGGACGCTATAGATAAAAACAAAATAAATACAGCCTGTAAACCTAACACACCGATAAACACCGGCTTTTTCATTGCCGTACTTTTTCTGGTGAAATAAAAGATATATGCTAATAGTACAACAAGGAAAACAATAAGAAACCTTGCAAAATTAAAATCAAACCCAGCCGGATGATTTATCTGAACATTTATGTTTGATATTGGATAAATGTCTTTTACTTTAAATATTACTTTAACACTATCGGTTTTTCCTGCAAAATGGGTTTTGATATGTCCGGTGGACGGAATACCTTTTACCAGCATAAGATTTTCAATTTTTATTTTATTATAGTCCTTGTGAAAGGCATCATCTTTATAATAAACTTCATACGGAACAGCATTTTGCTGACAATCTACAGTTAAATCCAGATTTTTTAATTCTGCATTTACCTTAATCACTGCTTCATATGTATATTCCCTGTTACGATGAGAAACATTTACAGTCATAATATCTGTCGGGCTTTTTGTGACACCACTGTTATTTTCAAAAATCTGATTTTTAGTGGCTGTATCATAACCGACTGCGAACTGCAATCCATGATTTCCCTCAAAACAGGCAAAATTAAACGTGAATACCTCAAGGCTAATTGCCACCAATGCAGAAACCAGCGCTGCCACAACATATTTATTATATTTTTGAAACAAATGATTCTTTTTACTCATTCTGATAATGAAAACTGCCAGAGCAATTCCCAGCAAAAACATGATATACTGCATATCAAACTCCTATCTCTCTTCTTTGGTTTCATGATATTCTTTGTCTGTATTAACATTCCACACATTTGTCTTGTCATGTATGCCGTTAATGATATTATGCACCGCTTCAAAAGATGTAACCATCGAATGGTCCATATTGTTGTATCGGTGTTGTCCGTTTCTTCCAATACAGTACAAATTATCAAAAGTATTCAGATATTGTATAATGTCATCCATATGGCTATATCCGTCAAAATAAGCAGGATATGCTTTCTGTATCCGCTCTCTATGCGAATCCAGCACATCTTCTCTATCAATAACATCCATTTTTACCAGCTCATTGATTGCCATATCAATACATTCTTCATCAGACATATTCCAAAAGTCATCGCCTTCTCTGCAAAAATATTCCAAACCAATCCAAACGTATTTTTCCGGCTCCTCAACCATATATGGTGACCAGTTGTTAAATATTTGAATACGCCCTAATTTCACTCCGGTATCCTGAACATAAATCCAGCAATCCGGTACAATATTATTTAATGTTTTTAATTTTGTCTCATTCTTCAGATTCAGTTTATTTAATAAAAGCCCAACTGTCACAAAATCCCTAAACGGTAAATCTGCCGCTGCTTCCTCTACCGTCTTTGGAATCGGGCTTCCTTTCATTCCTGCTATCAAATCATTCACCGGCATGGAAGACATAAATATATCTCCCTCATAAAAAGTCTCCCGTCCATTTTCTATACAGGCGACACCGGTGATTCTTCCATTTTCGGTATTTATGGTTTTTACCTCACTATTCATCACAATCGTTCCACCCATATTTTGAATATCTTCTGCTACAGCTTCCCATAATTGTCCCGGTCCATACTTCGGATAAATATATTCCTCAATTAAGGAAGTCTCCACTTTTGCATTTTCCCCACCGGGAAGAATCTTTTTTAACACATCTTTTAGCACTGCTGTTATGGAAAGTCCTTTGACTCTTTGCGCTCCCCAGTCTGCCGAAATTTCTCTGGGATGTCGTCCCCACAGCTTCTCTGTATATCCTTCAAAAAACATAGAATACAATACACGTCCAAATCTGTTGATATAAAAATTTTCTAAATTATCTTCCGGCAGTTTTCTGAATACAGAATACAAATAACTGAAACCCGCCTTCATCGTTGTGGCAAATCCCATATTCTTTAACGTATCCCATTTTAATGAAATCGGGTATTCAAAGAAATGTTTCGAATAATAAATCCGTGATACCCTGTTTCTGACCAACATGACACGGTCTTCTTTTTCCGGATCAGGACCACCCGATACATAACTTTTTTCACGGTTTAATATTTTATCATCATAAGAGGGTTCTCCCTGCGTTGGCATAATATTCTGCCACCACCTGTTTACTCTGTCGTCCTTGGAGAAAAATCTATGTCCTCCAATATCCATTCTGTTTCCTTTGTATGTGACAGTCTGGGATATGCCTCCGATACGGTCCGTTTTTTCCAAAATGACAACCTGATATTCTCCCTTTTTCAACAACTCATATCCTGCCGTAAGTCCTGCCGGACCGGCTCCAATAATAATAACCTGTTTCATTACTTCTTGTATGATGTATTTATGTTCGAATACATCAATACGCTCCTTTCTTCTCAACTTTGTTATAATCAATATCAACACTGTGGACTTTTTATTTTTTCTTAT
>CANQPJ010000006.1 GCA_947625755.1 uncultured Lachnospiraceae bacterium | reverse complement strand
GTGTTGATATTGATTATAACAAAGTTGAGAAGAAAGGAGCGTATTGATGTATTTGAACATAAATACATCATACAAGAGATAAATGATAAAAGCAATAATTTTTGATATGGACGGCTTGATGATTGATAGCGAGAGAGTGACTTATGAATGTTATAAAAAATATCTGGCAAAAATGGGAATGGAGATAACGGAAGAGTTTTATATACAATTATTGGGACGGACAGCAGCAGCCTGCAAAGAAAAATTTTTAAAACAGTATGGAGAGGAATTTCCCTATGAAGACAGTGTCAAAACAGTGCATAGGATGATGGCAGAGCAGTTTTTAGAAGAGGGGATTCCTCTGAAAAAAGGGTTGAAGGAATTGTTAAAATATTTAAAGAACAATAACTATAAAACGATTGTAGCCACCTCCAGTGAAAGAAAACGTGTAGATGACATTTTGAAAAATGCCGGTCTGACACAATATTTTGATGCTTCCATCTGTGGTGACGAGGTTCAAAATGGAAAACCGCATCCGGAAGTTTTTTTAAAAGCATGTGAAAAACTGGGCGTATCCACGCAGGAGGCTTTAGTTTTGGAAGATTCAGAAGCGGGAATCCGGGCTGCATTTGATGGCGGGATTGAGGTAATATGTGTTCCGGATATGAAATATCCCGAAGACGATTATAAGAGAAAAGTTACTTTTTTATGTAATGATTTAGCAGACGTAAAAACTTATATAGAAGAATATTGTCAATAGAAATAATAGTGATATAATAAAGGGTGTTTTTACTAATATTAGGAGGCGGATTATGAAAATTATTATTGCCGGAGATGGAAAGGTAGGAGGTTCTCTTGCCAGAAAACTATCAGCGGAGGGATATGACATTACATTAATAGACTCCAATCCAAAAGTGCTGGATGCGAGTGTAGAGAGATATGATGTTATGGTCGTGCGTGGAAACTGCGCATTGATGTCAGTCTTATCAGAAGCAGAAATTGAGAAGACGCAGCTGCTTATTGCGGCTACCAGTGCAGATGAGATTAATCTGTTATGCTGTCTTACTGCCCACAAAATGAATCCTAACCTGCATACGATAGCAAGAATCCGTAATCCTGAATATAGCGAGCAAATTTATACAATGCGTGATGCTTTTGGATTGTCTTTGACAGTCAATCCGGAAAAACAGACCGCAGTTGAGATTGAAAGATTACTGAAATATCCTCAATTTTTAAGCAGGGATACTTTTGCCAAGGGAAGAGTGGAACTGGTAGAATTACGGATTAATGGAGATAGTGTGTTAAAAGATGTTTCTCTCAATGAGCTGTATGGCATTGTGAAATGTCAGGTATTGGTCTGTGCAGTAAGAAGAAACGGGCAGGTTGAGACCCCGGATGGAAATTTCGTATTGCAGGAGGGAGACAGAATCTATGTAACTGCTCCGTCTGACAATCTTACCATTATGTTAAAAAATCTGGGAATAATTACGCAGAAAGTAAAAAGAGTCATTATATGTGGCGGAAGTAAAGTAAGTTACTATCTTGCAAAAATACTCGTACAGTCGGGTGTTTTTGTAGAAATTATAGAATCCAATGAAAATAGGGCAAGACAGCTGGCAGAGCTGCTGCCAAATGTAGATATAGTTCATGGTGATGCCAGCAGAAAGACACTTCTGGAGAGTCAGGGAATAGATGAGTGTGATGCACTGATAACTTTAACAGGTATGGATGAGTTAAACATGATTATTTCCATGTATGCAAAAACATGCGGTGTTCCCCAGGTAATTACAAAAGTAGCCCATACCGACAGCAGCAGTATACAGGATAGTTTGCGTCTGGGCAGTATTGTATGTCCGAAAGATTTGTGCTGTGATACCATTGTAGGATATGTAAGAGCCTTGGAGGCGCAGACAGGGGCAGCCATTTCCGTGCATAATATTGTAGATGGACAGGCGGAAGCAGTGGAATTCAGAGTTGATGAAAAAACAAAACACTGCGGTGAACCTTTAAAGAATATTCAGCTTAAAAATAATATGCTGATTGCATGTATCACCCATAAAGGAAAAATAGAAATACCAAATGGTGATTCCTGTTTTGAAGAGGGAGACACGGTGATTGTGGTCTCAAAGGGAGATGTGGTAATGCATCAGTTAAATGATATATTTCAATAATAATTAGGAGAAAAGGTTTAAAATAATGAATTACAAAGTAATGGGCAGGTTTATTTCCCAAATATTATTTGTAGAAGCGGTATTTATGATACCGGCATTATTGATAAGCATTTATGACAGAGACTGGCGGGCAGTGATTGGTCTTTGGGGTACAATACTTATCATCCTGTTGGTGTCAGTTATACTATTTCTTGTCTGTAGAACCGCCAAGAAGCGTTTTTTTGCAAAAGAAGGTCTGACATGTGTGGGACTTAGCTGGATTGTTTTAAGTATGCTGGGATGTCTTCCATTTTATATTTCCGGAGAAATTCCATCATATGTGGATGCTTTATTTGAAACGGTTTCCGGCTTTACAACAACCGGTGCTTCCATATTAACGGATGTTGAGGCAATGTCCAGAGGACTGCTCTATTGGAGAAGTTTCAGCCATTGGCTGGGTGGAATGGGTGTGTTGGTATTTATTTTGGCGATAGTACCGGCAGATGGAAGAAGCAACAGATTTACAATGCATCTGCTCCGGGCTGAAAGCCCGGGACCAAATGTGGGAAAACTTGCACCCAGAATGCGTGATACGGCAAAAATATTGTATTTTTTATACGTCGGACTGACGGTACTGGATGTTATTTTCCTGTTAATTGGCAGAATGTCTGTATTTGAAGCTGTCTGTACAGCCTTTGGTACTGCGGGAACAGGCGGATTTGGGGTGAAAAATACCAGCATGGCAGGATATAGTCCGTATATTCAGAACGTATGCACGGTGTTTATGCTGTTGTTTGGCGTGAATTTCAGCTGTTATTATTTACTTTTGTTAAAGAAATTCAAAGCTGTTTTCAAAGATGGAGAATTGCGGCTTTATTTGGGATTGGTAGCTGCGAGTATTATTATGATTACCGCTAATATCTCAAATATGTTCGGCAGTGTAAGAGAGGCTTTTCATCATGCAGCGTTTACGGTATCGAGTATTATTACAACAACAGGTTTTGCCACGGAGAATTTTGATATGTGGCCCACGTTTTCAAAATCACTGTTGCTGCTGCTAATGATGGTAGGCGCATGTGCAGGCAGCACGGGAGGCGGATTAAAATGTGGAAGACTGCTGATATTAATGCGCAGTGTGAGAAGAAATATCCGGCAGACGTTAAATCCGCGAAAGGTGGAAGTAATACGCAACAGCGGTAACGTGGTGGATGAAAGAATTGTTTCCGGCGTCAACGGTTACTTTGCCGCTTATATTTTGATTATATTGGTTAGTTTTCTTCTGGTTTCCATTGACGGACAGAGTATCGTTACCGGCTTTTCGGGAGTTATAGCGTGTTTTAATAATATAGGTCCCGGATTGGATATGGTTGGACCGGCATCTAATTATGCAATGTTTGGGATGTTTTCCAAAATTGTTCTGATTGTGGACATGCTGGCTGGAAGATTGGAAATATTCCCAATATTAATTTTATTATCGAGAAGTACATGGGCTATTAAGCGGTAAATGTAAAGAGGCAGACATGAAGAAAAAAGAGCACAGGCATATATCAACATCGCGGTTTATATTTATAGGCTTTCTATTTACCATTGTAATGGGAGGTCTGGTTTTGATGCTGCCATTTGCCAGTGCAGAAGGAAAAGTTACATCATTTATAGACGCCCTGTTTACATCCACATCAGCTACCTGTGTTACAGGTTTGGTGGTGCAGGATACTGCTACATACTGGTCGGGATTCGGGCAGGCGGTGATTTTATTTCTGATACAAATCGGCGGAATGGGTGTTATTACCATAGCGCTTTTATTGACAATGATGTCAGGAAGGAAAATCAGTTTAAGGCAGAGAGTTTTAATGCAGGAAGCAATTTCAGCGCCTAAAATGGGTGGAATTGTAAAACTTACCGGTTTTATTTTTAAAGCAATCATTCTGATAGAAGTTCTGGGAGCAGTTTTTATGTTTCCTGTGTTTTATAAAGAGTTTGGTTTTATAAAAGGAATCTGGTATGCCCTGTTTCATTCCATCTCTGCTTTTTGTAATGCAGGCTTTGATTTAATGGGAGTAAAAGGGAAGTATTCATCTTTGACTACGTTATCAGGGTCGGTTACCGTAAACGTAGTAATAATGATGTTGATTGTCATCGGCGGACTGGGATTTATTACATGGGAAGATATAAGGAAACACAAATATCATATCAGTAAATATCGGATGCAGAGTAAAGTAATATTATCGGTTACATTGCTGCTGATTATTGTTCCTACCATTTATTTTTATGTTTGTGAATTCAGTCGGGGCATATGGGGTGATATGTCTGAATCGAATAGAATGATGTCTTCGTTATTTACCACTATTACTACAAGAACTGCCGGATTTAATACGGTGGACCTTTCAAAACTGACGGGAGCTGGACAGATGATTATCATTATACTGATGTTGATAGGCGCTGCGCCCGGTTCTACAGCAGGCGGAATGAAAGTTACTACCATAGCGGTTCTTTTTGCAACTGCCTTTGCTGTTTTTGGGCAGAAAAGAGAGGCGCATTTTTTCAAAAGACGGATTCCCACAGACATTATTGCAAGGGCGGCTACGATATTGTTAATGTATGTATTTTTATTTTTACTTTCAGCAATTGCAATCAGTACGCTGGAAGGGCTGCAAATCACAGATGTAATGTTTGAGACAGCTTCTGCCGTAGGAACAGTAGGTCTGACATTGGGAATTACTCCGGGGCTGGGAGTTGTTTCAAAAATAATTTTAATGATATTGATGTTTCTCGGCAGGGTTGGCGGTTTAACCATTATTTTTGCCGCTGTTTCAGGGAATACCGGCAATCTGATGAAATTCCCGGAGGAAAAAATTAATGTTGGATAATCCGAAGAAAGAGAGAAAACGGATTACTATAAAATAAAAAATATCTACAGGATTGGAGTGTATGTTAGATGAAATCTGTTTTGTTAATAGGACTTGGAAGATTTGGGAGACATATTGCAAAAAATTTGGATCAAATGAATCATCAGATAATGGCAGTTGATATAAAAGAAGAAAGAGTCAATGAAATATTACCATATGTGACGAATGCACAAATCGGAGATTGTACCAATGAAAAGTTTTTAAATACTTTAGGCATTGATAATTTTGATGTGTGTATTGTTGCAATTGGTGATAATTTTCAAAACTCACTGGAAACCACCTCCTTATTGAAAGAATTGGGAGCAAAGATGGTAGTTTCCAGAGCTGCAAGGGATGTCCATGCCAAGTTTTTGCTTCGCAATGGAGCCGATGAAGTGGTTTATCCGGAAAAACAGCTGGCAAAGTGGATGGCTTTCCGATATACGGCAGATAATATTTTGGATTATATAGAGTTGGGAAAAGACTATTCTATCTTTGAAGTATCCATGCCAAAACATTGGATTGAAAAGACTGTGGGAGATATACAGGTAAGAAAACTTCACAATATCAATATTTTAGCAGTAAAACATAATGGTGAAATGAATGTGAAAATTTCTCCGGAAACCCGGTTTTTGGAGGGCGATACTTTACTTGTTTTAGGACATAATAAAGATGTACAGAAGTGTTTTCATATTTAATGAGATAAAATTGTTGGAGATGATATAATATGAAAATTAAAATATGTGGTATTACCAGTCCTGCAGAGGCACAATATTTGAATAGAAACCAGGTAGATTTTGCGGGAATGGTATTGTTTTTTCCAAAAAGTAAACGCAATATCAATATCGAACAGGCAAAATGTATTATGGAGGCACTGGATTATCAGATTAAAACCGTGGCGGTTGTTGTAGCACCAACGATAGAACAGGTATTGGAAATACAGGATGCGGGATTTGACTATGTACAGATACATAGTGATATTCCGGAAGGTTTGTTTGAAAAGATTCATATTCCTGTATGGAAAGCATTTAATGTCAGTGATTTGGATAAGTTTGAAGAATATCATAATCAAAAAGGCATTGTCGGATATGTGTTTGATGCGGCAGGGTATGGCAGTGGAGAGACTTTTGACTGGAGCATGGTCAAAGATATTCCACGGGATGAAAAATTATTTTTACTGGCAGGTGGTTTGCGCCCTGATAACGTCGCGGAGGCTGTCAGATATGTCAGACCTGATGGGGTGGATGTTTCAACCGGTGTGGAAAAAGATGATGGGAAAGGAAAAGACGCAGAAAAAATAGACCGGTTCGTACAGGCAGTAAAATGCAGTCAATCGTAAATTAAAATGATATAGAATCTTGATGATGATAAGGTACAGCATAATAATCGATTGCTGTACCTTATTATTATTTTATACATTCACAAATGTTACAAAACTGTAATATGGAAGATATGGTTTTAGTGTTATACTATAATTACAAATAAAAAGAAAGGAAAAGCGGGTACAGGATATGAAAAAAATACTTATTATTGAAGATGACGAATCTATTTGTAAAGAACTGTACAGTTTACTAACTAATTCCGGATATGAGACAGAAATTTTAAACGATTACATGAATGCAAAAGATGAGGTTATAAACTGCAGAGCAGATTTGATTTTACTGGACATAAACCTTCCGGTTCTAAATGGAGAATTATTGTTAAAAGAAATTAGAAAAGAATCTAATGTACCAGTGATTATGGTTACCAGCAAAACAAGTGAAGTAGATGAGGTGTTATCTATCTCGTATGGCGCTGATGATTATATTACAAAGCCATACAGTCCTACAGTGCTGCTGCTTAGAATACAGAATATTTTCAAAAGGATGGAGTTAAAGACGGATGTAATTAGGTATAATGAATTGGATGTCAGTTTGAGTAAAGGGATTATCAGCAATGGAGCAGAAGAACTGCGATTGACAAAAAACGAAATGATTATATTTTCTTTTTTATTAAATAATCAGGGAAAAATTGTGACCAGAGATGATTTAATGACAAATTTATGGAATAATGAGGAATATGTTAATGACAATGCTTTGACAGTAAATATCAGCAGGCTTCGTGGTAAGCTGTCATCGTTTGGTTATGAAAATGCCATAGAAACAAGAAAAGGACAGGGATATATTTTATTATGAAATTCAGTAAGTATTTATGGGATAAATGGCTGTCAATAATTATATTTATTGTCAGTTATTTTATTATTTTAGAAATGTTTTATGCCTTTCAAATTCCAAAATCACTTAATATTGCCACTGGGGCTGTTTTGTTTTTAATGGGAATTTGTTTGATTTTCGTAGATTATTTTCGAAGGAAAAAATTTTACGAAGCGTTTATTTATCATACCAATGTTATGGATCAAAAATATTTAGTGTTAGAGATGCTGGATAAACCTAATTTTTATGAGGGGGAAATTATATATCAGAATTTGTATGAAATTAATAAATCAATGGTTGAGAGAGTTAGTGAATACAGACAAAATATTATTGATTTTGAAGAATACATAGAAATGTGGATTCATGAAGTTAAAATTCCGATTGCCAGCCTTGTTTTGATGTGTCATAACGATAAAGAAGAGATTGACGAAAAATATATTAAGCAGATAAGAAGGCTGGACAGTTATGCTGATCAGGTGCTTTATTATATGCGAAGTAATAATGCAGAAAATGATTACCTGATTAAAGAAACAAGACTTGATAAATTAGTAAAAAATATTTTGGTTAAGAATAAAGATGACTTATTGGAAAATAAAATAGATGTTTTTGTAAATGTAGGAAAACAAAGAGTCGTTACAGATGAAAAATGGATTGTATTTATTTTAAATCAAATTATCAATAATAGTATTAAATATAAAAAAAGCGGTGTTGATTCTGTTATTAAAATAGAGGCAGAAGAGTTAGAAGACAGCATTTTGTTCAGTATATATGATAATGGAATTGGAATACCGAAGAAAGATATTGCAAATGTGTTTAAGAAAACATTTACGGGCGAAAATGGCAGAAAGGGAGCCAAGTCTACAGGAATGGGACTTTATATTGCGAAAAAGTTATGTGCGAAGCTGGGACATCAGATAAAAATTGAATCAGAGGAAACTGCGTGGACAAAAATTACAATTATATTTGGTAAAAATAATTATTATAGGATGTAATATGTACGATGTTCATTTTAAATAGTATAAATTATTGTGTTGGGTGAAATACAATCTGACGAAACTGTAATGTTTTGTAAGATTAGAATTACGACAAGCAAGAAATATTATTATAACATAGTATTCACAAGGAGGAGTTAATACTATGAAAAATATTTTAAGAATCGAAAAAATTGAGAAGTATTATGGAAACAAATCAAGTCTTACAAAAGCAATTGACAATATTTCTTTTGAGGTAGACAAAGGAGAATATGTTGCTATTATGGGAGCTTCAGGCTCCGGAAAGACAACATTATTAAACTGTGTTTCAACGATTGATAAGGTAACGGCAGGCAATATTTATGTAGATGGACAGAACATTACAAAATTAAAATCCAAGGAACTAAATCGATTTCGCAGAGAACAATTAGGATTTATTTTTCAGGATTTTAATTTGTTAGATACACTGACAGCTTATGAAAATATTGCACTGGCTTTATCTATACAAAATATAAGCGCGGATGAAATCGACAGTAGAATCAGGAAAGTTGCATATGATTTGGATATTGAAAATGTGATGAAAAAATATCCACACCAAATGTCTGGCGGGCAAAAACAGAGAGTGGCAAGTGCCAGAGCAATTATTACCAATCCAAAACTGGTTTTGGCAGATGAGCCTACAGGTGCTCTTGATTCTAAATCAGCAAAAATGTTGCTAGAGAGATTTGAGTATTTAAATCAGGAACTTATGGCAACAATTCTTATGGTGACCCATGATGCATTTACGGCAAGTTATGCATCCAGAGTAATTTTCATTAAAGATGGCAGAATTTTTAATGAACTTTTCAGAGCAGGCAGGAGAAGAAAGGAATTTTTTAATGAAATTATTGATGTTGTAACAATGTTGGGAGGGGATTTGAATGATGCTCTTTAAGTTATCTGCAAAAAATATGACAAAGAGTATAAAAGATTATGCCATCTATTTTTTTACTCTTGTATTAGGTGTTGCCATATTTTATGTATTTAATGCTATAGATTCCCAGACGGTTATGCTTCAGGTATCAGACAATACATATGATATTATAAAATTAATGACAAATATTTTATCGGGGGTCAGTGTATTTGTGTCGTTTATTCTTGGATTTCTGATTATTTATGCTTCAAGATTTTTAATTAAGAGACGAAATAAAGAGTTTGGAATTTATCTGACCCTTGGCATGGGAAAGAAAAAAATTACATTAATTTTATTTTTTGAGACCTTAATGATAGGAGCAGTATCTCTTGTGGTAGGTCTTTTGATTGGAATTGGATTGTCGCAGATTATGAGTGTGTTGGTGGCAAATATGTTTGACGCTGATATGGCAAAATTTGAATTTGTATTCTCTCATAGTGCCTGCGTAAAAACCTTAATTTATTTTGGGATTATGTATTTGTTTGTAATGTTCTTAAATGTAGCCGTCATCAGCAGATTAAAATTAATTGACTTAATTTATGCAGGAAAGAAAGTAGAAAAGGTGAAAATGAAAAATCCTGTAATGTGCATTATTGTGTTTATCATATCCGTGTGTGTGATTGGATATGCATATTATTTAGTAACAGGAGGAGTACAGCATTTCCAGTCTGATGAACAGATATTTAAACCAATTATTCTAGGCTCGCTCGGGACATTCTTTTTGTTTTGGTCAATGTCAGGAATGATTTTGAAAATTTTTATGTCCATGAAAAAAATATATTATAAAGGATTGAACAGTTTTACATTAAGGCAGGTGTCCAGTAAGATTAATACGATGGTTTTTCAGGTCACAATCATATGTTTGATGTTGTTTTTTACTATTTGTGTATTATCCAGCTCCCTGTCAATTAAAAATTCTATGTCGGCAAATTTAGATAAGCTGGCGCCGTCAGATGTCCAATTAAGCAAATGGTTAGATTATGGTAGCGAAAACAAAAAAATTGTACAAGATAAAAATTTCACGATTTTTCAGACATTAGAAAAAAATGGGTTTGAGATAGAAGAAAATTTAAAAGAAATTACACAATATCATGTGTATCAGACACCAAAGCTGACACTGAAAGATACATTAGGTGATTCTTTAGATGATTTGATGGAGGACTATAAATTTTTAAGTTATGATACCAGAGAAGATATTGTGACAATCAGTGAGTACAATAGAATTGCAAAGCGGTTTGGCAATCATACATTTAATCTAAAAGATGATGAGTATATGGTTATCGGGGATTTTGATTCTATGCTTTCCGTTAG
This sequence comes from uncultured Lachnospiraceae bacterium, assembly GCA_947625755.1. Classification (GTDB taxonomy): domain Bacteria; phylum Bacillota; class Clostridia; order Lachnospirales; family Lachnospiraceae; genus Eubacterium_G. The sequence goes on along the minus strand of CANQPJ010000006.1, from coordinate 110,576 downwards.
AAACGTTGCTCTTAAAAACAATCAGAAAATTACATTAGGAGACAGGATATATAGACCGAAATATAAAGAATGTAAAGATGGGTTTATTGAAATGTCAGGAAATCATGTAACGGCTGGGATATTTATTGTACCGGATAATGCAGTGAAGGATTTGAAAATGCATTCGACCTGTGTCCTTGCAAATTATAAAGCAGGCACAAAAGAGGAGCGTTACAGGATTGAACAGAAGTTAGATAAGATTATGGAAAAGACATGGAATAAATCTAGTCTTATTGCAATGAATTCAAGAATTGACATTGCAGAAGCTACTACTGGTTTAGGCGCATTGGTAACATTTATAGGTCTTTATCTTGGAATTATTTTTTTAATATCCAGTGCAGCAGTTCTGGCATTGAAAGAATTGTCAGAATCCACTGACAATCGGGAAAGATACATGATGTTAAGACGTCTGGGCTCCGATGACAAAATGGTTAATAGAGCATTATTCAGACAGATAGGAATATTCTTTATGTTCCCGTTGGTTATTGCATTGATTCATTCCGTCGTTGGGTTGAAATTCTGTATGCATATTTTTGAAACTTTTGGACAGAATGGCTTATTACCTTCTATAATTATGACAACTATATTTTTATTGGTGATTTATGGAGGATATTTTTTGATAACATATTTTTGCAGTAAAAATATTATTCAAGAGAAAAGATAATGCACAAGAGACGAATCAATTTTTTTATGTAGAAAAAACAACCTATTGGTAGAAAAAACATTACCAATAGGTTGTTTTATTCAATAATATCGTATATATCATCAAAGCTGATTTGCATATTTACGATTTGTAATATGCGATTATCCGTGTCAATTTTTGCAACCATTCCGGTTAGCTTTAGATATTCCTGTTTATTGTAATATATAATAGTGGCAATTTTGCCACATGTTAAAGTATGCATTTTTCTATCCAGTTCTACCGCTCCGTCTTCTGAAAGTTCGATTTTAGGAACTACGATTTTTTCTTTTTCTTTCAATGCTTCTGCCAGTCCTTTGAGTGCAGAAAAGGGCATAAATTGCTTTGCACGTTCTTCCGTTGTCATTTTTTGTTTTGGTCTGTCAGCCATTCTTACTCCCCCATTTTTATATAATCATAGCCCTATAAATATTTACTTATAGTATTGTGAGATTTTACTCGCCGCTTTTGTGTCCGCCGATTTGTCTGTTACGCTCGATAGTGGTAGCATTTTCCTGTAGATTCATTCCCTTTAATACAGCATTTTTGCCAAATTTATTTTTAATCTCCAACATAGCTTCCTGCATTTTGCGATTTCGTTCTAATTTTTCCATATCAGTAAAAAAGGAATATTGTGTATATTCTTCCGGTTTCACATTATTACAGGTAATATTAATTCGTCTGATTTGCATCTTGGAATTGACGATTTCCTCATATAGCTTGGTGACAGCAGGAATAATCAGCAAATCAGAATTGGTTTCTATATCGAGAGTAGTGGTACCGTGGGCTGACTTCATATTAAGAGAATTAGAATATCCCACGTGCAATGTAATGGAGCCGGTAATAAGATTTTGAGATAATAAATCCAGACTGATAAGATCCGCCATCTCTTTTACAATTAATTTTCCATCTTCAAAGCTATAATCCCTCATTAACACCTGTCCGCTGGTAATACAGTTATGTTTTGGTTTGTAATATTTGATGTCCGCCATGGTAGTAGGCTCAATGCCCCATGCATGGTCAATTAATAATTCAGCGTCGATGCCAAAAGCGCTATAAAGTAAATCTTCGTTTGCTTTTGCAATATCCTCCATCGTATAAATCCCAAGAGATTCCAGCTTTTTTGCGATACCCTTTCCAATACGCCAGAAATCTGTCAGGGGAGTATGCTTCCACAATGTATCTCGATAAATTTTTTCATCCAGATAACCCAGAAAATCAGGAGAATGTTTTGCGGTAATATCCAAGGCAATTTTGGTCAGATAAAGATTGGTTCCTACGCCACAGGCTGCACGGATTCCAAGCGTATAATAAATATCATCCATAATACGTTTGCCAAGGGACACGGCGTCTGTGTTGTACAGGGAGAGATAGTTGGTAACATCCATAAATACTTCGTCAATAGAATATACATGAATATCGTCCTTGGAAATATATTTTAAATAAATGCTGTAAATTTCAGCAGCATATTCAATGTATTTTTTCATTCGAGGTGGGGCAATAATGTATTTGACATTTTTGGGAATTTCAAATACACGACAACGGTTGGGAATCCCTAAAGCTTTCATAGCAGGAGTAATGGCAAGGCAAATGGTTTTATCTGTCCGTTCAATGTCAGCCACCACCAGATTGGCAGTCATGGGATTAAGACCACGTTCCACACATTCCACGGAGGCATAGAAAGACTTTAAATCAATACAAATATAATATTTGTCATCCATAGAAATTTTCCTTACCTTTCCGCCGAAGAGCAGCGCTCTGAGGGGGACTCTCCTTACCTTTCCGCCGAAGAGCAGCGCTCTTAATGGGACTCTCATTACATTTTTTTGATTTCCTGATACAATCTGGCAATAGGAAGTCCGACTACGTTATTATAATCTCCATTAATTTCTTTTACATACACTGCAAATTCATCTTGGATGCCATATCCGCCAGCTTTATCATAGCAGTCACTGGTCGCAATATAATGATTAATTTCACTATCAGTCATTGGATATAAACTTACATCTGTACATTCTGAAAAGGTTCTATATGTTTTTTTACCGGTATTAAAATCATAAAGAATGATTGTAACTCCGGTGTACACCTGATGTTTGTCGCCCTGAATGGTATCAATCATATTGTAGGCTTCCTCCCAATCTTTCGGCTTTCCCATAATCATTCCATTTTTGCTGACTACCGTATCAGCTCCAATGACCATAAGGGATAAATCTTCATATGCCATTAGCGATAAATCAACAGACTTTAAAATCATATCCAGTACGTTGTTCGCTTTTTGCAGGGACAGTCCTTCTACAATCAGATTTGGTTTTGTTTCAGTGATGCTTTCTTTTATTGTTGACGCAATTACTTCAAATTCATAACCTGCCTGCTTCATTAGTTCGCTGCGTCTGGGCGATTGTGAAGCAAGTATTATTTTGGTTTTTTCAAAATTTATCATAGGAATATTTTATCAGAAATCATCCGGTTTACAATTATTTTTTTTGATTTATTGAATGGCAGAAAAATGTTATTGACAAATTGTTTATACTGTATATAATGATATATAGACAGTATAAACAATGCATTGTAATAAATCGGAGGTGTTAATTTGAAGATAATTATATCCAACCAGACGGAGCTTCCTATTTATGTCCAGATAAAAGAACAGATAAAGGAACAGATACTGAATGGACAGATATCGGAAGGAACTGTACTCCCTTCTATCAGAAGTCTGGCAAAAGAGGTGGGAGTCAGTGTAATTACAACAACACGGGCATATAATGATTTGGAAAAAGAAGGATTTATAGCATCCAGACAGGGAAAAGGAAGCATAGTTCTTTCTAAAGATAACAATATGTTAAAGGAACAGTTTCTTATCCGCATAGAGCAGGGAATAGATACAGCAGTAAAATCAGCAAAACAGATAGGAATGTCAAAGGAACAGGTAGTATCCATTATTGATTCTTCATGGAATGAATAATATGGGAATATTTTTAATGCATGGCAAGAATGGAGTAAAGAATGAATATTTTAGAAATTAGGGTTTTAAACAAAAAATATAAGGGATTTTCTTTAAAAAACATTAATCTTACAATTCCGGCAGGATATATATATGGTTTTGTAGGACAAAATGGAGCCGGAAAGACTTCAACAATCAATTTGATAAATCATATATGTAAATATAAGCAGGGAACCATTAAAATAGATGGAATTACTTATGATGAAAATCCGGTAAAATATAAGGAAAGTATTGCTTATGTTGGTGATGAACCATATTTTGTAAAAGGAATGAAAATAAAAACAATAAAGAAAACATTAAAAGACTTTTATACAACGTTTGATGAGAAAAAATTTGATTTGCTGATTAAAAAATATAATCTTCCTGTCAATAAGAAAATTGACAATTTTTCAAGAGGAATGAAAGTCAAATTAATGTTCGCCTGTGTATTCTCCAGGGATTCCAAACTGATGATTTTAGATGAGGCAACCAATGGACTGGACCCGGTAGTCAGAGATGAACTGCTATCCGATCTTCAGAGCTATATTGAAAATGGTAATCGCAGTATTTTATTTTCAACCCATGTTTTAAGTGATTTAGAGGATATTGCAGACTACGTAGCTTTTATTGATAATGGAGAGATTATATTGGACAACCCAAAGGATCAAATGTTAGAAGATTACCTTGTTGTAAAGGGAGATACGGTAGAGCTCACTGATGAACACAAAAAATATCTGATAGGAGTTGACACAAAAACATATGGATTCGAAGCAATAATAAAAAGTGAAGATGTGGACAAACTGGGCGGACAGTTTACCTATGAAAAACCGGAAATCACACAAATTATGCTTCACAGTATAAAAGACAGGAGGAATAAATAATGAGGGCATTCAATTTCTTTAAATATGACTTGAGAAGAAGTATGTATTTCTTTTTATTATCGGTCTTACTCTTTGCACCGATTGGAGGGCTGATGGGCTGTAGCATGGAATCATTACTTGGAGTGTTCAGCTATATGGCATTTGTAGTTATGGTAATGCCAACATCATTATTTACATATGAACAAAAAAGTGATTGCGGGTTTGATGGATTATTGCCCGCAACAGATATGGATAAAGTGCTTGGAAGATATATGTTAGGAGCTGTATGTATTGTATTTCAATTAATTGTTGGAATTATTACCTGTATTGTTCTGGAAGCATATACCGGTATGAAGTTATCAGGACTGGGAGTGATTTCCATGGTATTTATTGCAGCTGACCTGATCTATTTATCCATTGCTTTCGTATTTTACTATGTTATTGGACGTAATTTAAACCCGCAGATAAGAGGTACAATTTTAATGCTGCCCAGTATTATAATTTGGGTAGTAGTTAATGGTATGATTGGAGTTATGGGGGTTACAAATGATTTAGGATTTTTGACGAATCTTATGGAGAATAAAGAATTAATTTCAGCTCTGGCTTTGCTCGTTGGTGTGGCAATGTATATTATATCTGCTGTGATTTCAGCACAGATTGTAAAACAAAAGGATTATAGGTAATTTTCCGGATAGAAATATAAATTTTTAAGAATGGGAAAAATATGAAGATTGCAATTGTAGAAGATGAAAAAGAACATAGACAATTAATCAGAAAATATATTGAGGATGTCTGTGAAAATAAGAATATAAAGTATCAGATTTTTGAATTTGAAAGTGGGGAACAGTTTCTTTTTGAAAATGAAGATATAAATGCAGATGTGGTTTTTTTGGATATTCAGATGCCGGGAATTTCCGGTGTGGAATTAGCAAGAAAATTAAGAGAGAACGACAATAATATCTTCATTGTTTTTGCTACAGGTATCGATGATTATATTGAAGAAGGTTATGATTTGGATGCTATTCACTATTTGAAAAAGCCTATTAATAAGGATAAATTATTTCTCTGTATGGATAAAATCAATAAAAAAAATGATAATAGCAGATATATTTTATTTGATACCGATGATGGGAAATATAAGGTGAATATAAAAGATATTGTCAGTATAGAGGCGGCAGCACATAATACAAGGATTGTAATGAGAAAAAAAGAAGATTTTTTTGAAATAAAATCTACTGTCAGTTTTGGTGACATGGAACAGCGTTTATCCGGATTTGCAGAGTTTCAAAAAACGCATCGCTCATATCTGGTAAATTTATCATATGTAAAAAATATTACAAAGACGGATGTAGTAATGGACAATGAAAGTGTTATTCCGTTGAGTAGAAGGATGTATAAAGAGGTAAATGAGAATTTTATAAGATACTTTCTAGGAAAATAGAAATAGCATAATACAAAATAAGATAGACAAAGCTGAATTGAGAAAAAGCAGACAGCAGTATTTAGCTAGGATAAATGGGGAGGAAGAATGGTAATTATAGTAATATCGGTATCAATTGTGATTTTATTGATAGTTTTGAAAGTATATATGCCAAAATTAATTGATAAAAAAATAGAAAATTTTCAAAGTGATTTGTTGGAAAGGCACTGTGAAGAAGTGCAGAATATGTATAGTCAAACCAGAGGATGGAGACATGATTACCATCATCATATCCAGACAATGAAAGCGTATTTGGAATTGGGGAAGGTAGACGAATTAAACAATTATTTAAATGAGCTGGACAAGGATTTAACGACTGTAGATACTGTAATTAAAACAGGGAATACAAAAATTGATGCAGCGTTGAATAGTAAGATTTCTTTAGCGAAAAAGAAAAACATCAGAGTGAATGCAAAGGCAATTGTTCCAAAAGAATTAAATATATCGGAAATTGACTTGAGTATGATGATTGGAAATCTGATGGATAATGCAATGGAATCCTGTACTCTGATTAAAAATGAAGATAAGCGATTTATTAGAATTTATATTGATATACTAAAAGGACAGTTATACATTTATGTAATGAATTCTGTCGGCAATAAGTTAAAAAAACGGGGAAATAAATATCTATCAACCAAAAGCAACGGATCTGGGTTTGGACTGATAAGGCTTGATAATGTCGTAAAAAAATATCATGGATATATAAACAGGCAGGATGAGACAGATGTATTTGCCACAGAAATTATGCTGCCATTGTAGAGATATTACCATTTGTGCACGGATTTGACCATTCGTGCACATTTTTTGTTTTGAAGGAAAAAATATGTTATTGTTTACCTACCAAAAGACGAGGAGTAAATCCATGAAAAAGAATCAGTATTCATTATTTAATAATATAGCGTTTTATTTTAAAAAATTATCAGAGTTTCAACCCAGTATTATATGGATTTTGGCATTACGGGTAATTTTATCAGTGACCCTTCCTTTGTTTACCATCTATATGCCGAAGCTCCTGGTAGATTTAGCGACCAGTCATGCAGGAGTGGAAAAGTTTGTGCTTATCTTTGGTGGATTTTCTGTGGCATATATTTTGTTATCGGCAATAGTAAGTTATACATGGGAAGCAGTATACTTTGATTTTAATTTCTTTCGACAATATTTAGCGTATTATATTTTTCGTAAATCTTTGAGTATTCCATATAAGGATACGGAAAGTGGAATACACAGAGGAGAATACTGGGGTGCAATTGGACAAGCCCAGTGTGGAGACATGAGTTCTTCCAATAGATTTTATATGATGGTTCCGTCGTTCCTTATAACAATTTTGAACTTTTTTATATATTCAACAATTCTTGCAAATCTTAATATTTTTATTGCCATATTATTGATTGTGATTTCTATGATTAATTATTTCTTTATGGAAATTGAAAGAAAATCAAGAAAAAAGATTCAACCGAAGCTCGACAATTTATATAAAAAAATAGAATATATTCAACATTCCAGTTCCGGAAGTGGCGAAAGCTCGCCGGCAAAGGATATACGTATTTTTCATTTGAGTAAATGGATAAAACAGAAAGAACAAAAACTGATTGATAAGGAGAAAAAATATCATAAACATCTGATGGGAATTAATTTTACCCGACAAAATATAGGGTTCATTCTTGGATTTATCAGAGATGGAATCGCATATGTATATTTGGTAAATCAGGCAGTTGTCGGGAATATTACACCGGGAGACTTTGTTTTGTATCTTGGTGCGATACATGGATTTAGTGATTTTGTAAGTAGTATTGCGTGGAATATACAGGAATTACTGACTGCCAGTGACAGAGCACAGTCTTATCGAAAGTATTATGATATGCAGGAAGAAGATATTATTCAGGGAACTGTCACAGCAGATGATATGAAATATCCTTTGGATATTGAATTTAAAGATGTGTGTTTTCGTTATGATGATAAAAAGGATGTTTTGAAAAATTTAAGTTTTCATATTCATGGCGGAGAAAAAATAGCAATTGTGGGTGTTAATGGAGCCGGAAAAACAACAATTGTAAAACTTTTATGCGGTTTTTATGAACCTGATAAAGGCGAAATATTAATTAATGGAATCAATATTAATCAGTTTGCTAAAAGGGACTTATATAAACTATTTTCAACAGTATTTCAGGAAAACCGAATTTTTCCGTTTACAGTTGGAGAAAATTTGACATTCCAGTTAAAAGAAAATATAGATAAAAAACGTGCAGAAAATGCCTTAAAAGAAGCGGGATTATGGAAAAAGTTAAAAAGACAGAAAATCACTCTCGATGATTATATGACAAAGTACTTTATGAAAGAAGGAGTAACTTTTTCCGGTGGAGAAATGCAAAGGTTTATTTTAGCAAGAGCAATCTATAAGGATGCACCGCTTCTCATATTGGATGAACCTACAGCCGCATTGGACCCTATTGCAGAAAGTGAAATTTACAATAAATATGCAGAAATCAGCCGGGAAAAGACATCGATATTTATTTCCCATAGGCTTGCAAGTACCAGCTTTTCTGACAAGATTCTGTTTTTAAAAGATGGTACTATTACAGAAAAGGGAACCCATGAAGAATTGATAAAACGGAATGGAGAATATGCACATATGTTTCAGGTTCAGGCATCTTATTACCGGAAAGGAGACATGCAGAATGACAACAGATTTAACAAGTAAAATTTCTTTGAAACAGAAATGGATTAATATAAAAAAAGTATTTTCCTATATCAACAAAATGGAGAAAGGATATTTTGTACTGGCTGCGGTGATACAGGCAATTAATGCGACAATTTCATTTATGGCATTGATTTTATCAGCTACAGTTCTAAATATGATTTCTGCGGGAAAGAGTGCGAAAGAAATTATCAGCACTATATTTATATTTTTAACGGTTTATTTATTATTAAATATATCCAGTGCTTATTGCGGGAGGCATTTAGTTGTAAAAAGGGAATCCATTGGCACAAAATGGCAATATATGGTAACAAATAAAATGATGGACATGGATTATTCTCTAACAGAAAGCCCATTAATCAGTGAAATCAGACAACGTATGCAAAAGGATTTGAACTGGGGTGGAGGAATTTATGGTGTATTATATCAATATGACGGACTTGTAATTGATTTGTTTTTTATTATTGGTGCAGTGATTATTAATATACCCATTGTTTATAGCATTATCAGTAGCAAAAATATGATTGGTCTGGTGATGATTCTTATAGTATATATTGTTTCTATCATACTCGTAAAATGGCAGGTAAAAAAACTGGAACGATACCAGAGCAGACTTTTGAATGAACCATATGAACCGGGAGAACAGGCAAAAAGGTATTCATTAACCTGGGGGATGGCTACAGGAGAATTGTATGAGTATAAAAATGGAAAAGATGTAAGGATTTATAATGGGTATCAACTATTTGACCAATATACTTATGAAAGAATAGAAGCCCAAAGAGAATATACCCACCGAACCGGAAAGATGGCGGCGCAGGCAAAAAGTATGGGAGATGGCATCAAAGGTTTTATGTATGCCAGTGGTTATTTTGTCGTTGGATTTATCACTCTTGGAGGAAGTATTGCAGTAGGAAGCCTTGTACAGTATGCAGGAGCTATGCAAAATATGTTTTCCGGAATTGTAAATCTGGTATGGAATTTCTGGGACATGGCACTTTCTGCAAGAAAACATCTCAGTACGTTAGAACTGATAGAATTGCAGGATGAAATGTATAAAGGAAAACTGCCGGTAGAAAAACGCAGTGACAACGAGTACGAAATAGAGTTTGACCATGTTTTCTTTAAATATCCGGGAGCAGAAGAATATGCGATAGAAGATTTTTCACTAAAAATCAAAGTCGGAGAAAAGATGGCTGTGGTTGGCATGAATGGTTCCGGAAAAACCACAATGATAAAGCTGTTATGTAAACTATATGAGCCGACGAAAGGAAGAATTCTACTAAATGGAGTGGACATCAGGAAATTTGATGCAGACGAATATCGGAAACTATTTTCTGTGGTATTTCAGGACTTTCAATTATTCTCGTTGGAACTGGGGGAAAATGTTTCGGGAAGCGAGAAGTATGATAGGGAAAAAGTAACGGATTGTCTTGGAAAAGCAGGATTTATCATTAATCAGGAAAAAATGAACAATGGATTAGAAACGTATCTCTATAAAAATTATGATGACAGTGGTGTTGAAATTTCCGGTGGTGAAGCGCAAAAGATTGCCATTGCAAGAGCCCTTTATAAAGAAGCTCCATTTATATTACTGGATGAACCCACAGCCTCCCTGGATCCATTGGCAGAGAATGAAATTTATTCCAGGTTTGATAATATTGTCGGGACAAAAACGGCAATCTATATTTCACACAGATTATCCTCCTGCAAATTTTGTAATGATATAGTGGTATTCGATCATGGGAAATTAATTCAAAGAGGAAGCCATGAGGAATTATTAAAAGATATTCATGGTAAATATTATGAGATGTGGAATGCACAGGCAAAATATTATCAGACTTAAGTCGAAATGCTGTCACGTTAATCAATGTTAACGTGGCAGTTTTTTTTCAGCCTATTACTAATGGATAATGTAATGGATTTCCAGAAAAAACATGTTTATTAATCGGAATAAAACGTTTATAATAGATTTAGCATTGACTTGCAAATAAAGACAGACAATTCTGTATAAATATTTGTAATTGATAGAAAGAGATGAAAGTAAAATGAATAAAAAGACCGTGTTAACAATCATTGTGCCCGGCGTAATAGTGTGTGCATTTGTTGTTTGCGTGATTATTTTTATTAGTACACACAAACAGGCAAACAGTAGTGAAATTGCGGGCGTACAGCAGATAACCACAACGCAGCAGGAAACACCTGCAGGCAAGACACAGGTAAAAAAGAAAAATAAAAATATAAAAAACAAAAAATCTTTATTTCCAAAAAAATATAAGAAATTAAAAGTAGTTAAAATAAATGATGAGTCAGAGACGACAGCTTCTTCTGATGATAATTCAGATGAAATTGCCGAAGTATACAAGGAAAAATCCCTTTCATCCGGAGAAGCAGGGGTAGCGCTGGAGGGATGTGTTGTAAAAGTGCAGTCCCATGATAAAAACTGGACCGCAATTAAGTCTGGCAAGGTAGAGGGATATATTGAGAGCAGATATATTGTAAAAGGAAAAAAAGCAAAGCAGGTACTTCTAGCTACAGAGCATATACTTGCGAAAATCAAAAAACAGAACATAAACATAAAAAATGACAAGAATAAAAAGTCATCGGTTATAGGTATTGCATATGCCAGAACTACATATCCGATTATAGAAATCAGTAAAGATGAAAAGTGGGTGAAAATAAAAAGAACCGAGACGCTGTCAGGATGGATTCCGGCATCTGACATGAAGCTGAAACTGGACAAAGAATATGTTTATACTTCTGATGCATATGATGAGATGGTTGAAGCAGAATGGAAGGCAGGAGCAGTTTCTTATAAACTGGAGAGCGGCAGTCTTCCAAAAAACGGAGAAGCAAGAAAATTAATTCAGTATGCTTCCAAGTTTTTGGGAAACCGGTATGTTTGGGGAGGAACCAGCCTGACAAATGGGGCAGATTGTTCCGGTTTTGTTCAATCTGTTTTTAAACATTTTGGCTATCGGTTAAACAGAACAGCGGCAGAACAGTCGCGAAATGGACAAGCCGTATCCAATAATAAATTAAAACCCGGAGATTTGCTGTTTTATCATACCGATAGGAGACAGAAAAACCGCATCAGTCACGTGGCAATTTATATAGGAAATGGAAAAATTATTCATGCGGCAAATCGTCGTGTCGGAATTATCATTAGCAGTATGGGAAATCCATGCACCGCAAGACGAATATTGACTGGTAAAAATAATAAACAAAAGGATAAAGAAGATAAACAAAAGAACCCCAAAGATAAAAATAAATCTCAAGAAAATAAAAAGGTAAAAGAGACAGAAAAAGTACAAGAGTTAGTAACAGAAACCGCACGAATCATAGAAACTACCAATCCTACAGAAAATGAACAGGAAACAACAAAAGTGATGCAGGAGACGACAGAAGCGGAAATAACAAAAGAAGCTTCCTGATAGGAAAGAGTCTGTAAAAAAGATAACGTGAAAACGCTTTGTTGTTCAACCATATTTATAATTTACATATATTAGTTTTTATAATGTTATATAGATATGTAATTTATTTTTTATCCAACATCAATTTCTAAAGATTTTACATAGATATTTTGCTGGTTTGGCAAAATATCTATGTAATTGATTCTCACCCAACATGAATTTCCAGAAATATTACATGCATATTTGGCAGGTTAGGCAAAAAATACATGTAAATAATTCTCACCCAACATGAAATTCTAAAGGTTTTACATATATACTTGGCAGTTTGGCAAAACAATCTATGTAATTTATCTTCCTCTTCCATAGATTTTTGACGGAATGACAAAAACTTCCATGAAAAAGAATTTTTTAACACCCTCTTTATGGTTTATCCTGCCAGATAATCCTTTATTTTTTTATCAATGTATGTTATTCTAGTTCTAGGTTTTTTACCAACGGAAAGGAACAAAAAATGAATAGAGTTTTACTGAAATTAAGTGGTGAAGCACTTGCAGGAGAAAAGAAAACAGGATTCGATGAGGATACTTGTGTAGCAGTGGCAAAGCAGGTAAAAGCTATTGTGGATAAAGGAGTTCAGGTTGCCATTGTAATCGGAGGAGGAAATTTCTGGAGAGGACGTACCAGTAATAAAATTGACAGACCCAAAGCGGATGGAATTGGTATGCTGGCGACGATTATGAACTGTATGTATGTATCTGAAATTTTCCGGACAGAAGGAGTGGATACCAATGTATATACGCCGTTTACGTGCGGAACATGGACCAAACTTTTCTCAAAAGATGAGGCTGTGGCAGACCTGAAAGAAGGAAAGGTTGTCTTTTTTGCAGGCGGTACAGGGCATCCGTATTTTTCAACAGATATGACAATGGTGCTTCGTGCTATCGAGATAGAGGCAGATTGTATTCTTGGTGCAAAGGCTGTCGATGGAGTTTATGATAGTGATCCGGCAGAAAATCCAGAAGCAAAAAAATATGACGAACTTCCGATTTCAAAAATTGTAGATGACAGACTGGGCGTTATAGATTTGGCGGCAAGTGTTTTGGCGATGGAGAATAAAATGCCTATGTTATTGTTTGGTCTCAACGAAGAAGACAGTATTAACCGGGCTGTTTCGGGAGAAAAAATTGGAACGAAAATCACAGTGGACTAATCATGCGCTGATGTTGCAGTAAAAAAGAACAACCAAACAAGCTGTGCGTTAAAAAGTAAATAATTAGATAGAATAAAGGAGATTATTATGGAAGAATTATTAATGACTTTTGAGGAAAAAATGGAAAAATCTTTAAACAACCTGAATAGGGAGTTTTCAACAATCAGAGCCGGAAGGGCAAATCCTCATGTGTTAGATCGAATTATGGTGGATTATTATGGAACACCGACACCAATACAGCAGGTAGGCAATGTGTCTGTGCCGGAGGCTAGAATGATTGTAATTCAGCCATGGGATGCCTCCATATTAAAAGAAGTAGAACGCGCACTGATTGCTTCAGACCTTGGTATCACGCCAACCAATGATGGAAAGCTGATTCGTCTTGTTTTTCCGGAATTGACGGAGGAAAGAAGAAAGGAATTAGTGAAGGATATTAAGAAAAAGGGTGAGGGCGCAAAGGTTGCCGTGAGAAACATTCGAAGAGATGCCATTGATGCTGTAAAGAAAAAAGGTAAGGAAGATGGTATTTCAGAAGATGAAATGAAAGATTATGAAGATGACATTCAAAAAATTACGAATGAGTATGTAAAGAAAGTTGATGCAGCAGTTGAGACAAAATCAAACGAGATTATGACAGTTTAATTTATAAATGGGTAGAATAAGAGGAGACAGTTGTTTCCTCTGTTTTCCGTTATATGAACAATAGAAAAACAAATGATGATAAAATGACTGTACCCGGCATAAATGTCAATGTACAAAGTGTTTTTATGCACTGATTATAAGGAGACGATTATGGCAAAAAAAATTGATAAAAACGGAAAATCCCTTTCGGGAGCGACTTCTTCGACAGATATAGCAGGTATGAATATACCGGAACATGTTGCAATCATACTGGACGGAAATGGACGTTGGGCAAAAAAGAAACATCTTCCCAGAAATGCCGGACATGCGGCAGGCGCAAGGACAGTTGAAAAGATTATAGAGGATGCACATGATTTGGGTATCAGGTATTTGACAGTGTATGCTTTTTCAACAGAAAACTGGAACAGACCGGAAGATGAAGTCACGGCACTGATGAAACTGTTAAGAAATTATCTGAAAGACTGTATCGAGCGGGCAAATAAAAATGATATGAAGTGTCTGGTCATTGGTGATAAGACCCGGTTGGACAAAGACATTGTTGACAAAATCAATGAATTGGAAGAGTGCTCAAAAAATAATAAAGGAATTACATTTATTATTGCTTTGAATTATGGAAGCAGAGATGAAATCAGAAGAGCGACAACACAAATGGCGCAGGATTGCAGGGATGGAAAATTAAATCCGAAAGATATTACGGAAGAAATGATTAGCAGTTATTTGGACACAAGAGGTATTCCTGACCCTGATTTGCTCATCAGAACCAGTGGCGAAATCCGCCTGTCGAATTATCTGTTATGGCAGTTAGCATATACAGAGTTCTATTTTACAGATGTTTTGTGGCCAGATTTTAACAAAGAAGAATTAATAAAAGCCATTATAAAATATAATGAGAGAGACAGACGTTTTGGTGGAGTGAAATAAAAACAGCGTTATTGCAAGGAGAGAAAAATGGTATTAAGTAAATTTGCAAACAAGTCTTTTGCAATCAGATTAATCAGTGGGATTATCTTAATCGTATTAATGCTTGCCACAATTATTCCGGGTGGAAATATTTTATTTGTGGCAAATGCGCTTATATCGCTGGCAGGAGTGTATGAGTTGTATAAAGTACTTGGTTTGGAAAAATCATTACCCGGAATAACAGGATACATAGCGACAATATCCTATTATGCACTGTTGTATACAGGAAAAACACAATATATTATTATATTGCTGATAGTGTTTTTAATTGCATTATTGGCACAATATGTGTTTATGTTTCCGGAATACAAAACAGAACAGATTTCCAATGCAATTATGTGTATGTTATATGCGGGCGTACTTCTCTCATATATATATTTAGTAAGAGAAGGTGACAACGGAGCCTATACGGTCTGGCTGATTTTTTTGTGCTCGTGGGCAAGTGACACATGTGCCTATGCAGCAGGAGTTGCGTTTGGAAAACATAAAATGGCACCGGTATTAAGTCCGAAGAAATCTGTCGAGGGTGCAGTAGGAGGAGTTGTTGGAGCAGCTGTTCTTGGTGCAATTTATGCAGCTGTGTTTATTGACAAAATTCAGATGGATAATCCTGTCATTGCGTTTTCGGTTATTTGCGCTGTTGGCGCTTTAATCTCCATGGTAGGAGATTTGGCAGCATCAGCGATAAAGAGAAACCATAACATTAAGGATTATGGGAAACTAATTCCGGGACATGGCGGTATCATGGACAGATTTGACAGTGTGATATATGTTGCTCCGATTATCTGGATGTTATTACAGATTTTTTAAGGAAAAAGAGCCCTTTTATGGGGCATAGTTTGGGGTAATCTTTCACCTAATGAAAGGAAGACATTACAGTATAAAGAAGGATAAAATATGAAGAATATTTCGATTTTAGGCTCAACCGGTTCCATCGGAACACAGACTTTGGAGATTGTCAGAGCCAATAACGATTTAAATGTAGTGGCACTTGCAGCCGGCTCTAACATAACGGTGCTGGAAGAGCAAATCAGGGAATTCCATCCCCGATTGGTCTGTTTGTACAATGAAAAGGCAGCCAAACAACTAAAAACAGCGGTATCTGATACCAATGTAAAAGTTGTCGCCGGAATGGAAGGGCTGATTGAGGCAGCCACATATGACAGTGCAGAAATTGTGGTGACAGCTTTTGTGGGAATGATAGGCATCAGACCTACGCTGGAAGCAATTAAGTCAGGAAAAAATATTGCATTAGCAAACAAGGAAACACTTGTGACCGCCGGTCATCTTGTGATGAAGGCGGCAGGAGACTATGGGGTAAAGATACTTCCTGTGGATAGCGAGCATAGCGCTATATTTCAGTCATTAAATGGGGAAAATAGAAAAGAAATAGATAAAATTCTTCTTACTGCCTCCGGCGGTCCTTTTCGGGGCTGGAGCAGGGAACAGATGAAAAATGTTCAAGTGGAAGATGCATTAAAGCACCCTAACTGGTCAATGGGGCAAAAAATTACTATAGATTCAGCTACCATGGTAAATAAGGGTTTGGAAGTCATTGAGGCAAAGTGGCTGTTTGATGTTGACATTGATAATATCCAGGCGATTGTTCAGCCGCAGAGTATTATTCACTCCATGGTGCAGTTTAAGGACGGTGCAGTAATAGGGCAATTAGGAACGCCGGATATGAAGCTTCCTATCCAGTATGCGCTTTATTATCCAAATAGACGATATTTGGCAGGTGACAGGCTTGATTTTGCTTCCATCGGTCAGATTACATTTGAAAATCCTGACCTGGATAATTTTGTTGGATTAAGAATGGCTTATGAAGCCGGTCGTACAGGTGGCTCTATGCCAACCGTGTTTAATGCGGCAAATGAAAAAGCAGTACAAAAATTTTTAGACAGAAAAATAAATTTTTTGGAAATTACGGATATAATTCATTATTGTATGGAGAATCATAAGACAATTAAAAATCCAACGGTAGAACAAATATTAGATATAGAACAATGGGCATATGAGCTCATTGATAGTAGGTGGTAATCATGCAGACAGCAATTAGTATTATTATAGCTTTAATTATTTTTGGAATATTGGTTTTAATACATGAGTTCGGGCATTTTATTGTAGCCAAGAAAAACGGAGTCATTGTGAATGAGTTTTCTATTGGTATGGGACCAAGGATATTCAGCCGTGTGGCAAAAAGCGGAACAAGGTATTCCCTTAAAATTTTACCTTTTGGCGGCTCCTGTGCCATGTTGGGAGAAGATGAGGACAACGAAGAAGAAGGTTCTTTTAACTCAAAGTCCATCTGGGCGAGAATGGCTATTGTATTTGCCGGTCCTTTCTTTAATTTCATTCTGGCATTTATTCTTGCTTTAATCGTCATTGGTGCGACAGGTGCGGACATATCTTATGTTACCGGTGTCAGTGAAAATTCTGCCGCATATAAGGCGGGACTTCGAAAAGGTGACAGGATTACAAAATATAATGGTGCCCACGCTGTCTTGGGAAGAGAGATTTATTTAGAGGACTATGTCAATCCTTTAAATGGCAGCGAGATTACAATTTCTTTTGTCAGAGATGGAGAAAAAAAGACAATTAAGTATCGTCCGGATACAGAAAAGAAATATATGGTGGGCATGAATTATAACGCATCTGATGCAGAGGCAAAAATTACAAAGGTCCCTGAAAATTCGGCAATGGAAAAAGCCGGAGTGCAGTCCGGCGATATTGTTACCGAGATAGACGGTACAAAGATTTCTAGCGGCAATCAGATGTCCGAATATATTACGGAACATCCATTTGGAGAGAAAAAAGTAAATATTACTCTGAACAGAAATGGCAGAAAAATTCAGGTGACAGTAACGCCACAGGTGACAGAAACAGCAAACAGCGGTTTTACTTATAATTTAGGGAGAGAAAAACAGTCCGTGGGCGGTGTCATAAAATACAGTTTTACAGAGGTCAGATATGAGATTGCTACAGTCTTAAAAAGTTTAAAAATGCTGGTTACAGGTAAGGTGTCAGCCAATGAGGTTTCGGGACCTGTTGGAATTGTAGATGTAATTGGAGACACATATACGACTGCAAGGTCAGAAGGCGTGGCAATTACCATATTAACATTGATGAATCTGGCAATTATGTTAAGCGCAAACCTCGGAGTCATGAATTTACTTCCGATTCCGGCATTAGACGGCGGCAGATTGTTTTTATATCTGATAGAAATTATTACAAGAAAGAAGATACCAAAAGACAAAGAAGGAATGATACATTTTATTGGATTTATTCTCTTAATGGCATTGATGATATTCCTTGTATTTAACGATATTCGAAAGTTGATGTAAGAAATGAAATATCCGTAGATACCATTTGTTGAGCAGAGTGGAGCAAGTATTATGTTGAGAGATGAAACAAAAGTAATTCATATTGGGAATAAGGTTATAGGCGGCGGTAATCCCATTCTGATTCAGTCTATGACAAATACAAAGACGGAAGATGTGGAAGCCACAGTCAGACAGATTAAAGAACTCGAAACTGCAGGCTGTGATATTATCCGCTGTGCTGTACCTTCCATGAAGGCGGCAGAGGCAATATCTGAAATTAAAAAGAATATTTCCATTCCTCTTGTGGCAGATATTCATTTTGACTATCAGTTGGCGATTGCGGCAATAGAAAACGGGGCAGATAAAATCCGTATTAATCCGGGAAACATAGGCGGTATTGATAAAGTAAAGGCTGTAGTAGAGGCAGCAAAAGCAAAAAAAGTGCCTATCAGAGTCGGTGTAAATAGCGGTTCTCTGGAAAAAAACATTCTTGAAAAATATGGAAGAGTAACAGCGGAAGGCATTGTGGAAAGCGCTCTGGATAAGGTCAAAATTATTGAAGATTTAGGATATGATAATCTGGTCATCAGTATTAAATCATCCGATGTTATGATGTGCGTAAAGGCTCATGAGCTGATTGCCCGGCAAACCAAGTATCCACTCCATGTAGGAATCACAGAATCCGGCACTGTAACTTCCGGAAATATTAAATCTGCTTTAGGTCTGGGGCTTATTTTAAATCAGGGAATTGGTGATACCATCAGGGTGTCGCTTACCGGCGCGCCGGTGGAGGAAATTGCCAGTGCCAAACTGATTTTAAAAACTTTGGGGCTTAGAAAAGGCGGGATTTCTGTCGTATCCTGTCCTACCTGTGGAAGGACACAGATTGACCTGATAGGATTGGCAGAAAAAGTAGAAAAAATGGTTGCAAAATATGATTTGGATATAAAAGTTGCTGTTATGGGTTGTGTTGTCAACGGACCGGGAGAGGCAAGGGAAGCTGACATTGGTATTGCCGGTGGCAAAGGGGAAGGTCTTCTCATAAAAAAAGGAGAAATTATTAAAAAGATTCCTGAAGAGCAGTTATTAAATGTACTGGAAGAGGAATTAAAAAACTGGAGGGATTAAATTGGAAAAAAAGAATTTTCTCGAAGTTTTCCAAAAACTAAAACTTAGTGATGATTTAAAAAATATATTTCAGTTTGTTGATGTTACGCGAATCACAATGAACAGTCAACATACAAAAATGAGAATTTATATAGAAAGCAGCAGACTTATTGAAAAGTCTGCTATTTTCAAAATTAGAGACGAACTGGGAAAAGAGCTGAAAACTGGGAAAAAGATTACGATTGAAATCATAGAAAAATACATATTATCCCAGCAATATACACCGGAAAACCTGTTTGAGATATACCGTGACAGTATTATTTTAGAATTAAACCAATCCAGTCCTATTATTGCAACCCTGCTGAAAAAAGCGCCTGTCCGGTTTGACGATAGCAAAAGATTGGTTATAAATCTGGAATCCGGTATTATATCAGAAGCCAGAATGAAAACATTAAAAGATACCATTGAGAATATTTTCAGCGACAGATTCGGTATGCCATTAGAAGTGCGTATTGAGAAGGAAGTTTTGGAGAACAGCAGATATGCAAGACAAAATGCAAAACGGTTGAAAAACGAAGTCAATATCCTGCTCAATAAAGATGAATCAAAGAAAAAAGAAGAAAAAAAGAAGACGGAAAAGCCAAAAAGAGTAAAGAAAAGTATATATTCAGATAATCCGGAAGTAGTATATGGCAGAGACTTTAAGTTTGATTCAGATACAAGGTTATGCGATGTGTTTGAAGGAACCGGGGAAACGGTGGTTAAAGGACAGGTTTTGACCATGAATGAGCGGAAAACGCAAACCGGGAAGTTTATTATCACATTAGAAATTACCGATTTTACAGATAGTATTGCTGTTAAGGTTTTTCTGGGTGATGAGGAGGCAAAAAAAGAATTTACTGCGAAAGTTCAGGAGAATACTTTTATCCGAATCAAAGGTGTGGCAATATATGATACTTATGACAGACAGGTGGAAATCAGTCGTGTAGACGGAATGAAAATCATACCGGCGTTTATCACGGAACAAAGAAAAGACACTGCTGTCGACAAACGGGTAGAGCTTCACTGCCATACAAAAATGAGCGAAATGGATGGTGTCAGTGAATGTAAAAACATTGTGCGGCGCGCTTATGAGTGGGGGCACAAAGCAATCGCCATTACAGATCATGGGGTGGTACAGGCATTTCCGGATGCGTGGAAAGAATATTCCAAAATAAAAAAAGAGTGTAAAGACGCGGGCAGGGAATGTGATTTTAAGGTTATCTACGGTGTGGAAGCATATCTGGTGGATGATTTAAAAGATATGATTGTTAATCCCAAGGGACAGAGCCTGGATGATACCTATGTGGTTTTTGATTTAGAAACCACTGGTTTTAGTGCAAAAACTGACAAAATAATAGAAATTGGTGCGGTAAAAGTGCAGAATGGAAAAATTATTGACAGGTTCAGCACTTTTGTTAATCCTGAAATTCCTATTCCATTTCGAATTGAGCAGCTTACCAGTATTAATGACAATATGGTGATTCATGCACCAAAGATTGAAGAAGTACTTCCAAAGTTTATTGCGTTTTGTCAGGGTTGTGTTATGGTAGCGCACAATGCTGATTTTGATATGAGTTTTATTACAGCTAATTGTAAACGTCAGGGAATCCAATGTGATTTTACTATTATTGATACGGTAGCAATGTCCAGATATTTGATTGTCGGACTTGGGCGTTATCGGCTAGACAGCGTGGCAAAGGCATTGGGTATTGTGCTGGACCACCATCACAGGGCGGTAGATGATGCGGAATGTACGGCATTAATCTTTTTGAAGCTGTGTGATATGTTAAAAAATAAGGGAATTGATAATTTAGATCAGGTAAATGCAGAAGGAAAACAGTCAGCGAATCTGATTAATAAATTACCGGCACACCATGCCATTATTCTGGTAAAAAATCTGACGGGAAGAGTAAATCTTTACAAATTAATTTCTATTTCTCATATCGATACATTTGCCAATAAAAAACCGCGTATATTGAAAAGCGATTATTTAAAATACAGCGAAGGGCTGATGATTGGAAGTGCGTGTGAGGCAGGAGAGCTGTATCAGGCAGTTCTTCATGGAAGACCATGGCAGGAAATTTCCAGACTGGCAGAGTTTTATGATTACTTTGAGGTACAGCCATTAGGAAACAATGAATTTATGGTAAAAACCGGTAACCCTGAAATTGATGACAAAAAGAAATTTTTAGTGGAATCAAGAGAGGAATTGAAAGAAGTCAACAGGCAGATTATAGAACTGGGAAGAAAGTTCCATAAAATGACGGTTGCAACCTGTGATGTACATTTTCTTGATCCGGAGGATGAAATTTACCGGCGTATTATACAATATGGAAACGGATATAAAGATGCAGACAGTCAGCCTCCATTGTACTTGCGAACGACGGACGAGATGTTAAAGGAATTTGATTATCTGGGAAGTGATGTGGCAGAGGAGATTGTAATTACCAATCCAAATAAAATTGCCGGTATGATTGATAATATTTCACCGATACATCCGGATAAGTGTCCGCCGGTATTGCAAAATTCCGAAGAAAATCTGCGTAAGATTTGTTTTGATAAAGCGCATGAAATATATGGAGATGATTTACCAAAAATCGTGGAGGACAGATTAGAGGTGGAATTGGACTCCATTATTGGAAATGGATATGCAGTTATGTATATTATGGCGCAGAGACTGGTTTGGAAGTCCAATGAGGACGGATACCTGGTAGGCTCCAGAGGTTCTGTCGGCTCCTCTTTTGCAGCGACAATGGCAGGTATTACGGAGTGTAACCCATTAGCCCCACATTATTTCTGCAAAAAATGTAAGAGCTCTTTCTTTGAAAAGGAGTATCGGGCGCCTGATGGAACAAATCCGGAAAAAATAAGACAGATTCAGGAAATTATTGAGGAAGAAAAAGCAGAAGGCGGTATTGGATTTGACCTGCCAGATATGCCGTGTCCTCACTGTGGAGAAATGCTGCAAAAAGATGGATTGGAGATTCCATTTGAGACATTCCTTGGATTTGGCGGAACAAAAGAACCGGACATTGACTTGAATTTTTCCGGCGAGTATCAGGCAAATGCCCACGCTTATACAGAGGTAATGTTTGGGAAAGGACATACTTTTAGGGCAGGAACCATTACCGGAGTGGCGGATAAAACAGCATTTGGATATGTTAAAAATTATTTTGATGACCACAATGAAGTTAAAAGAACTGCAGAAATAAACAGAATTACAAAAGGCTGTACCGGTATTCGAAGAAGTACGGGACAGCATCCGGGCGGTATCGTTATCGTTCCACAGGATAAAGAAATTTATGATTTTACCCCAATACAAAAACCGGCAAATGATATGAGTGTGGATACCATTACAACACATTTTGAGTACCATGCCATTGATTCTAATTTATTAAAGCTGGATATTCTGGGACATGATGATCCGACGATGATTCGCCGGTTAGAAAAACTGACCGGCACGAATGTCAAAACAGACGTTCCATTCAATGATAAAAAAGTGATGTCATTATTCTTAAGTCCCGAGGCATTAGGGCTTACTCCGGAAGATATAGACGGATGTCCACTGGGAACCTTGGGTCTGCCGGAGCTGGGAACTGATTTTGTTATTCAGATGCTGGTGGATACAAAGCCGACGAAAATTGCTGATTTGTTGAGAGTCTCCGGCTTATCCCATGGTACGGATGTGTGGCTCGGAAATGCACAGAAGCTGATTCAGGACGGAACCTGTACTATATCTACGGCAGTGTGTACACGAGACGATATTATGGTTTATCTGATGGATAAGGGAATAGAGCCTCAGGTTAGTTTTGATATTATGGAACATGTCCGAAAAGGAAAGGGGCTTTTGACATATAAAGATAAAGAAACCGGAGAGGAACGCAGGGAGGAAGATGTAATGAGGGAGCATAATGTTCCGGATTGGTATATCTGGTCCTGCAAAAAGATTAAATATATGTTCCCAAAGGCACATGCCGCAGCCTATATTATGATGGCTCTGCGGGTGGCATGGTATAAAATATATTATCCACTGGCGTATTATGCAGCTTATTTTGGAATCAGAGCGAAAGCGTTTGATTATGAGACCATGTGTCAGGGGAAAGAAAAATTAGAGTATTTTATGGCTGATTTAAAACGTAAGAAAAGCAATCATGAGGCATCAAAGAAAGATGAAGACTCTTTGACAGACATGAAGCTTGTACTGGAAATGTATGCCAGAGGATTTGAATTTGTGCCAATTGATATTTATACGGCAAAAGCACATGATTTTCAAATCATAGATGGAAAACTGATGCCAAGTCTGGATAGTATTGAAGGTTTGGGAGAAAAAGCGGCAGATGCTCTGGTGGAAGCAGTCAAAGCACAGAATGGACCTTTTGTTTCCAAAAATGATTTGAGAGAAAAAAGTAAGTTGAGTAAAACGGTCATTGATACAATGTCCGATTTGGGATTGCTGGAAGGGATGCCGGAGGACAGTCAGTTATCTATTTTTGATTTTTAGCGGCAGTTTGCGAAAGAAAAGTACATAAGAAAAAAGCAAAGCCACACCATAATGGTGTGGCTGCTAAAAGGAAAATACATCTTTTATAAAAAGATGCAAATGAAAAAAATAAAAATAATAAAAAACAAAAAGAAAACAGCTCGTACGAGAATTGAACTCGTGATTCCGCCTTGAGAGGGCGGCGTCTTGACCACTTGACCAACGAGCCAAAAAAATGCTACTGTATTATTATAACAGTAAAGTAAAATTTTGCAAGATATTTTTGAAAGGAATATGAATTCTTATATGGACTGGATATATGGAAAGACAGTATTAATTACCGGCGCTTCTTCCGGATTAGGGCGGGCAATCAGCATCCGCCTTATAAAAGAGCAGAATTGTAAGGTGATTGGCATAGGACAGTCAGAGGAAAAAATGAAAAGCCTAAAAGAGGAGCTTACCTACTTGAGGGATGAATTTGAATATAGAATTTTTGATGTGAGCATAGAAGAAAACTGGAAAATTTTTGCGAATGAACTATTGGCAGAAGAGAGAAATATTGATTTGCTGATTAATAATGCCGGAATTCTGCCTCCTTTTGACAAGTCGCAGAATTACACAGAAGAGCAGGTACATAAATGTATGAATGTTAATTTCCATGGTTGCAGATATGCAATTAATACAATGCTTCCTATTCTCCGCAAATCAACGATGGCAGGAATTGTAAATGTTTCCAGCGCCGATGCTTTAGCAGCTATTATTGGAACAAGTATTTATAGTGCCGGCAAAGCAGCGCTGAAGGCGTATACAGAAGTATTGATAGCTGAACTTGGAAGGGAGATGTATATCGGTTACATCTGCCCCGGATTTATCAAAACTGACATTTTGAGAAATCAGTATGTTCAATCGGAAAGCAGACTGATGAGAATGGTATCTACCAAAGCAGACAAAATGGCAAAGAAGATTATAAAGAAGATAATAAAGCAAAAATCAAGAATCATTGTAGGGAAGGATGCAAAATTTATGAATTTTACATCAAAGTTTTTGCCGATAGCAGGACTAAAGATGTATGAGCAGATTATCAAACATTCCAAAATCGAGATGTTTGAAAATGTAAGATAAATAGAAAAAGAAATGCCAAATTAAAGGTTGACATGAATGAATAAATGAGGTATATTCATATGGTAAATATTGACTAAAGTGTAAGGAGCGAACCGCAAAGGTTCGCTCTTTGTTATGTGACCGGATAAGGAAAAGGAAAAGCTTCCACCGGCGCAGAAAAAATATAGGAGGTTAAGGTGTCTAGGAAAGAAGAATACGAATCAAAGACAGAAGCACTGCTTATCCCGATATTGGAGGAAAAGGGATATGAAATGGTAGATGTGGAGTATGTCAAGGAAGGCAGTAACTGGTATTTAAGAGCTTATGTCGACAAACCGGGAGGCATTACAATTAATGATTTAGAGAGCGTCAGCAGACGGTTAAGTGATTTGCTGGATGAGAAAGATTTTATCAGTGATACTTACATATTGGAGGTAAGTTCGCCGGGTTTGGGACGTCCCCTGAAAAAGGACAGAGATTTTGACAGAAGTATTGGAGAAGAGGTTGAAGTTCATTTATATAGAAGCCTTAACGGAAATAAACAGTATGTGGGACTGTTAAAGTCTTATGATAAAGATACAATTACTATCGAAGATGAAGATGGTAGTGAAATAAGTTTGGACAGAGTAAATGTTTCACTTGTGAAATTAACGATTGATTTTTAGGAGGATATTAAGAAGATGAACAAGGAATTGATTGCAGCATTAGAAGTGTTGGAAAAGGAGAAGGGCATTAGTAAAGAATCTTTATTTGAAGCCATTGAAAGTAACCTGGTTGTAGCTTACAAAAATAATTTTAACAAGGCAGATAATGTAACCGTTACAATGGACAGAGAAACAGGAGAGTTTCATATTTATTCCCAGAAAACAGTAGTTGAGGAAGTGGAGGATACTGTTTCCCAGATTTCATTAGAAGATGCCAGAAATATTAAGGCTTCCTATGAGCTGGGAGATATTGTGAATATAGAAATCCAGTCGCAGGATTTTGGACGGATTGCCACACAAAGTGCAAAGAACGGTATTTTACAAAAGATTCGGGAAGAAGAACGAAAAAGTCTTTATGAGCATTATTATGAAAAACAGAATGATATTATTACAGGTATTGTTCAGAGAATCAATGGAAAGAACATCAGTATTAATTTAGGTAAGGTTGATACGGTTCTGATGGAAAAGGAACAGTCCAAAGGAGAGTTTTTCAGACCCAATGACAGGATTAAATTATATGTTACAGAAGTAAAAGATAATGGAAGAGGACCTAGAATTAATGTTTCCAGAACCCATCCAAATCTTGTAAAAAGACTTTTTGAGCAGGAAGTAACAGAAATACAGGATGGAACAGTGGAGATTAAGAGTATTGCAAGAGAAGCAGGGTCGAGAACAAAGATTGCAGTATGGTCTAACAATGAAGACGTGGATGCAGTTGGCGCATGCGTAGGAATTAATGGCGCAAGAGTCAATGCAGTTGTCGATGAACTTCAGAATGAGAAAATGGATATTATAAACTGGAGTGAAAATCCGGCGATTTTAATTGAAAACGCATTGAGTCCTTCCAAGGTGGTATCAGTTCTTGCCGACCCTGATAATAAGGAAGCACTGGTAGTTGTTCCTGACTTACAGCTGTCGCTTGCCATTGGCAAGGAAGGACAGAATGCCAGACTTGCGGCAAAACTTACAGGATTTAAGATTGATATTAAGAGTGAGTCACAGGCAAAAGAAGAAGGTATTCAGTATGTATTTAATGAAGAAGATTACTATGATGATGGATATTATGATGGTGAGTATTACGACGACGAATACTATGATGATGAATACTATGATGACGAATATTATGACAATGAATATGATGCAGAATATGATACTGAGTCAGAGGCAGAGGACAAAGAATCAGACGAAGCATAGGAGATAGAATATGGGGCAGGTTAGAAAAGTTCCAATGAGAACATG
Source organism: uncultured Lachnospiraceae bacterium (assembly GCA_947625755.1). Classification (GTDB taxonomy): domain Bacteria; phylum Bacillota; class Clostridia; order Lachnospirales; family Lachnospiraceae; genus Eubacterium_G. Next base: position 83,625 of record CANQPJ010000006.1, on the reverse strand, counting down.
TATTGGATGTAGACAGTCTAAAAACAAAAAAGAACTGATACGTGTGGTCAGGAACAAAGAAGGTAATGTTTTTGTTGACTTAACCGGAAAGATGAATGGAAGAGGCGCATATATTTGTGCGGATAGTAATTGTCTGGAAAAAGCAATCAAAAGTAAAAGTTTAGAAAAAACACTTAAAATCCCTAAACTTGAAATAGATGTGATTGAGGAATTAAAAAAACAGTTGGGAGACGGAAATGAATAAGATATTTTCTATGATTGGGCTGGCAACCAGAGCCGGAAAAACAGTCGCAGGAGAATTTTCAGTAGAAAAAGCTGTTAAGTCCGGAAAAACTTTTTTGGTGCTGGTGTCAGAGGAAGCATCGGATAATACAAAAAAACTGTTTATCAATAAATGTAAATATTACAAAATTCCGGTATATGTTTATGGAAGCAAAATGGAATTGGGAAGTTCTACAGGAAATAGAGAACGCGCTTCGATAGCTATAATGGATGAAGGTTTTAGTAGAACTATCATAAAATTATTAGAGGATAATCATTAAACGGAGGTAGTAGATGGCAAAGATGAGAGTACATGAGTTAGCCAAAGAATTGGAAATAAAAAGTGCAGACATCGTTACTGCACTTGCAGAAAAGGGAACTGATGTGAAAGCTCAGAGTTCTATTGACGAGGAGCAAATTGCATTTATTAAGAAAAAGTTTTCTTTAAAGGAAGAAGAACAGAAGGAAAAAGAAGCAGAAAAAGAAACAGAGAAAACAGCGGAAAACGCTGAAGAAAAAAAAGAAGAAAAGGCGAAACCGAGAGTGCTAATCACAAGTAAGGGAATCGTCAGAACCGGTGAAAGAAGAAGTCATGGAGACGGTGAAAAGAGAAGACGAAGACACAGCAGTGATGGAGAACACCGCCGTCATTCCAAACATTCTTCAGAAGGAAAGGCAAATATTAAACATCAGGAAGAAAAAACAGGTGTAAAGCCACAGGAAGAAAAAGTAAGCGCAAAGCCGCAGGAAGAAAAAACAGCTGCTTCACAGGCAATGAAAACAGAACCGGTAAAAGAAGTGAAAACACCTGTGAAAGAAGCAACAAAAAATATCCCGCCAAAAACAGAGGCAAAGCCGGAAAAAAAGGAAAAGCCTGTAGAAGAAAAGCCGATAGTAAAAGAAAATAAGAGACCGGCTGCCACAAGGCAGGATAACAGACCGCAGAGAGACAGACGCCCAAATAATGACAGAAATAACAGTCGAAATAACGGAAATAATGATAGAGATAACAGAAACTTTAATAAAGACCGCGGTAACGGGCGTAATGACAGAAGAAATGACAGGCGTGATTTTAGAAGAAATGATGCGCCTGCAGAGCCGATTCAGGATAAAAACAGAAAATCAAGAGAAAATAAAATACGACAGGATAAGCAGGAGCGTAATAGAAAAAATTATGAGGATGGCTTAAGAAGAGGAAAAAATGGCAGAAAAGGCGATTTTTCCAAACCGATGCTGGAAAAACCAAAGAAGAAGGAAGAAAAGAAGGAAGAAATTAAAATTATTCAGGTTCCGGATTTCATTACCATTGGTGAACTGGCAGAGAAAATGAAAATGACTGCGTCCACGCTGGTGAAAAAATTATTCCTGGAAGGAAAAATGGTAACCGTCAACACAGAGTTGGATTTTGACAGTGCCGAAGAAATTGCACTGGGATATGAAATCATGTGTGAAAAAGAAGAAAAAGTGGACATGATAGAGGAGCTTCTCAAAGAAGAGGCAGAGGATGAAACACTTATGGTGAAACGTCCGCCGGTTGTTTGCGTTATGGGACACGTTGATCATGGTAAGACATCGCTTCTTGATGCTATCAGGGAGACCAATGTTATTTCAGGGGAAGCAGGCGGTATCACACAGCATATCGGCGCATCTGTGGTTAAAGTGAAAGATCGGACAATTACATTTCTTGATACACCGGGGCATGAAGCGTTTACATCCATGCGTATGCGTGGAGCACAGTCCACGGATATTGCAATTCTGGTAGTTGCAGCAGATGATGGTGTAATGCCACAGACGGTTGAGGCAATTAATCATGCAAAGGCGGCAGGAATTGAAATTATTGTCGCTATCAACAAGATTGATAAACCGGGCGCTAATATTGAAAGAGTTAAGCAGGGACTTGCTGAACATGAATTATTAGCGACTGACTGGGGTGGAAATGTGGAGATGGTTCCGGTTTCAGCCCATACAGGAGAAGGCATTGATGATCTTCTTGAAATGGTACTTTTGCAGGCAGATATTTTAGAGTTAAAAGCAAATGCAAACCGTCAGGCAAGAGGTATTGTTATTGAGGCAAAACTTGATAAAGGAAAAGGACCGGTTGCTACAGTATTGGTACAAAAAGGTACATTAAAAATAGGCGCTCACATTGCAGCAGGTGCAAACCACGGTAAAGTGAGGGCTATGACAGATGATAAAGGAAACCGTATTAAGACGGCAGGGCCATCTACTCCGGTTGAGATTTTAGGACTTGGCGGTGTTCCAAATGCAGGCGAAGTGTTTGTTTCTACAGAGACAGCCAATGAAGCGAAAGATTTTGCAAACACATTTATTGAGGACAGCAAAGCAAAACTTATGGAATCTAATAAATTCAGAATTTCTCTGGATGACCTTAATTCACAGATTGAGGCAGGAGAATTGAAAGAACTGAATGTTATTATCAAGGCGGATGTTCAGGGTTCTGTAGAGGCTGTAAAACAGAGCCTGCTGAAACTTTCAAATGATGAAGTAGAGGTAAAGGTTATTCATGGCGGTGTTGGTGCAATTAATGAGTCTGATGTCATTCTTGCTTCCACATCCAATGCGTTGATTTTAGGATTTAATGTAAAGCCTGATACGCAGGCAGAAGCAACAGCGCATAATGAAAATGTAGATTTAAGACTTTACTCTGTAATTTACAATGCGATTGAAGATATTGAACGTGCAATGAAGGGAATGCTTGAGCCGGTTTATGAAGAAAAAATTATCGGTCATGCAGAGATTCGTCAGATATTTAAGGCTTCCGGTGTTGGAAACATTGCCGGCTCATATGTACTGGATGGTATTATGCAGAGAGGCTGTTCTGCCAGAGTTTCAAGAGAAGGCACACAGATTTTTGAAGGACCTGTTGCATCTCTAAAGAGATTCAAAGATGATGTCAAAGAAGTAAAAGCAGGATATGAGTGCGGTTTGGTATTTGATGGATTTAATGATATTGCGGAAGGCGATCAGGTAGAGGCTTATATCATGGTAGAAGTGCCTAGATAATAAAATATGGAGTTATGATATGAGAAAGAATAGCATTAAAAATACAAGAATTAATGGCGAGGTGCAAAAAGAATTAAGTAATATCATACGTGAGTTGAAAGACCCACGTATCGGTATTATGACTACGGTTACCGCAGTAGAAGTTGCACCTGACCTGAAAACCTGCAAGGCATATATCAGTGTGTTAGGGGATGAGCAGGCAAAAACAGATACGATGGCAGGACTGAAAAGTGCTGCAGGATTTATCCGGCGTGAGCTTGCCAGAACGGTAAATCTCCGGAATACGCCGGAAATCAGATTTATTATAGACGAATCCATTGAATATGGAATGAAGATGTCAAAGATGATTGACGATTTAAATACAACCGAGTAGGAGGAATGTTGTGACGATTGACCAGATAATTGGAAAGGCAAAGACGGTAGGAATTGCCGGTCATATAAGACCGGATGGAGATTGTGTGGGCTCCTGTATGGCATTGTATAATTATTTAAAGAAGAACAGACCTGATATTGACGTCAGAGTGTTTCTTGAGTTCGTAGATAAAAAATTTGAATTGATTGAAAATACGGACAAAATAGAGACAGAAGGATTTGACGGAACAAAATTTGATTTGTTTCTTTCCCTTGATACGGCAAGTGTGGAAAGATTAGGATTTAATCTGCCTTTTTTTGAAAATGCAGAAAAAACAGTCTGCATTGACCACCATAAGAGTAACGCAGGATATGCCGATTATAATTATATTGTGCCTGAAGCGAGTTCTGCCAGTGAAGTTTTATATGAGCTGTTGGATGAAGAATTGTTTGACAGAAGCATTGCCGAGCCAATGTATATGGGAATCGCACACGATTCCGGAGTTTTCAGATTTCAGACAACAACAGCAAGAACAATGCGGATTGCCGCAAAAATGATAGAGTATGGCATCAACGTCAATAGAATATTGGAAGATACCTTTTATAGAAAATCTTATAACCAGTTGATGATTACTGCCAATATACAGAGCAATTCTGTTCTTTGTCTGGAGGGGCGATGTATTTATGGTTATTGTACGTCAGAAATGATGAATGAATATGGTGTCACAACCAATGATTTAGACGCAGTGGTTGCCTCTATTCGTAATGTTGACGGAGTGGAAGTTGCCATGTTTGCTTATCAGTTAGATGAAAATAAATATAAAATAAGCCTTCGTTCAAAGGAATACGCAGATGTAAGCAAAATTGCCGTATTATTTGGAGGCGGCGGACATGCCCGTGCAGCAGGATTTGACATGGAAGGAAATCTGGAAGAAGTAATAGACAGTGTTGTTGAAAAAATAAAAGAGGCACTATAGGATGAAAATATAGTGGGCATACTATGTTAGTTTAGACGACATAATAATATCAAATATAAAGACAGGTATGAAATATGATTAACGGAGTAATAAATGTATACAAGGAGCCGGGTTATACCTCACATGATGTAGTAGCAAAGCTTCGGGGGATACTGAAACAAAAGAAAATAGGACACATGGGAACTTTAGATCCGGCAGCGGTGGGAGTTCTTCCGGTATGTCTGGGAAAGGCAACAAAGTTATGCAATATTTTGTCCGAAAAGGACAAAACATACATAGCAACATTGGTATTGGGAACCGAGACCGACACGCAGGATACAACAGGAAAACTAATCAAGCAGGCTGCAAAGGAAGAACTGGAAGGTTTGACGCAAGAAAAAGTTTTTGAAGCGGTAAAAAGTTTTATTGGAGATTATGAACAGATACCTCCAATGTTTTCAGCCATAAAGATAGGCGGAGAGAAATTGTATCATCTTGCCAGAAGAGGAGAGGTGGTCGAGCGCCCTGCAAGACATTGTAAGATTATAGACATTACGGTGACGAATATGGATTTGCCAAGAGTAGATATGCATGTAACATGTTCCAAGGGAACATATATTAGAACTTTATGCCATGATATTGGAGCAAAACTTGGTGTAGGCGGATGCATGGAACAGCTTGTGAGAAGCCGGGTAGAACGTTTTAAAGCAGAAGAAGGCATTACTCTGGCGCAAATTGAGGAGTACAGGGATGCCGGAACATTGGATAAATACATAGTGCCGATAGATGAAATGTTGGATGCTTATTCCAAATGTATTGTTTCTGAAAATGCAGAAAAACTTGTATATAATGGAAATATTTTTACATCGGGAAATACACTCCTTAAAATGAATCATGGGGATGGACAGACAGTACGTGTGTACACTTATGATGGGAAATTTATCGGGTTGTATATGTTCCATGCGGATAAGCAAATATATAAGCCTTTGAAGATATTTTTATAAAACATGAGAGTTCCTATCGGGATAAAACCATTGGTGGAGAGTTAGGAGAGAATATGCAGTGCATTTCAATGGATGATAATATCCGGTTAAAAAATACGATAGTGACCATTGGAAAATTTGACGGGGTACATAAGGGACATGAAAAATTATTTGAAGAAATAAAAAAGAATGCCAATGGAAGGCAGAAAGTAGTGCTCACATTTGAGACATCTCCGAGAGCATTTCTGGATGCTCATGCCGGTAAAACCATCGTAACAGAAGCAGAAAAACAGATGCTCTGTGACAGCAGAGGTATGGATATATATATCAGGATGCCAATGAATAGGGAATTTCTGGCATTGACACCGGACGAATTTGTAAAAAAAATACTAAAGGACAGAATCGGCGCGACTACCATAGTGTGCGGACCGGATTTTCGTTTTGGGACAAAGGCATCCGGTGACGTGAAGTTTTTGGAAGAAAACCAGAATAAGTATGATTACCGTTTGATTGTAGTGGAAAAGGAGCAGTATCATAACCAAGACATCAGCAGTACTTCCATTAGAGAAAAAATATTAGAAGGAAAAATGATGGAAGTTAATGAAATGCTTGACCACCCATATTGTGTTATCGGGAAAGTAGAGCAGGGGAAGAAACTGGGACGGACACTGGGATTTCCTACTGCAAATGTTATTCCCGAGGAGACAAAACTGCTTCCGCCGAGGGGCGTTTACCGAACTGTAATCAATGTAGCAGGAAAAAGATTTCATTCCATCAGTAATATTGGGGTAAATCCCACTGTGGAGCATGGCAGAAATACTAAAATTGAAACACATATAATAGATTTTGAAAAATATCTTTATGATGAAATAGTTCAGGTGGATTTTTATGAGTTTGTGCGACCTGAACGCACATTTGCCAGTGTGGAAGAGCTGAAAGCACAGGTTGAAAGGGATATAGAAGTGTGCAGGGGAAAGAACGGGTAGAGTGGTTGAAAAAAGAACTTTAAATTTTACAAATGGGTGTTTCCCAAAAGTAAAATTTAAAGTTCTTTTTTTATGCAAAGCAGTATTATAAATTATTCAGATTGTTAAATATCAACAAGATTTTAGATACCAAAAACAAATTTGCATAATCTGAAGTTTATAATAAGATTATCAAAAGGAGGTGACAGAGAAGATGGCATATTTGTGACTGCAAGGTTTCATTGTTCTTAAGATAATGAAATTTAGGCATATGTAAAAGAATTAACATTAAATTATTTTTTGGTAGTAGAAAGGAAGAAATATTATGAAAAGAAAATGTACGAGAGTGTGTGTTTGTTTTGCGATTGCTTTGTGTTTAATGATGAATATAATACCGATAAAGGCAAATACATTTAGAACAGCAATAAAGGCAAATTTAAACGGTAAATATAAATTATATGAAGAGGATAATTATATTAAGATTAAAATAAAGAAGAAAGGAATATATAAGATAAACGTTAGAACAGATTGTTTTAATATGAGAACATTTATTTATAAGAAAAATGGTAAGGCAGCCAAAGTTACAATGGTTTCTAAAAAAGAGAACCAAGGTTATGTTACCAAAAATGGAAACTTTTTATTTTACTGTGATTCAGATGTTACAGGGTATTGTAATGTTTCGGTATTCCTAAAATTGAAAAAAGGAACATATATAATTCGCTATTCTCCAATTATGGGATATTATGATAAAACTAGTACAGTAAAAATAACCACAAAATTTAAAAAAAGTAAAAAGCATATGTAACCAAATAATAGCATAAACAATGTTATCTTAAAGTGAAAAAGTGGGCTTTCATATCTGTTTCTCATGGATTAAGTATTGTTGAAAAACGCAATAAAGTTTATAATATATAAGATGAAAAATGGACACAGTGTATTATAAAGTAAGTAATAAATAAAAAGAGGAATTTTTATTATGAAGCAAACAAAAAAATACTGGCTGAAGCCTGAAACAGTTTTGGATGGAAGGTATGTTCTTAAAGAAGTAATAGGAGAAGGTGGATTTGGGATTACATATAAAGGAATTCATAAAAATATCGGGATGACAGTGGCTATTAAGGAATTTTTCTTAAAAAATTTTATGAAGAGAGATATTAGTGAATCGGATAGCGTTGTTTTGGCTTGGGATGATGGCAAAGATGAGTTTGAAAAAGAAAAGAAAAAATTTCTTCAGGAAGCTCGAATTGTAAGCAATTTTTCGAAAGAAGATGGAGTGGTTCACATAATGGATTACTTTGAATCCAATGGAACAGCTTATATTGTTATGGAGTATATTGATGGAGTAAGTATTAAAGATAAAATCAGTAAAAATGGTCCTATATCTGTGGAAAGTTGTATTAATAAAATTCTACCCGTGATTAACACATTAGGGAAAATTCATAATTGCGGTGTTATTCATAGAGATATAGGACCCAATAATATTATGGTTCAGTCTGATGATAAGTTCAGGCTTATAGATTTTGGATCTGCCAAAGATAATGAGAATATAGACGAAAAATCCTATTCTGTTATTCTGACGGGAGGATATGCCCCACCGGAGCAATATGATAAAGAAGGAAATTTGGGACCGTGGACAGATGTATATGCAGTATGCGCGGTAATCTATTATTGTATCACCGGGCAATCTCCACAAGAGGCTTTGTCCAGAATACTATATGATGAAATAGAAAAACCATCTGAAAAAGGAGTGAAAATAAAGAGCGAGATTGAGAAAATCCTATTACAAGGCTTGTCCGTTAATCCAAAAGACCGATATCAGTCAATGGAAGAATTGGCGAGGGCATTCAGTGCACAAATGAAAGAGAAAAAAGAAAAAAGTTCTAATAAAAAAGCAATTATAGCAGGTATGAGTGTAGCACTCATAGCTGTATTTGTGGCTGTGGGCGGATTTTTCGTGAATAGATATTATGAAAATCATAAAGAAGAGATTATGTTTGGTGACGAAGACGTTCAGCACTTGCTGTTATCTGCCCCTGATGATATGTCGGCGAAACAATATGCCGATGCAAAAAAAATCTTAAAAGAAAGATTAAAAGTATTGACGAATGATAAGTATATTATGGAAGAAGAGGATGAAAATATACGTATTTCAATAGCGAGGAAAGTATATGTGGAAGAAAAGTTATATAAAGATAATCAAAACTTTAGTGAATTTACAAAAAGTTTTATTTCCAGACCTTGTGAGATTTATTTAGTTAAATACAAAAATAACAGAATGAAAACAGCTAGGGATGATTTATCTAATAGCGTCAGGATTACATATGAAAATATTAAGAGTATAAAGAATTCACAGAAACAAATAACTGACGAAAAATATGATATAGAATACATGTATAGTGATAATGGTATTGGCAATGTGATTAAAGACCTATCAAAATATCATTATGGCGTATTAGAAATTAAATTGAGTGATGAAGTAGTTAAGAAATTAAAAAATAATAATATTTCGAGAGAGTGTTATATTTGTCAGGATGCTAATATGAAAAATGCGGTTTTATTTTGCATTACAGGTGTTTTAAGTGAAGACAGAAGCACTTTGTATATTCAAAGAGGATTTAAAAATGAACGAATAGTTGAACTGCTCAAATACAATATGATGCACAAAAAGTTTGCAAAAGCATTTAATGTATTAGGATTTGACATAGCAACAGAATGGGAAGACATACATAAAAAATCTCCGAAAGGGAAACATCAAGTTAATCCAAACGAAATTAAAAATCCTTCAATATCATTTTACTATACAGAATATGGCGAACATACAGAAGGAGAGTGGATTGATATTTTCACAGACATTAAAACTAAAATGGATTCTTTAGATATTCCCTATTCTTTGGGAAGAGAAAAAAATCAATCGAATAACGTTGTTATAAAAATGGCGCAAAAAGATTGTTATTATAATTTTATGGATAGTGTATTTTTCCAGTTGAAAGAGGTTAATATTGTCAGTTCTTTTTTAGAAATAACCTATCTTAAAGATTATCAGGTAGATATAGTCAAAAATAAGGGGCAATATAAATTAATTATGTATACTAAAAATCAATATTGCAAGGATAATCTTAAAGAGATAAGTCAAAAGATATTAAAGAATAATGAAAAATATTTATGGCTGCGACTTGGAAAGTACAAAATTGCAAGAGCAACAATAACAAAGCCTATAGAGGATGGAAGAATTGTTTTTGATAGGTATTATGTAAAAGATGAACAATATCAAAAGGGAAACGAGCCTATATTTTATAAATATGTTAAAAATTGCATTACAAAAACATCGGATAATTATTATAGTCCATTGTTGTATAATACTTATCAGGAAAATACTGAAGGAAAAATTATTCATAAAAATGTGAATGAGTTAAAAGGATTAAAAGAAGTAGAAAGCACTTATAATCAGGACAAAAATAATATAAAAAAAATATTATCTGACAGTTTGGTTCATAGACCGGATATCGGTGAATTATATGTAGACATTACGGTAGATGATTTATCAGATGAAAAGATAAAAGCTATTATGAAAAAAATAAAAAAAATTGTGGTTTATTGTAAGCTTTTAGATGGCAGATATGATGAAATATGTTTTAGATTTGAAGAAAAAAATGATTATGACATTATAAGTTTTAGGAAAGATATAGTTGAAGGTAAGTATTATAAGGATGTAGTTTTTTCAAGCAACACTGAATTAAACAAGAAATTAATTAAATCAATTGTCTCGAGCGACTATCATAATATAAATTGGCAAAATTAGTATAGGAGCATAAATGGATGAAAGAAAATATATCAATTTTTGAGAAAATGATACAAGATTTTACTAATAATGATAAAGGCAGTGAACTTTTGGATGAACTTATGCAGTTTAATTTGCAGACGGCAAAAAGTATACCTGTAAGATATCGCATTCTTGCATTAGGATTTGTGAAAAGGTTTACTTATGAGGAAGTAAATGAAAAACTTCAAGAGATTGGATGCGCTCAACTTTATGCAAGAAACTTTTGGGAAGCAAGTCTTATATATGCATATACAAATCATTTAACTTTTTCTGAATGGAAGGAATTAGAAGAAAAATGTTCTTATGCTTATGCGGAAGTTTCTTCGGATTACTTTAAGGAAAATAATATTACGATTGCTGAAATAAAAAATTATCTTGAAAACAATTCATTAGAGGAACAGTCTGATTATGTAACTATGCATCAAACAAAGTATTTGGAAGTGGAAATATCTAAAATAGGTGATAATAAAACGTTTGTCAACTATATTACTAATAATGTTAATATGTTTAGTATTGTTAGAGAAAAGGCTCGATATTATTTCTGCAAATATTTATATCTGTATTTAGAAGATAAGATTGAAAATTATATTGCTCGAGTAGGTGATGAATTTGGTTCGGAAGAGGACATGGATAATATTGTAGTAATAAAAGGAATTACGAAACTTAAGAGAAGAAAATATTCATCTAAAGAAAAACGTGAATATTTGTATAGACAAGCTATCTCACCTAAAGAAATATTTGATGCATTTAATTATTTTTTCTTTGAATACGTTTCTCTTGATTGGGTTGAGGTTCTGATGGACTATTATGGAAATTTAAAAAATCTTCCTGATAATCAGAAGGGGCAGTTGGCAAAGTCATTAAGGCATTATGATAAGACTTTGGAAGATAAATCGGATGATGAAGTAATCAAATATCAGATAGATAAAATGGAAAAAGAAGATGAAGAGTTAGACTCCATATATTCAAGAGATGGTAAAAATAGGGGATATCAACGAAATAGAAGTGGAGAAAATACCATAAGAAAAATGATAAAAGGCAATGTCGATATTGATCGAACAAGTCTAATTTGCTTTTTGATTTTCTTTGGGAGTGAAGCAAAATTATCTGAAAGAAATCAGATTAATGTTAAACGATTGTCTGTTATTTTACATGAATGTGGGTTTAATAAGTTGAATGAAAAGGAAACGTTTGATAAGTTTATTATTGAATATCTTGAGAGTGAAGACCCGGGAGAATACCTTATGGAAGAAGTTACCAGATATGCCATAAAAGAGCAAAATTTCTTTTTATATAAAATGTACCGTGGTGTATGCAGTTATGATGAGGAATTTAGAAAAATTATAAAGTCATAGAAAGCAAATGGATTACAAAATATGAAGATAACAGCAGAAGGAGAAAGAAGAGGTAAAAAGAATGAAAAGAATTATGAATTATGTAGCAAAAATAATTTCAATAGGGATGATAATAACAATTTCACTTAATGTATTTTACACACCAGAGGTGAATGGTGTAACCCAAAAGCAGAAAGCAAAAAAAGCTTATGAAAAAATTTTAAATAATAAACAGAAAAAGGAAGGAGATGTGTGGTATGCTCTTGTCGATGTAGACAGAAACGGCGTTCCGGAAATGATCAATACGAATGGTTATGTCGTTTGGAACATTTACACATATAGAAAAGGAAAAGTAAAAAAAGCATCAAATAGCATATATATAGGAGAGGGAGATGTAAGTTATTCTAAAGCAAAAAAGCAATTGATGATTTATGCAGGAGGAACTACAAATTGTTACTATATATGGGCAGTCAGAAAGGGTAGAGTGAGAAATGTGGGGAGTTTTTATGCAAAAAAAATTTGGAAAAATAATAAATTTACATTACGATATCTTATAAACGGTAAAAAAGTAAGTCATAAAAAATTCACTAAAGCGATGAAAAAATACACTAAAGTAATAAAATTTAAACAGTGGAAATCATGAAAATAATTAGGGCTGATTAACAAAAATAGTAGGAGAAAATCATGAGAAAAATATCAAAGCACATAGTTGTGATTGTTATAATACTAGTAACAATATTGTATGTGGGTAATTATAGTAAACAAATAAAAGGAAAAGATGGTACATATTCGAAAGGATGGACAAAAGCCTATAGCAAAAAAATCAATTCGCTGTGGAATGCACAATATAGTGTTATTAAAATGACACAGAATAAGATACCACTGTTAGTAGTATTTAAGTATTCTGGCAAAAATAATAAATATAATGCTATTTTTTATAAATATAAAAAAGGAACAGCTAAAAGATTGGGAAAATTTACAGTATCTATGTATGATTGGGAACATTTATATGATTTTACAGATAATTTTTATAGAAAAGGCAGAACGATAATATATAAGCAATTTGGTGGTGATGGAACAATTTATCGGGTTATTAGATATTCACAAGGAAAAATAAGAGTTGTTTCATATATGGACAATGTGGGGATGGGATATCACACATATTACAGAAATTATAAAAGGATATCTAAAAGTAAATTTAATAAAGCAATAAAGGGTTATAAAAAATTAAATATTAAATAAAAACTGCAAAAAAAATTACTAGACAAATTTCATTTTTTATAGTATATTGTCAAGGTATGTTTAACCGACACTAAGTATTCGGACACTCCGACCATTACTTAAGTGTCAGGGGATATTAATAATTAAGGAGGAAATTCATATGATTTCAAAGGAAACAAAAGCACAGCTTGCAGCCGAGTATGGCAAAACACCAACAGACACCGGTTCACCGGCAGTTCAGGTTGCTATCCTGACATACAGAATTCAGGAATTAACAGAGCATCTCAAGGACAACCAGAAAGACCATCATTCCAGAAGAGGTCTTTTAAAGATGGTTGGTAAGAGACGTGGATTACTGGATTATATCAAAAAGAATGATGTTGATGAGTACAGAGCCCTGATTCAGAAATTAGGAATCCGTAAATAATCAAATTAAAGAAAAGAAGCAGGGAGATTGATTCCCTGTTTCTTTTTCTTTATGATTTTTAAGAAAGCAAATAAATATGTAAAGTACAAGATGCATTGGATTAAGATATTATATTTTTTATCAGCAAATTAGCAAGGTGAATCCCACATTATAGAATAAAACTGCAAAGAATTTAAAATTTATAGACAAAGTTAAAATAAGGTAATATAATAAAATACATAAAAAGGAAACGGACAAAATGTGTTAGAGTGAATATATTATTTATGGGGGATTGGAAATAATTTGTCGGAATCGTTAGAGACATCTGAAATGGGAAACTTCAATTCCCTATATTCAGATGCCTTTTTGTTATATAAAGATATTATGAGTTGAGGTGATATAAGTGGTAAAAAAACTGTTTGCATCAATCCTGATATTTGTATTGATACTTAATGGAATTTTGATAACTTCATCGTTCAGCGTACATGCAAAAACAAAGAAAGTCACACTTAATAAAAAAAATGTGGTTTTATCGGTAGGAGGTATTAAGACTGTAAAACTTAAAAATACTTCCAAGAAAGTACGGTGGAAAATTCTCAAAGGAAAGAAAAATATCAGGATTATAAAAAAATCCGGTAAGTGCAAGAATAACATTAAGCTGAAAGGAAAAAAGCCAGGAAAAGCTGTCATACAGGCAAAACATGGGAAAAAGACTTATAAGGTCAAGATAACAGTTCGAAAGAAAAAGACAAAAAAAACGGAAATTACTCCACAAGTTTCTACTGTAAAACCAAAAGAGGAAGAAATATCAGAAAAAACGGAGGCTCATATTACAGGAAAAATATTAAATGATGGATTGACAACAGAGGATAGCCTGTTGCTTGAATATTATTATGAAGGACCGGAAAATGTATGGAGTATAGAATCCGTCGCACCGCAAAAGCTCGAAATATATTCGAATGGAGAGTGGATTGAGATTGAGCATAAAGATTTTGATAGAGAAGGGGCATGGCCTTTTACGTGGAACAAACCTTTGCAGAAAGATATACATCTGACTGATTTTAATAATGTAAAGCCGGGACATTATAAATATACAGAGTTATTTCATCTCATCCAGTACTATGGAGATGATATGTTTAATGGAAAAATAGAAAATACGTTTACAATAGAAGTGCCCGTAGAGTTTGATGTCACCTCTCCGGAATTTCTTGCAATGGGACAGCTGGAAAAAAATGAATTGAAAAATACAGACAGTTTGGAAATAACTTATATGATTACTGTACAAGATGAAAAATATACTTATGATGTCCGACCGGGTTATATCAAAAAATATACCCAGTGGGATACGGTGGAAGAAATAATCGGTTTCATAAATCCTGATTATAACTACTGTCAGACGATGACCGGAAGTTGCAGTTTTCACCTTACACTTCCGATAAAGGAATGCTTTGGGGAACTCAAACCGGGAAAATATAAATATGTCCATCTGATAGGACCAAAAGAAAGAACGGTGGAGCTTACATTCTATATTGTGGATAATGAAACGGAAAAGAAATAAGAATGTACCTGGTAATTTTTGTATTAAGTTGCTTACAGAAAATATAACAATTCCAATTTCAGAAGCATATGTTTATAGCGTTCCAAACCAGACATACACTGGTTCTAAAATTACTCCGAAACCGAAAATTACTTATGCAGGATAAACTTTAGTAGAAAACGTAGATTATACGCTTTCGTATTCACAATCTTCGTATGCAGGTGTGGGAACTCATACAATTAAGATTACAGGAATTGATACATATACCGGCTGTGCGGGCAAAAAGTATTGGTTGCTTTTTGCCCTGTTTTTGTTTATAATATTAAAGATTGTGTTCATATGGATGATTATGCCATTTGATATGCAGATGAGATATTACCGAAGCCACTGCAAAGCATAGCAGCAATATAGCCGCTGTGTTTTGCAGTAGTTTCGGATTTTCTGCAAAGACCGATTGTAATATTACTTCATATTGGTATCTATTCAGCCATCAGCTTATATCGCTGCTTTGTGGCTAATATTTGCAAGGCTGAATAAGTACTCATATTGTAGCAAAATAAATTTTTGTATGGACATGATTAAATTATAAAAGGAGAAGTTACTGAAAAAGTAACGAAAGAAGATTATGTACAAGAGTTTTAGTATGGAACTGGCTGGCAGAACGCTTACGGTTGACGTAGGCAGAGTGGCAGCACAGGCAAACGGTGCAGCATTTATGCACTATGGTGATACGACAGTTTTGTCTACAGCAACAGCATCCGACAAGCCAAGGGATGGAATTGATTTCTTCCCATTATCTGTTGAGTTTGAAGAAAAGATGTACTCTGTTGGCAAAATTCCGGGTGGATTTAACAAAAGGGAAGGCAAGGCTTCAGAAAATTCGGTTCTTACCGCGCGTGTTATTGACCGTCCTATGAGACCTTTATTTCCAAAAGATTATAGAAATGATGTTACATTGAATAATCTGGTAATGTCAGTAGATCCTGAATGCAGACCGGAACTGGTTGCAATGTTAGGTTCAGCGATTTCAACATGTATTTCTGATATTCCATTTGACGGACCATGTGCCATGACACAGGTAGGAATGGTGGACGGTAAGTTTATTGTCAACCCAAGTCAGGCAGAATGGAATGATGGAGACCTTCAATTGACCGTTGCTTCAACAAGAGAAAAGGTTATTATGATTGAAGCCGGTGCAAATATTGTACCGGAAGACAAAATGATTGAAGCAATTTACATGGCGCATGATGTCAACCAGACAATTATTGAGTTTATTGATAAGATTGTAGCAGAAGTGGGTAGAGAAAAGCACACATATGAAAGCTGTGCCATTCAGGAAGAATTGTTTGATGCCATTAAGGAAATTATACCTCCGGCAGATATGGAAGTGGCAGTTTTTACAGATGACAAGCAGACAAGAGAAGCAAACATTAAAGAGATTACAGAAAAGCTAGAAGAAGCATTTGCGGAAAATGAAGAATGGCTTGCCGTGTTAGGCGAGGCAATTTACCAGTATCAGAAAAAGACAGTCCGCAAAATGATATTAAAAGATCACAAGAGACCTGACGGAAGGGCGTTAAATCAGATTCGTCCGCTTGCCGCAGAAACGGATATTATTCCTAGGGTTCATGGTTCTGCCATGTTTACCAGAGGGCAGACACAGATTTGTAATGTATGTACATTAGCTCCTTTATCCGAGGCACAGAAGGTTGACGGATTGGACGAGAATATTAAGACAAAGAGATATATGCATCATTATAACTTCCCTTCCTACTCTGTTGGTGAGACAAAGCCATCCAGAGGCCCGGGACGTAGGGAAATCGGACATGGCGCTTTGGCAGAAAAGGCACTGATGCCGGTTCTTCCAAGTGAAGCAGAATTTCCATATGCAATCAGAACAGTGTCGGAGACATTTGAGTCCAATGGGTCTACATCCATGGCTTCAACCTGTTCTTCCTGCATGTCTTTAATGGCAGCTGGTGTGCCGATTAAGGCTATGGTAGCAGGTATTTCATGCGGACTTGTGACCGGAGATACAGATGATGATTATGTATTGCTTACAGATATTCAAGGTCTGGAAGACTTTTTTGGAGATATGGACTTCAAGGTAACCGGTACCACGGAAGGTATCACAGCTATACAGATGGATATTAAAATTCATGGTCTTACAAGAGAGATTGTAGAAGGAGCCATTGCAAGAACAAGAGAAGCAAGATTATTCATTATGGATAATTGTATGAAGCCGGCTATCGCTGAACCGCGCAGGGAAGTAAATGAATATGCTCCAAAGATTGAGATGATTCAGATAGACCCAGACAAGATTGGTGATGTTGTTGGTAAGAGCGGCAAAGTGATTAATGCGATTATTGAAGAAACAGGCGTTAAAATTGATATTACAGATGATGGCATGGTATCTGTTTGCGGCGTAGATAAAGAGATGATTGCAAAGGCGCTGAAATATATTGAGACCATTGTCACTGACTTTGAGGAAGGCATGATTCTTGAAGGCGTTGTTGTGAGCATCAAAGAATTTGGGGCATTTGTAGAGTTTGCGCCGGGCAAAGAGGGAATGGTTCACATATCAAAGATTGCCAAAGAAAGAGTAAATCATGTGGAGGACTTCCTTACACTTGGTGATAAAGTAAAGGTTAAGTGTTTAGGCAAGGACAAGATGGGAAGAATGAGCTTCTCAATTAAAGATGTAGAGTAATTACATCGAGATAATCCTGCTGAAATTTAATGATTAGAGGATATGTACTGACAGGGTGGTTCCATTATGGAATCACCCTTATTTTGATAAAACCCCGGGTTTGACGGATAATTAACTTGCCTAATAAGAAAGTAACAGATATAATTAATTCGTTAGTAAACAGACAGAAAGTTATAGAAGGAAAGTATTATGATATACAACAATGTTTTAGAGTTTATCGGACACACTCCAATGGTTCGGCTGAATCATATGGTAGATGAAAATTCTGCGGAAGTATTAGTAAAATTCGAGGGATTAAATGTGGGAGGCTCTATCAAGACCAGAACTGCATATGAGATGATTAAGAAGGCAGAAGCCGAAGGGAAAATACATAAAGATACCATTATTGTTGAGCCAACCAGCGGTAATCAGGGAATTGGCTTATCATTGGTGGGAGCTGTAAAAGGTTATAAAACCATTATCATCATGCCGGATTCTGTGAGTGAGGAACGTAGAAAACTGGTGGAGCATTATGGCGCCGAAGTAATATTAATACATGATAATGGAGATATAGGCAAATGTATTGATAAATGTCTTAAGACAGCTCTTGATATGGCGGATAAAAATCCAAATGTTTTTGTGCCGCAGCAGTTTGAAAACCCAAATAATGTAAAGGCACATACACACCATACAGGGTTAGAGATTATGGAGCAGGTCGAAGGTCCTATCCATGGATTTTGCTCCGGAATAGGCACCGGAGGTACGATTACGGGAATAGGAAGCGTACTCAAAGCACAGTATCCTGATATTGAGATTTGGGCTGTAGAACCGGAAAATGCGGCAATTTTAGCAGGTGGAAATATAGGAACTCATTTACAGATGGGAATAGGAGATGGAATTATTCCAAAAATACTGGACAGGAAAATATATGATGAGATATACATTGTAACTGACGAGGAAGCAATTACTACTGCCAAGGATTTGGCGGGAAAAGAAGGTTTGATGTGTGGTATTTCCAGTGGAACCAATGTGGCGGCAGCCCTGAAACTGGCAAAGAAGCTGGGGAAAGGAAAAACCGTTGTTACAGTATTACCGGATACGGCAGAACGGTATTTTTCCACGCCCCTTTTTGAGTGAAATCCACAGCAGAAGAAAATTAAAGGTTGGGAGCGATGAGGTAATATATTATGACAGAAAAGAAAAAAATTAAAATCGGATTGATATGTAATAAAATAAGTACAGTTTTATTTGTGTTGTTTTTTATTGATATGTGTGTGATACCAATCATGAACAAAACATTCTTTCTTGTGTCTGTAGCAGTGATTGTAATATTGTTTGCAATATGCTGTATTATCAGTCACATATTTTTAAAAGATTACAAACCGGAATAATATGCAGATATGCAATGCAGTGAAAGATAGAAAGGAGATTAACGATGAAAAATAATCAGGGAACAATTTGTGTGCAGGGAGGATGGAAACCGGGTAAAGGAGAACCAAGAGTTTTACCGATTTACCAGAGCACCACGTTTAAGTATGACACTTCAGAACAGATGGGAAGGCTGTTTGATTTGGAGGATGACGGTTATTTTTATACAAGACTGCAGAATCCGACCAATGATGCTGTTGCAGCGAAAATCTGCGAATTAGAGGGCGGTGTGGCTGCAATGCTGACATCATCAGGACAGGCGGCAAATTTTTACGCTGTGTTTAATGTATGTGAGGCGGGAGACCATTTAATCTGTTCATCCAATGTATATGGCGGTACTTTTAATTTGTTTGGCGTTACTATGAAAAAGATGGGAATAGATGTTACATTTGTTGATCCTGAAATTGAGCCGGAAGAGTTGGATGCACTGTTTTGTCCAAATACAAAATGTGTTTTTGGAGAGTCGGTTTCCAATCCTTCCAATGTAGTACTGGATTTTGAAAAGTTTGCGCATGCTGCCCATTCTCACGGAGTTCCGCTTATTGTGGATAATACATTTCCAACACCGATTAATTGCAGACCTTTTGAATTTGGAGCAGATATTGTTACACATTCTACTACAAAATATATGGATGGTCATGCGATGGCTGTCGGTGGCGCAATTGTGGATAGTGGAAATTTTGACTGGGAAGCAAATAAAGAAAAATTCCCTGGTCTGACGGAACCGGATGATTCCTATCATGGATTAATCTATGCCAAGGATTTTGGTAAGGCAGGATATATTACAAAGGCTACAGCCCAGATTATGAGAGACCTTGGCTCCATTCCATCACCGATGAATGCATTTCTTTTGAATGTAGGCTTGGAAACGCTCCATCTGAGAATGCCAAGACATTGTGAAAATGCATTAAAAGTTGCAAAATGGCTGTCCAATAATGATAAAGTGGCGTGGGTGAACTATCCGGGCTTAAAAGGAGATAAATATTACGATAGGGCACAAAAATACATGCCGAATGGGACATGCGGTGTATTAACGTTTGGAATTAAAGGCGGCAGAGAAGCATCGATTAAGTTTATGGATAATTTAAAATTCGTAGCGATTGTAACTCATGTAGCAGATGCCAGGTCTTGCGTGCTTCATCCTGCAAGTCATACGCACAGACAGATGACGGATCAGCAGCTGCTGGAGGCAGGTGTACAGCCGGATTTAATTCGATTTTCTGTTGGAATTGAAGATGCAGAAGATATTATTGCAGATTTAGAACAGGCATTAAATGCATAAACTGTGAAAAGACAGAATAAAGAGTTAGGAGCAAGCAGGTGAAATTCAGACCGTGTATAGATATTCATAATGGAAAAGTAAAACAGTTGGTAGGCGGCAGCCTGAATGATGAAGGCAATCTGGCAAAGGAAAATTTTGTGTCAGAAAAAAGTGCAGCGGAATTTGCAGAGCTTTATAAAAAAGACGGATTGACCGGAGGCCATATTATTTTATTAAATGCTGTGGATTCGGAATATTATGAAGCGGACAGACAGGAGGCATGGAAGGCATTAAAAGTTTATGCCGGCGGAATGCAGATTGGCGGAGGAGTGAATGACAAAAATGCGGCATGGTGGATTGCTGCCGGTGCCAGTCATGTAATTGTTACTTCTTTTGTATTTAAGGATGGTAAAATCAACTATGAAAATCTGCAGAAACTGGTTGAGGCAGTAGGAAAAGAACATATTGTGCTGGATTTAAGCTGTCGGAAACATGAAAATGCATACTATATAGTGACAGACCGCTGGCAGAAATTCACCGAGGAGAGAGTCAGTCCGGAATTACTGGACAAACTGTCTGCTTATTGTGATGAGTTTCTGGTTCATGGGGTAGACGTAGAAGGAAAAGGAAACGGTATGGAAGAGGCATTGGTAAAAACTCTTTCGTCTTACCATGGAAATCCAATTACTTATGCCGGCGGCATTTCCTCGATTTCCCAGATTGATACTTTTAAAAAGATTAGTAATGGCAGACTGGATTATACGATTGGAAGTGCATTGGATTTGTTCGGTGGAACTTTGGAATATGCAAAGGTAATTTCTCTATAATCTTCTGATTTAGTGCGTTACAGATGTCATTTTGCGGTGGGCGCTCGGAGTGATGCCATATCGTTTTTTAAAAAGCCGGTTAAAGTGTTCTACATTTTGAAAACCAATATCGGAACTGATTTCAGCGATAGTTTTATTTGTGTTTTCCAGAAAGAATAAAGCCATACGGAATCGGATATTCTGTTGAAGCTGCGTAAAAGATTTGCCTGTATGTTTTTTGATTAATCTTGAACAGTAGGCATCGGAAAAATGGAAGTGGGAAGCCACTTCGTGGAGTGTCACATGCTGATAATTGTTGTCAATATATGCCAGCATATCTGAAAATTCCACACTTGTCTTTTTGGTATTATCGGAGACATAGATGGTATTTTCGTAGCGTTGTAACAGTTTGGAAAACAATATGGTAATGGAACCATTTAGAATTTCTTCATAATATTTATTTTTTTCCCTATATTCGAGTAACATGGATAGAACATGTTCCCGGATATAGGGATCTTTTTTTGAATCAATTATCAGGTATGCATTTTGATTCCGGGTATACAGCGTCTTGTTAAAAAAAGAAGAAATTACATTTGTATTTCTTAGAATATGATAGAAAATGTCCTCGAATGTATTTCTCCGAATCAGAATGTTTAAGATGATACTCTGGTCAAATACTGAAATGGAATGTACAGAGCCGGGAGCAACAAGGCAGAACTGCCCTTCGTGCAATGTAATGGTGGAATGTTCAATGTGCTGGACACAGGAACCGGAAAGCACATAAATCAGTTCAAACAACAGATGTTTGTGAGCAAACACCGGTGTGTAACGATTGTGTTTTGTGATGACCACATTGTTTTTGTCTTCTCCCTGAAAAAAATTATTATCAGAAATTATTGTAGGAAGAAAGCCTCCTTCCACATCAGGAAGAAAATGTTTTTTGAAAAAAGCATAAGAAACACCCATGTCATCTGCAGCCGATTTCCAATTAGTTTTTCCTGCCTGTTGATAATCATAGTATTTTTTATACAATATTTCATCTTCATTGAACTGTTTCAGTTCTTCTATTAGTGTTGTTATATTCATTTTCTCTTCTCCCTGTAATAATTGAATCACTCTGATGGACTATAAATAATATATCAGAAAAGTCATAAAACATCAATAATATTGACATTATATTCCATACCATATTTGTGTAAAATCATTTACAATATAAATATCAAAAAAGAACGAGGTAAAATATTATGGTGGAAAAAAGCAGAAAGAAAAGAATGAAAAAATTCATTGCTTTTGTCATGGCATTGTCACTTGTGATTACATCAATAACATTTTATACTTATGCGGATGGAGCAGCCATGGAAAAAACAATCTATACAAGACATTCAAAATATCTGTACCTAATATCACAGAGTACAGGAAAAGTGGTTACGGTTAATGAGACCACGACAGATTTAACAGCAGATGGAGACCTTTCCATGTTGGAAAATGTGGAGAGTATGCCGGATAATGCATTGTTTGATTTTGTTGATTCTACAGACAACAGATTTGTGGGATACAAATCTTTCCGGTCTGTATTTAATCATCAGGCAGTTTCGGCAAGAAGTGTAAATGAAGGGGGACTTCGTGCCAATGGCGGACAGTCCACGAGCGGCTGGGAGGTAATGCGGTTTGAAACTGCAGGAGATGGTACTTATGCAATCAGAACTGCGAACGGATACTCTAATGATATTAGTCAGGGAGCCTATGTACAGCTTGATGAAAATAATGAACTGATTCCGGGAAATACAAATATTGCCGAAGCAGAAAAATTTATTGTGGTTTTTCCGGAGGGATACGAAGAAGATACAACTTTTGAAAGTTCTGCAGAGAGACCGGCTATTCCTGAAAATCTCGATATTTCTTATCAGCAGAAGAACATAACATTGACATGGGAGGCGGTACAAAATGCTGTCACCTATGAGATTTACCGTTCCACCGGGAAATACAGTACTTACAAAAAAATCGGAACATCCGATACGACAAGCTTTACGGATACTGTAACAGATTCGGTTTATAAATATTATTACAAAGTGACGGCGGTCAATGCCGAAAAAATTGCATCAGAGCAGTCAGAAGCAATGGCTCTGGATATTAAATTATTTGGAAATACGCTTAATTTATACAGCCCTACGGATGATGTAAATACAATTAACAGTCAGTTGAAAGCAATTTCTGATGTGCAGATGAAAGCGTCTCTTTCCGAATTTACTGATAACCGGTATGCGATTGTATTTAAACCGGGAGACTATAATATCAACACGGTAAATATCGGTTTTTACACGCAGGTATTGGGACTTGGAAAAACGCCATATGAGACAAAAATTAGAAATATCAACGTAGACAAGAACGAAAGTGAAAACGTACTGATTAATTTCTGGAGAGGAATTGAAAATCTTTACATAGAGTCGGGAAGTCCGGAGAATGAAGTAAAATACGGTGCTTCTCAAGCTGCGCCAATGAGACGTCTTTATGTGAATGGCAAACTGCATTTAGATGATATTGGAAGAACTGCCAGCGGTGGATTTCTGGCGGATACTTATGTGACCGGGCAGACAGGTTCATGGTCCCAGCAGCAGTTTTTTGTCAGAAATACACACATGACAGACAGCTGGTATGATTCCTGCTGGAATATGCTGTTCCTAGGCTGTTATAATGCACCGGCATCTTCGACAGACTGGGCAAACACAAGCATTAAGGCATATACAACAATCGATAATACGCCTGTTATCCGTGAAAAACCATTTTTATATGTAGATGATAATGGAGAATATGCAGTTTTTGTTCCGGGAATCAGAAAAAATGCTGCAGATATTTCATGGGCAAAAGATGATATGGGTGGAGGAAAATCCATCAATCTCCGTGATTTCTATGTAGCAAAGGCAGATACTGATAATGCTGAAACATTAAACGCAGCCCTTCAGGAGGGAAAGCATATTCTATTTACACCGGGAATTTATGAGATAGAAAAACCATTGGAGGTAACAAATCCGGATACTGTTATTCTGGGTCTGGGTCTTGCAACCCTTGTGTGCAAAAATACGGATACGGCAATTAAGACCGCAGATGTTGATGGCATAAGCATTGCGGGATTGGTAATTGAGGCAGGAGCGCAGGGCTCTGATACACTGATACAGGTTGGCGCGGAAAATTCTGAAACGGACCACAGTGATAATCCGGTACTGTTAAGCGATTTGTTCTTCCGTGTCGGCGGAGCAAGAATCGGAAAGACAGAAAAATGTCTTGAAATCAATAGTGATGATGTAATCGGCGATCATTTCTGGATTTGGAGAGCAGATCATGGCGCCGGAGCAAACTGGAATGAAAGTACTGCAAAGAACGGACTGGTTGTCAATGGAGATGATGTGACGGTTTATGGATTATTTGTAGAACATTTCCAACAGTATCAGACGTTATGGAATGGAAATAATGGAAGAACATACTTTTATCAAAGCGAACTGCCATATGATGTACCATATCAGAAAGACTGGATACCGGATAATGGAGCCAATGGATATGCATCTTACAAAGTGGCAGACGAAGTAGAACATCATGAAGCGACTGCCCTTGGGATTTATGAAGTATTTATCCACACAAAAGAATTTATGACGCTTGATAATGCCATGGAAGTGTCCCACGGAACAAAAGTGATGAATGCCTGTACGGTATCTCTCAGTGGTACGAATCCGGATGGGAAAGGAAAGGTTACCCATATTGTAAACGGTCAGGGAGGCTCTGTCGGTACCGGTGGAATTTCCGAGACGGGTGCGAAAGTTGGTATTAACATTTATTGTGAGGATATTGAGTTTTTAAAAGAAGAATTAAAGGGTATCATCGAGCAGTATGAGAATACGCAGAAAGAAGATGCCACGGATGAAGCATGGAAGAAATTTCAGGATGCGCTGACAGATGCCGGTTCTGTTTATGATGATATGCAGGCAGATGCCAATGATATTTACAATGCAGAAAATCAGCTGACTGCTTCATATAAGGGATTGAAAGAAAATAAAGCGCCACAGAAAGAGCCGCTTGTATCAGAAAAGAAAGGAATCGGTAGCTGGTACTACGCAAGCGGGAATATTCCGAGTCAGAGAAATGTATCTCTTTTCAATAAGATTGGAGCTACATGGCTGTATAACTGGGGCGCAACAGAAGAGGTCGCATCAGAGGCAAAAGAAGCAGGATTGGAATATGTTCCGATGGTCTGGGGTGCAGCGTATGTAAATACAACGGAAATAAACAAACTAAAAGATGGTGCAAAGTCAGGAATTTATAAAAACCTGCTGGCATTCAATGAACCCGATTTGAACGATCAGTCTAACATGACAGTGGATCAGGCAATAGAGCTATGGCCGCAATTAGAGTCTACAGGATTGCGTCTGGGAAGCCCGGCAGGTGCAGCTGTCGAGGATGCATGGGTATCTGAATTTATGGCACGTGCAAAAGAATTAGGATACCGGGTGGACTTTTTGACATTGCATGTATATCAGGATTTCACCCATCCGGGCTCTGTGGAATCTTTCCGGCAGGCATTGGAAAGATTACACAATAAATATCAGATTCCTATCTGGATTACAGAAATCGGTAATGTGGATGTTTCTACACAGTGGCAGGGTTATAAACTGGCAAATCCAATGTCCCATGAACTTGCTGTAAAATATATTAAAGAAGTAGGAAAAATGTTGGAATCTCTGGACTATGTAGAACGTTATGCGTGGTTTGTTGATTATTCTGATGATATTTCAGGAACCGAATATACCAGACTGTATGATATTAATACAGGAGACCTGACAGAAGAAGGAATGGCATATAGTGAGGTGGGTCCGGAGGAAAAACTTCCGGATGAGACCGCTCCAACGCAGACAGAAAAACCATCTGTTTCGGAAGAGAGTAAAACAACCAAATCGGAGACATCTGATGTTAAAGAAACAGAAAGCTTTACCCCGGACCAGACTACGAAAATTGACAAAGTAACCCTGCCGTCCAGAGTAAAAATAAAATCTGCCATCAAAAAGAAATCATCTAAAAAGGTGAAAATCCGGCTGAAGAAGATATGCAGGAATGCGAAAGGTTATCAGATATGTTTTTATAAGACAAGAAAGAATGCAAAAAAGAACAAAAAAGCCATTCTGAAAATCAAATACAGGAAAAATAAAAAGAAATTTACTGTAAGACATAGAAAATTGAGACGTAAAAAGGTTTTATATATTCGTATGAAGGCATATATTAGAGTAAAAGGAAAGACATATTACAGTAAGAAGTGGTCTGCTGTCAGGAGAGTCAAAATTAAAAAATAATTCTGACAGAAACAGACCAACGAATAAATAATTCTAAAAAAAACTTCCATACTATCAAGGTATGGAGGTTTTTTTATGGACGAAATCAAAGAATATGGACAAACAGATTTAAAAAAAAATAAAAAACATAGGAAAATACATTTATTAAATATCATTGGTGAGATAGAGGGACACGAAAATGTTGCTTCCGGAACAAAAGCCACAAAGTACGAACATGTTCTGCCGCAATTAGCGCAAGTGGAAGATGACGAAGAGACAGACGGACTATTAATTATATTAAATACAGTAGGAGGAGATGTGGAATGCGGACTGGCAATTGCAGAAATGATAGCAAGCCTGAGTAAACCCACGGTTTCTCTTGTATTGGGTGGAAGCCATTCTATTGGTGTTCCTCTGGCGGTTTCTACAGATTATTCATTTATTGTAGAAACAGGGACCATGGTAATACATCCGGTTCGAATGAATGGGATGTTTATAGGAGTGCCGCAGACTTATAAATATTTTAAAAAAATACAGGAAAGGATTAATCATTTTGTAATTCATCATTGTGACATAAAAGAAAAGAGATTTATGGAGTTAATGACCGAAACGGAGGTCATGACAAAGGATGTCGGCAGTATTCTGGTTGGAAAGCAGGCGGTACAAGAGGGGATAATTAATGAGATTGGCGGTCTGAAAGATGCAATGAAAAAGCTGTATGAACTGATAGAAAAGTAAAAATGTTATATAAACACGCACTATACCTTGAATAAAAGTCTGAAAAATAGTAAAATAAAACAGACTATGGTTAATAAAAACAGACTAAATATAAAATAATTATCGAGGTGTAAAGTGACCAATACAAAAAAGAAAAATGGAGGCAGAAAAACAAATAGCAGTGCAAAAAAAGGTGCACAGACAAGAAAAAGAAATGCAGAGATGGCAAAACGCCGCAAAAAGGTAGTCCGGGAAGTTAATTTATGGATAGCTGTTGCTGTAGCACTATTCCTGTTTTTAAGTAATTTTGGAATTTGTGGAATTGTAGGAAATGCCCTAAGATCAGTTATGTTAGGAGCATTTGGATGGATGGGCTATATCTTTCCTATTGTTGTGGCAGTTATAGTCGGCATTATTGCTTATAATGAAATCAATGCCGACATTGTGCGGAAGATTATTGCTGTAATTGTATTGTTTCTTGACTTTGGATTATTTTTCCATTTATTCAGCTTTGGAGGAAGTAATGCATCTCTGATATTTTTCTATACAGAGGGAGCCTCCGGAACCTTTGGTGGAGGAATCGTAGGCGGAGTATTCGGAAAGGGACTTCATGCTTCGCTGGGATTAACAGGAGCATATATTATAGCGATTGTCCTATTGATTATATGCATAGTGATTCTTACAGAAAAATCCATTATGTCAGCAATCCGGAATAAGAGTTATAAAGCATATGAATCTGCATTGGAAGATACAAAGGCAAGAAGAGAAGCGAGTGCCATTGAAAAGCAAAGAAAACGTGAAGAAAAAGAAAAGCGCCGTGCCATGGAGAGAGAGCATAAACGAAGCAGGGCAGTCGGTGTAGATTTTGAACATTCTGTTTTGGGAGAAAACGACCATAAAGAGATAGCAGATGCAGAAGATAACGATCAGAATGTTCATGAAATACATATTGAGGGCATAGAGGATTTTGGTTCAGATAATCTGGCTTCAGATAACATAAAGCATACAGATGTTGAGTTTCAACCAAAAGAACGGATTATTGTCAGTGAAGAAGCAAAGAAGACAATGCAGCGGAAACCTTTTGCAACAGAGGGAAGTGTTAATGCAACAGAGCTGATGCAGGAAAATGCTGTACATGATGATGCACCAAAGAAGGCGGCTTCAGAAGGAAAAATTATTGCACCGGCAAAGAAAAAAATAAAATACAAAAAACCAGGTTATAATCTCTTAAATGACAGCAGCGGCAGTTCCAGCAAAATGACCAGAGCTACTTTGATGAAAACAGCAAATAAGTTAAAACAGGTTTTAGCAAATTTTGGTGTAAAAGTAGAAGTTACCAATGTAAGTAAAGGTCCATCTGTCACAAGATATGAATTGCAGCCGGAGATGGGAACAAAGGTTAGCAGGATTACGGGACTTGCTGATGATATTAAGCTGAATATGGCGGCAGCCGATATTCGTATTGAGGCGCCGATTCCGGGAAAAGCGGCAGTTGGTATAGAGATTCCGAATGATGAGAAGGATTCTGTATGCTTGAAAGAACTTCTGCTTTCAAAAGAATTGAAAAATCATAAATCGAATCTGGCATTTCCGGCAGGAAAAGATATTGCGGGAAAAGTAGTTGTGGCTGACATTGCAAAAATGCCCCATATGCTTATTGCAGGAACTACAGGCTCCGGAAAATCAGTGTTTACGAACTCTATTATTATGAGTATATTATATCGTACTACACCAGAGGATGTAAGACTGATTGTCATTGATCCAAAGTATGTAGAATTTCAGGTTTATAATAAAATTCCTCATCTGCTATATGATGTTGTCACAGATGCAAAAAAGGCTGCAGGCATACTGAATTGGGCAGTGGCAGAAATGACTTCCCGATATAATAAGTTTGCCAAGGCAGGTGCAAGGGATATTGGAAGTTACAATGCAAAAGTGGAAAGCGGTCAGTTAGACGGTGAAGAACCTGCAGAGAAGATGCCGCAGATTCTGATTGTCATTGATGAGTTGGCAGATTTGATGATGGTGGCTGCAAAAGAAGTGGAAGAGGCAATATGCAGACTGGCACAGCTGGCAAGGGCGGCAGGTATTCACATGGTTATCGCCACACAGAGACCTTCTGTTGATGTTATTACCGGTCTGATTAAGGCAAATATCCCATCCAGAGTTGCATTGACTGTGGCTTCAGGAACTGATTCCAGAACCATTATTGATATGAATGGCGCAGAAAAACTTCTAGGCAATGGTGATATGCTGTTTTATCCTGCCGGCTATGTAAAACCGGTCAGAGTACAAGGCGCATATGTATCAGAACAGGAGATAATAAATACAGTTGAATTTATTAAAAACAACAGTAGTGAAGCAGAATATGATTCATCCATAGATGCAAAATTGGCTACAGATCAGGAAGCAATGAGCGGTGGAGGAGATAATTCCAGAGATCCGCTGTTTGTGGACGCAGGAAGACTATGTATTGAAAAGCAAAAAGGTTCCACCAGCATGCTTCAAAGGCAGTTCCGCGTTGGATTTAACCGGGCAGCCCGTATCATGGAACAATTATATGATGCCGGTGTAGTGGGACAGGAAGAGACAAATAAGCCGCGAAAAGTAATTATGTCTATGGAACAGTTCGAACAAATTTGTAATAATCAATAAAATAAATAATAAAGTAAATATGAATCATAAAGCAAAAGAAAAAAGATAAGGAGAGGATTTATGAAGACAGATATAGAGATTGCACAGGAGGCAGTAATGCTGCCAATCAAAGAAATAGCAGAAAAGATTGGCTTGCAGGAAGATGATATTGAATTATACGGAAAGTATAAAGCAAAAATCTCTAATGCGTACTACGATAGAATTAAGGATAACGAGGATGGTAAATTAATCCTTGTTACCGCCATTAATCCAACGCCGGCAGGAGAAGGTAAGACAACAGTAACTGTAGGACTGGGAGAGGCGTTTGGACAGTTGAATAAGAAGGCTGTTATTGCTTTGAGAGAACCGTCTCTTGGACCATGTTTTGGAATTAAAGGCGGCGCAGCAGGCGGTGGATATGCACAGGTTGTGCCTATGGAAGATTTAAACTTACATTTTACCGGTGATTTCCATGCAATTACTTCAGCAAACAATCTCCTGGCTGCCATGTTAGATAATTCAATCCAGCAGGGAAATGAGTTAAATATTGACCCGAATCAGGTAGTATGGAAAAGATGCGTTGATATAAACGACAGAGTATTAAGAAATATTGTAGTAGGTCTGGGAAGAAAAGTGGACGGAGTGGTCCGGGAGGATCATTTTGTAATCACTGTCGCATCAGAAATTATGGCAATTCTATGTCTGGCTACTGATTATGCAGATTTAAAAGACAGACTGGGAAAAATTATCGTTGCATATACATATGATGGAAAACCTGTTACTGCAAAGGATATTAAGGCAGTAGGCTCTATGGCAGTACTTTTAAAGGATGCCATGAAACCAAACCTGATTCAGACGCTGGAACATACACCGGCGCTGGTTCACGGTGGACCGTTTGCTAATATTGCCCATGGCTGTAATTCCGTGAAGGCAACAAAGACAGCTTTAAAGATGGCAGATTATGTTATTACGGAAGCAGGATTTGGCGCGGATCTCGGCGCAGAGAAATTTTTAGATATTAAGTGTAGAAAAGCAGGACTCAAACCGGATTGCGTTGTATTGGTTGCCACAGTCAGGGCATTGAAATACAACGGTGGTGTGGCTAAAGAAAATTTATCGGAGGAAAATATAGAGGCATTAAAGAAAGGAATCGTAAACCTCGAAAAACATATCGAAAATTTACAGCAGTTTGGTGTACCGGTTGTTGTTACATTAAATCAATTTATTACGGATACAGAGGCAGAATACGAGTTTGTCAAAAATTTCTGTAAAGAGAGAGATTGCGCTTTTGCTCTGGCAGAGGTATGGGAAAAAGGCGGTAAAGGTGGCATAGAACTTGCCCAAAAGGTTATTGAAACAATAGAAACCAAGCCTTCTCATTACGCACCGTTATATCCGGATGATATGGCAATCAAACAAAAGATTGAGACAGTTGCAAAGAAAATCTACGGTGCAGATCATGTAACATATTCACCGGAGGCAGAAAAAGCAATTACCAATATAGAAAAATTAGGGTATGCGGATTATCCTGTATGTATGGCAAAAACACAGTATTCATTGTCTGACGATAAAAATAAATTAGGACGTCCGACAGGATTTACAATCAATATCAGAGAAGTATATATTTCAGCAGGGGCAGGGTTTATTGTGGCAATTACCGGAAGTATTATGACGATGCCCGGATTGTCAAAAAAACCTGCGGCATTTGGAATTGATTTGACAGATGATGGACAAATTCAGGGATTATTCTAATAGAAATATGGCATATATTAAGTTTGGAAAACGGACGGAAAGGAAAGAATCATGGCGAAAATCATAGATGGAAGGGCAATATCAGCTGCGATAAAAGATGAATTAAAAGAGCAGGTTGCAGTATATAAACAACAGGGAGTAGAGATTACTCTTGCTGTGGTAAAGGTGGGAAATGATCCTGCATCAGCAGTATATGTCCGCAATAAGGAAAAGGCGTGTGAGTATATCGGTATTACATCAAGAACACTGGCACTTCCGGAGGAAACCACAGAGGAAGAGCTGCTGCAGGTAGTAAACGACCTGAATCAGGATAATACCGTTAATGGAATTCTGGTTCAACTGCCGCTTCCAAAGCACATTGATGAAAGCAGGATTCTGCTTGCCATTGACAGTAAAAAGGATGTGGATGGATTTCATCCGGTTAATGTTGGAAAGATGGTCATTGGCGAAGATACATTTCTTCCATGTACGCCGGCAGGTATTATTGAAATGTTAAAAAGAAGCGGCGTTGATATTGCAGGCAGGGAATGTGTTATCATTGGACGAAGCAATATTGTTGGAAAACCAATGGCGATGCTGATGTTAAAAGAAAATGCCACAGTCACGATTACCCATTCCAGAACAAAAGATTTAAAAGAGGTTACAAAACGTGCCGACATTTTGATTGCAGCGATTGGTAAAGCAAAATATATTACGGATGACTATGTAAAAG
Source organism: uncultured Lachnospiraceae bacterium (assembly GCA_947625755.1). Lineage (GTDB taxonomy): Bacteria > Bacillota > Clostridia > Lachnospirales > Lachnospiraceae > Eubacterium_G. Next base: position 51,456 of record CANQPJ010000006.1, on the reverse strand, counting down.
AAGGCGCAGTCATTATTGATGTGGGAATGGACAGAGATGAAAACGGAAAGTTATGTGGAGATGTGGACTTTGCATCCGTAGAACCAAAGGCCGGTGCCATTACTCCGGTTCCGGGCGGTGTAGGACCAATGACAGTAACAATGTTATTAGTAAATTGTCTAAAAAGTGTGGAACAGAATAAATAGTCAGATTTTAATGGGTCCATCATTTGATAGACCCATTTGTAATAAAGGGGGCTTCCATGAAGTTTGCAAATGTTATTGTTGATATTTCACATGAAAAGTTAGACCATCCTTTCGGATACATTATTCCTGAAAAATTAACGGACAGTGTAAAAGTAGGCACGGCAGTAATCATTCCTTTTGGAAGAGGAAATCGTCTGATAACAGGATATGTGATAGAAATAATGGATAAACCGGGGTTTGAAATTGAAAAAATGAAAGAGATTGACTCTGTTGTAGAAGATGCTGCATCCGTGGAGAGTGAACTGATAAAACTGGCGTGGTGGATCAAAGAAAATTATGCATCCACTATGAATCAGGCATTAAAGACAGTTATACCGGTTAAAAAAACAATAAGGAGTGTAGAAAAAAAGACGGTTATTCTGAAACTGTCAGATACAGAGACAGAAGAAAAAATAAATGCCTATCAAAAAAGAAATGCAAAAGCAAGGGTACGGCTTTTAGAAGAGTTAAAGACATCAAAAAGCCTGCCTAAAAATCTTGTAGTAAACAAGTTGAACATTTCTGCCAGCACTTTGAAAACAATGGAACAGCTGGGAGATATTGTTATACATAGTGATACAGATTACAGAAGACCTGTGAAATCAGCCAGGCAGGGAGAATATGATATTGTATTGAGCAGACAGCAGAGAGAGGTCGCTGAAAGCATAAAGAAAACCATGGACTTTCAAAAAAGGACAAAGCCCAATATTCATTTGATTTATGGTATCACGGGAAGTGGGAAGACAGAAGTTTATATGGATTTAATCGACTATACAATCAGGGCGAAAAAAGCAGCGATTGTATTAATTCCCGAGATTGCGCTGACATATCAGACTGTGATGAGATTTACCAGAAGATTTGGAGATAAAGTATCGATTGTCAATTCAAAACTCTCCAAGGGAGAACGATATGACCAGTTTGAACGTGCAAAAAAAGGGGATATTTCCATTATGATAGGACCAAGGTCCGCATTGTTTACACCATTTAAAAACCTCGGACTGATTGTGATAGATGAGGAGCACGAAAGCGCATATAAAAGCGAGTCAGTTCCCAAATACCATTCTGTGGAGGTGGCAATAAAACGTGCAAAAGATGAAGGGGCAGCTTTAGTGCTTGGGTCAGCAACCCCTTCCATAGAATCTTTTTACAGAGCAAAGAATGGCATATATTATTTACACAGATTAACTCAAAGAGAAAAAGGAAGGCTTCCTGATGTATCTGTGGTGGATTTAAGGGAAGAACTGAAAAAAGATAATAAATCAATTTTTAGTGAAAAACTGCAAGAACTAATCCGTGACAGATTAGATAAAAAACAACAGACCATGCTGTTCATTAACAGAAGAGGATATGCCGGATTTGTGTCCTGCAGGGATTGTGGAGAGGCGATGAAATGTCCTCATTGTGATGTCACGTTAAAATTACATAGAAATAAAAAATTAATATGCCATTACTGTGGACATACGGAAGATTTACCGAATGTTTGTCCAAAATGCGGTTCAAAATATCTTGGCGCATTTGGAATAGGCACACAGCAGATTGAGGCGTCTGTTAAGAAAATGTTTCCTGATGCAAGAGTTCTTCGGATGGATGCAGATACCACATCCAGAAAAGGCGGTCATGAAGCAATTCTTTCAGCTTTTGCAAATAGAGAGGCAGACATACTGGTGGGAACCCAGATGATTGTTAAAGGGCATGATTTTCCGGGGGTTACCCTTGTAGGTGTGATTGCAGCCGACATGTCCCTTTATGCATCGGACTACAGTGCCACGGAAAAAACTTTTCAGTTATTGTGTCAGGCAGCAGGACGAGCAGGGCGGAGTGAATTGCCGGGTCATGTAGTAATTCAGACATATTCTCCGGATAATTACAGCATTGAGACTGCCAGTCATCAGAATTATGAAGAATTTTTCGAAGAAGAGATAGCTTATAGAAAGTTAATGCAGTATCCACCCGCTTCTAATATGGTTTCTGTGTTATTGCAATGTAAAGAGCAAAAAGAACTTTCTATGGTTACAGAGGAGTTTGTCAATATTATAAGAGAATATAAAGATAAAAACTTTAATAATTTAACTGTTATCGGACCGGCAGATCCACCGATAGCAAAGATTAATGATACATTTAGAAAAATAGTCTATTTAAAAAGCAGTGACAGGATAAAGATGGTTGCTCTAAAAGATTATTTAGAAGATGTAATAAATTGTTCACAAAAATTCAAAAAAGTAAGTGTACAATATGATTTCAAAGCATAATGCGTTCTGCCATCAGCTATAAGATATTACGATGGAAAAGGCTACTTGCAGAATTTTCCATCGTAATATCTTATAGCTTGTGCTGAATCATATGATGATTCAGCACAGCGAAAAAATTTGGAAGAAATTTTTGAGCTGATGGCGGAAGAAAAAAAAGATGATTCAGCACAGCGAAAAAAATTTGGAAAAAATTTTTGAGCTGATGGCAGAAGTTGATAATAATAGTGAAAGGGAGAGAATTATGGCAATTAGAAATATTAGAGAATTAGGCGAAGGATGTCTCCGGAAGGTTTGTAAACCGGTCAAAGAGATGAATTTGAGAACCAAAATTCTTATTGGAGATATGTTTGACACGATGTATGAGGCAAACGGAGTAGGACTGGCGGCGCCACAGGTGGGAATTTTAAAACGAATTTTTGTAATTGACTGTGGAGATGAGGAGGGCAACAGTGTTCCTTATGTCTTTATCAATCCGGAAATTATAGACAGAGAAGGAAGTCAGACAGATTATGAGGGGTGTTTAAGCGTACCCGGAAAATCAGGCTTGGTTACCAGATCCAGCCGGATAAAGGTAAAGGCAATGAATGAAAAAATGGAAGAATTTGAAATGGAAGCAGAGGGATTGCTTGCCCGGTGTATTCTTCACGAAAATGACCATTTGGATGGTGTAGTATATGTAGATAAAGTAGAAGGAAAACTATACAATAACGAAGAATTATATAAAAATGAAAATAATTGATTAAAAATGTCAGAGGTAACGTATGAGAGTTGTATTTATGGGAACACCTGATTTTTCTGTTCCCGCTTTGGAGAAAATTGCACAAAAGCATCAGGTCGCAGCCGTTGTCACACAGCAGGACCGACCAAAGGGAAGAGGTCATAAAATGCAGTTTACACCGGTTAAGGAAAAAGCAATAGAACTGGATATTCCGGTTTTTCAGCCCGACCGGGTAAGAAATTCAGAATTTGTGGATATACTAAAACAGTTAGCTCCGGATGTAATTGTTGTAATAGCTTTTGGACAGCTGCTTTCAAAGGAAATATTGGATTTGCCAAAATATGGCTGTATCAATGTTCATGCATCACTGCTTCCAAAATACAGAGGAGCGGCACCGATACAATGGGCAGTCATTGATGGAGAAGAGTTCAGTGGAGTAACCACAATGTATATGGCAGAAGGACTGGATACCGGAGATATTATTGATAAAACAATTATCAGACTGGATAAGAAAGAAACAGGCGGCAGTTTATTTGATAAATTGTCAATAAAAGGGGGAGAGCTGATATTAAAGACGCTTGAGCAGCTTGAAAATAATACCGTAAAGCGTATTCCACAAAATGAGGAAGCGTCTACCTATGCCGGAAAAATCACAAAGGAATTAGGGCATATTGACTTTCGAAAACCGGCTGTAGAGATTGAAAGACTAATCAGGGGACTTAATCCATGGCCAAGTGCATTTACATTTCTTGATGGGAAAGTATTAAAAATATGGGATGCAGATGTAATTGACGAACCGGTAAAAGAAGAGCCGGGTACAATATGCAAAAAAAATAAGTCATTGCAGGTAGCCACCGGAGAAGGTTATTTGGATATTAAAGAATTACAATTAGAAGGAAAGAAGCGCATGGATGTTACATCTTTTCTCAACGGATACCAGATGCATGCGGTTCAGTTAGGGGAATAAAGGAGGAAGTTATGTTATATGGTTTTTATTTTGATCCAACATATGTATTAATTATTATCGGTATGCTGCTATGTCTGGCGGCATCGGCACATGTCAATTCGACATTTAGGAAATATTCTAAAGTGGCGAGTAATTCGGGCATGACAGGTGCGCAGGCAGCCGCAAGAATATTAGAATCACAGGGAATATATGATGTTACAATCCAGCATATTGGTGGAGATTTAACAGATAATTACAATCCTAAAAATAAAGTATTAAGTCTGTCAGATGCCACATATGCAAGCACCAGTGTGGCGGCCATTGGCGTGGCAGCTCACGAGTGTGGTCATGCCCTGCAGCACCATAAAGGTTATGTGCCTATATCGGTTAGAAATGCATTGGTACCATTTGCTAACTGGGGTTCCAGATTATCATGGATATTGATTATTATCGGAATCTTGTTTTATGGACAGGGAACAGGACAGACAATGATTGACATCGGAATATTTGCTTTTTCCTTGGCGGTTTTATTCCAGCTTGTCACATTACCGGTAGAATTTAATGCTTCCAACCGGGCTGTCAGAGTATTGGAGTCTACAGGAATTTTTGGTAATCAGGAACTGAAATATACACGGAAAGTGTTGGGAGCAGCAGCGCTTACTTATGTTGCAGCTGCAGCATCTTCCATATTGCAGTTACTCAGGCTTGTGTTATTATTCGGAGGCAGAGATAATGACTAACGTCAAAACGCAGGTCAATTTGCGGAATATGGTTCTCTCTATGCTGATGGAATTAGAGGCAGGAGAAAAAAGTCATATTATTTTAAAAAAATCTCTGGATTCTTATAGTTTTCTGGATAAACAGCAGAGAGCTTTTGTTACGGTTTTGTTTCGCGGGAGTATTGAGAGGAAAATTGAAATGGAATATATTATCAATCAATTTTCCACAACACCCACCGGCAAAATGAAACCAATGATACGCTGGATACTGATTATGTCCGTTTATCAGTTGAAGTATATGGATTCCGTACCGGTATCAGCGGTCTGTAACGAAGCAGTCAAAATCACACGCAAAAGAAAAATAGCAGGATTAACGGGATTTGTTAACGGCGTTCTACGAAATATTGCCAGAAATATAGAAAATATAAGCTATCCCCAAAAGGAAACAGAGAGACTTTCCATACAATATTCAATACCGAAGTGGATTGTTGGAATGTGGAAGAAACAGTATGGGGATAAGAAAACGACGGCCATGCTTGAAAGCCTGTATCTGCAAAAAACCACAACCGTAAGATGTAATACAAGGAAAGCGACTCTGTCGGAAATTATTGAAAATCTAAACGCGCAGGGAGTACAGGTGGAACAGTCAGGAATCTATGAAAACGCTTTACACATCAAAGGATATGACAGTCTGGAAAAACTGGATGCATTTAAGGCAGGGCTGATTACAGTTCAAGATGAAAGCTCTATGATAGCCGGACTGGCAAGTGGAGTCAGACCGGGAGATTATGTTATTGATGTTTGCGCTGCTCCCGGAGGAAAAAGTTTACATATTTGTGAATTAATGAATGGTACCGGATGTGTGGATTCCAGAGATGTGTCTGACTACAAAATAGGTTTGCTCAAAGAAAACATAAAAAGAATTGGTGTAAAAAATATAAAGACTTCAGTTATGGATGCTGTAAAATTGGATGAAGATTCGGTTGAAAAAGCAGATATTGTCATTGCTGATTTACCATGCTCCGGTTTGGGGGTTATTGGAAATAAAAGTGATATTAAATACAATGTGTCAGAACATCAGATTTTTCAACTGGTAAAGTTGCAGCGGAATATATTATCCGTGGTAAGCCAATATGTAAAGCCCGGCGGTACACTCGTATTTAGCACATGTACTGTGAATACATTTGAGAATGATGACAATGTCGAGTGGATAGAGCAGAATTTACCATTTAGGCGGAAAGCCTTTGATAAGCAGGTGCCGGCTGCATTAAGGTCAGAAAAAGGTTATATTCAGATATTTACAGGTGATTATGGAATGGATGGATTTTTTATTTCTACTTTTGAAAAGATAAAAGGATAATTTTATGGGCGAAAAACAGGATATTAAATCTTACAATTTAACAGAATTAACAGAGCAGATGGAAAAGCTGAATGAGAAGGGATTTCGCGCAAGTCAGATTTACCGGTGGCTGCATAAAGAAAAAGTCACAAGTTTTGAAGAAATGACGAATTTATCAAAGGAGTTAAGACAAAAACTGGATGAAATATATGAAATCCGAAATGTAAAACTGGTGGATATACTTATATCAGATTTGGATGGAACCCGGAAGTATCTGTTTGAAGTCAAAGGAGGTTCTGTCATAGAAAGCGTCCTGATGCGCTATCATCACGGAAATGCTGTTTGTATTTCCACGCAGGCGGGCTGTAGAATGGGATGTAAATTCTGTGCCTCTACATTGAACGGGCTGGAAAGAAACCTGACCGCATCCGAGCTGCTTTCACAAATATATGAAATAGAAAAAAATATAGGAGAAAAAGTATCCAATGTTGTTTTGATGGGAAGTGGAGAGCCATTCGATAATTTTGAAAATGTTGTTAGATTTATCCGGTTGATTTCGGATGAAAACGGAGCAAATATAAGTCAGAGAAATATTACGCTTTCCACCTGTGGAATCGTACCGAAAATAAAAGAATTGGCAGACCTGCATTTTCAAATTACATTGGCAATATCACTGCACGCATCCGATGATAAAACAAGAAAGAGCCTTATGCCGATAGCCTACCGGTATTCGATTGATGAAATTTTAGATGCATGTAAGGAATACTTTGCAAAAACAGGCAGAAGAATTACATTTGAATACAGTCTTGTGGCAGGTGAAAATGATACAGTAATGGAGGCAGACAGACTGTCAGCACTGATTAAAGGAATGAATTGCCATGTAAATTTAATACCGGTAAATCCCATAAAAGAAAGAAATTATGTTCAATCCGGTAAAAAGGCAGTGGAACAGTTCAAATCAAGACTTGAAAAAAACAATATAAATGTTACTATAAGAAGAGAAATGGGCAGAGATATTAATGGTGCCTGTGGACAACTTCGCAATGAGGCAATGAAAGGAAGAAAGGAGAAAAGAGATGTCTAAACAGATGATAAACGCTTTTGGCAAAACAGATGTAGGACTTATGAGAACAATTAATCAAGACAGCATCTTTCTGTCGGCAGAACCGATAGGTAAACTTCCTAATCTTTTTATTGTGGCTGATGGCATGGGTGGTCATAAGGCAGGGGATGTGGCATCCAGAGCAGCCATTGAAAAATTTGTAAAATACGCATGTTCAACACATATGTCAGATCCTGCCAATATATTGGATTCCGGTATTATTTCCATTAACAAAGAAATATATGATATGGCAATATCCAATAAGGATTATAGCGGAATGGGTACTACTTTTGTAGCATGTACGATTGCAGGAAATCATGTTTACATTTCCAACGTAGGAGACAGCAGACTGTATCTAATCGGAAGGGAAATCAGGCAGATAACGAGAGACCATTCGCTGGTTGAGGATATGGTAAGAATGGGTATGATAGATAAAGAAGAAGCAAAATCCCATTACAAAAAGAATGTTATCACGAAAGCCATTGGCGTAGCGGAAGACAGAACTGCAACGCCGGATATATTCGAAATAGAAATCTCTCAAGGTGAAAAACTGCTATTATGTTCAGATGGACTTACAAATATGGTAGATGACTATGAAATCAAAAAGATAGTTAATAAAAGCGAAAGAATAGAAGATGCCGTAAGAGCACTTATTGATCAGGCAAATGAAAATGGCGGAAAAGACAATATATCAGCAATTCTGATACAACCTGAAATAAGCGAGGAGTAGGAACTATGTTAGAAAAAGGGAATTTTATTAATAATCGATACGAGATAATAGGCAGAGTAGGCGCCGGGGGAATGTCAGACGTTTATAAGGCGAAAGATCATAAATTAAATAGAAATGTTGCCATGAAGGTTTTGAAACAGGAATATAGCAAAGATAAAAATTTTGTTTCAAAATTTAGGGTGGAAGCACAATCAGCTGCCAGCCTGATTCATCCTAATATTGTGAATGTATATGATGTAGGCGAGGATGACGGATTATATTACATAGTGATGGAGTTGATTGAGGGAATCACGTTAAAGCACTATATTGAAAAAAAAGAAAAACTTACTTACAGGGAGACAATCAGTATTGCTATTCAGATTGCTAATGGTATTGAATGTGCCCACAACAATCAGATTGTTCATCGTGATATTAAACCTCAAAATATTATGATTTCCAGAGAAGGAAAGGTCAAAGTTACGGATTTTGGTATTGCGAGGGCAGCATCAGCCAATACCATTAATGGAAATGCCATGGGTTCCGTTCATTATATTTCGCCGGAACAGGCAGGCGGAAAATATGTAGACGAAAAGAGTGATATTTATTCTCTGGGTATTACTATGTTTGAAATGCTTACGGGTACGGTTCCTTTTGATGGAGAGTCCACTGTAACCATTGCTTTGAAACATATTCAGAGTAATGTTCCAAATGTTAAGGAATATATTGATAATGTTCCGGTCAGTTTAGAAAAAATCATATTAAAATGTACACAAAATAAAGCGGAAAAACGTTATCCGAAGATTTCACTCCTTATATCTGATTTGAAGAGAGCGCTTTCAGAACCGGATGTAGATTTTGTTCAATTGGATACATCAGATACGGGTGGTTCTACAGTGATGATTACGGATGAAGAGATCAATCATATTCGTGAAGAAGCCGGTGCAAAAGAACTGGAGCCGATAGACTATGATGAAAATGATCAGGATGATATTGATGTACTCAGCCCTAAAATGGACCGGCTGGTTACTGTAGGGGGTGTGATAGCAGGTGTTGCAGCCTTGGTTATTGTGGCTGTTATATTGACATGGGTATTATGTGACAACAAAATTAAATTACCAAAAGAAGCTGACAAGGGACAGGAGGAGACAGTAGCTCCTGATAAAACAGTTGTACCAAATGTCGTTGGCAGAACATCTGACGAAGCTGAAAGCATGCTGAATGAAAAACATTTAGGATTTGAATATAATTCCGATTATGTATACAGTGATATTTATCCACAGGATACCATAGTGAATCAGTCTATTGATGCAGGTACCGTAGTGGACAGAAATAAAACAGTCAAATTGGTTGTGAGTAAAGGACCAAAGAGACTGTCTGTTCCGTCAGGAATTATTAATTCTGATTTAGATTCAGCGATGGAAGCATTAGATAAGCTGGGAGTAAAAACAGAAATCTCATATGAATACAGCGAAAAGAGCGTTGGTATTGTCATTTCCTGTTCTCCGACAGAGCGTGCCTCAATATCAAAAGCAGATATTGTGCATTTAAAGGTAAGCCGTGGAAAGGATAAGACAGGAGAAAAAGTTGCTACAGTTCCAAATGTTGTAGGTTATGATCAGAGCAAGGCACAGGAGAAGATTTCAAACACAGGTTTTAGTGTAGGTATAGTCAGAGAAATATATAGCGACGAAGTAGATAAAGGAAAAGTTATCAGACAGCTGGTAAAAGGTGGAAGTTCCGCTCCTGTAGGGGCATCTATAGGAATTGTTATCAGCAAAGGTCCTGAAGATGGTGAAAAATATAAAGGAACATATACTTTTGCTCTTGAAAATTTACTGGATTCTGACGGGAATCCTATTACAGAAGGCGTAGTTTCCGTGGCATTGAATGATGTTCTGCAAAAAGTGGATCCAAAATATGCAGATGTTTCCATGTGGCAGGGAGATTACAAGATGAAACTTGTAGGAGATAAGCAGGGAAAAGCCACGATAGAATTATTTGTAGATGGAAAGAGTGTAATTAAAGATACAGTGAAATTAAAATAATATAAGAGCCCACCCGAAAGGGTGGACTTTTATATGAAAGATATATGAAATGCGTTTGGACAAGTGAGGGTGATATTATTAAAAAACAGGGGAAAATTATAAAAGGAATTGCAGGGTTTTATTATGTTCTGGCAGAAGAAAATTTATATGAATGTAAGGCAAAGGGCGTTTTCAGAAATAAAAGTATCAAGCCGTTAGTAGGAGATAACGTGACAATAGATGTAATTGATGAAAATGAGAAAAAAGGAAATGTTATCTCTATTAAAGAACGAAAAAATGAACTGATTCGACCGGCAATATCAAATGTCGATCAGGCAATGATTGTATTTGCATTAAAGCAGCCTAATCCAAATCTGAATTTATTAGATAAGTTTCTTGTCATGATGGAGTTTCAAAATATTGAGACCATTATTTGTTTCAATAAAAAAGATATTGTAGATGAAGCATATATGGAACAACTGAAATCCATATACCAGAACGCAGGATACCCGATTGTGTTCACCAGCGCAACAGAAGAAGAGGGAATAGAGATTATAAAAAATCTTATGAAAAACAAGACAACGGTTTTTGCAGGACCTTCCGGTGTGGGAAAATCTTCGATGTTGAATGCGCTGACAAAAAATTATACCATGGAAACAGGGAGTGTCAGCGAAAAAATTGGAAGAGGAAAACATACCACCAGACATTCCCAGTTATTTGAAATAGATGAGAATTCATTTGTTTTTGATACGCCGGGATTTAGCTCCCTGCTTGTACCCGGCATGGTTAAAGAAAAACTGGAGAATTGCTTTCCGGAATTTGAAAAATATATAGATCAATGCAGATTTATAGGATGTGCGCACATGAACGAACCGGATTGTGCAGTCAAAGAAGCTCTGGAAAGTGGAAAAATTTCAAACAGCAGATATGAAAATTATAAACTGATGTACCGGGAATTAAAAGAAAAGGAGAAACGATATGATTAAATTGTCACCGTCAATATTATCAGCGGACTTTGCAAATCTTGGAGCGGATGTGAAAAAAATAGATAAGGCAGGATGTGATTGGATACACATTGATGTTATGGATGGAATATTTGTTCCGAATATTTCTTTTGGAATGCCGGTAATCAAGGCAGTCAGAAGCTGTACAGACAAGTTTTTTGATGTTCATCTGATGATAAAAGAACCTGCCAGATATATTAAAGAATTTAAAAATGCAGGCGCTGACCTTTTGACGGTTCATGTTGAGGCATGCGAAAATATAAAAGAAACGATTGACCTTATTCATGCCGAAGGCATGCAGGCAGGTATTGCCTGCAACCCGGAAACTGATGTAAGAGAAGTGCTTTCATACATGGAAGATGTGGAGATGATATTGATTATGACGGTACATCCGGGATTTGGGGGACAGGCATATATTACTGAATGTACGGAAAAAATAAAATTGGTTCGGGAGGCAGCCAATGAAAAAGGATTAGACCTGCTTATTCAGGCAGATGGAGGAGTAACCCTTGATAATGTGTCAGCTCCTCTTGAGGCGGGGGCAGATGTAATTGTAGCGGGTTCTGCAATTTTTAAAGGAAATGCCGAGGAAAATGTTCATAAATTCAAACGCATGCTCTCACAATGAGCCATGCCCATTCGGTGTATACTCCGTATACACACTCAAACGCATGCTCTCACAATGAGCCATGCCCATTCGGTGTATACTCCGTATACACACTCATGTACGGCATTCGCCGTATTAAATGAAAAAAGATAAGACTTTTACGAAAGTAAACTTTCGACAAGTCTTATCTTTTTTCATTTAGCATGGCTCATTGCTTTTACACGTTGAAGCGGAAGGTTATGACATCTCCGTCTTTTACGATATAATCTTTTCCCTGAAGTCCTACCAGTCCGGCTTCTTTTGCGTTCTTCATCGAGCCACATTTCATCAGGTCATCATAGGAAACAACTTCAGCGCAAATAAAGCCTCGTTCAAAGTCAGTGTGAATTTTGCCCGCAGCCTGGGGAGCCTTTGTTCCCTCTTTGATTGTCCATGCTCTGGTTTCATCTTCTCCGGATGTAAGGTAGCTGATAAGTCCCAGAAGAGAATAACTTGCTTTTATCAATTTATCCAGACCTGACTGCTTGATGCCTAAATCCTCTAAAAACATTTGTTTTTCTTCGTCTTCTAATTCGGCAATTTCCTGCTCAATTTCGGCGCTGATTACAAAAGCCTCACATCCGTTTTCGGAGGCAAATTTTCTGACAGCTGCCACATGGTCATTAGAATTACCGTCATCTGCAAGGTCATCTTCCGAAACATTGGCGGCAAAGATGACCGGTTTTGCGGTCAGAAGATTGTATTCGCCCATCCAGCTGATTTCATCTTCATCATCAGTTTTATACCTGATAGCAAGATTTCCATCTTCCAGAAATTTTTTGATTTTCTCCTGAAAAGCTAATTCTTTTGCCAGGGTTTTATTGTTTCGTGCGCCACGGGTAGTTTTTGCAATCCGTCTTTCCAAAATTTCTATATCTGAAAAAATAAGTTCCAGATTAATCGTTTCTATATCCCGGATAGAGTTAATATTTCCATCAACGTGAATAACGTTTGTATCTTCAAAACATCTTACCACATGGACAATCGCATCGACTTCACGGATGTTGGCAAGAAACTGGTTGCCCAGACCTTCGCCTTTCGATGCGCCTTTTACAAGTCCTGCAATATCGACAAATTCAATTACAGCAGGAATAGTCTTTGCTGAATGATATAAAGTTGTTAATTTATCTAATCTTTCATCCGGGACTGATACCACTCCGACATTTGGATCAATGGTACAAAACGGATAGTTTGCTGATTCCGCTCCGGCTTTTGTTAAAGAATTAAATAAAGTGCTTTTGCCTACATTGGGTAAACCAACAATACCAAGCTTCATATTTTTCTTTATCTCCTTTGTTTACTAATATAGTTTTTTATTCTACTACAAAAATAAATTTATCTCAATATTCTATATAAGAAAACCTTCAGAAGATTCTGACTTTTATATGAGAATAGTAAGTTGAAATTATAATTGATAACCGATATAATGGGTAAGAAATATAATGAGGAAAATGGAGGGAAATATGGATATACAGTTTCCTAATTTGCATATTAATATAGAAAATCTGCCCAAAACATTTAGTGTATTTGGAGTGGATATTGCTTTTTATGGCTGCATTATTGCTTTTGGCATGCTGGCAGGCATTATCATGGCGTGTTATATCGCAAAGAGTACAGGACAGGATTACAATCAGTACATTGATTTTGCTATTTATGCAATCATATTCAGTATTATTGGGGCAAGGCTTTATTATGTAGTATTCAGCTGGGATTATTATGGCTCGCATCCTGAAGAGATTATTCATATCCGACAGGGAGGCCTTGCTATTTATGGCGGAGTTATTGCAGGGGGAATTACCTGTTTTTTATATACCCGAATCAAAAAAATGTCTTTTAGAAAAGTGGCAGATACGGGAGTCTATGGACTCATTTTAGGACAGATTATCGGTCGCTGGGGAAACTTTTTTAATAGAGAAGCTTTTGGCGGTATAGCCGGAGATAATAATCCTTTTGCAATGAGAATTTTTTTCGGGGACGAATATAATGCGTCTCAAGTGCCGGATGTAATAAGGCATGGGATGGAAACATGGAAGGGTATTGATTTAAGTGAAATTGGGTATATTCAGGTACAGCCTACTTTTCTTTATGAATCTTTGTGGAATTTACTTATTCTTATATTAATGCTCGTTTTCCGCAAAAAAAAGAAGTTTGATGGTGAAATAGTATTATGGTATTTCATTGGATATGGAATTGGTAGAGGAATTATAGAAGGAATGAGAACAGACCAGCTGATTATGCCGGTGACGGGATGGCCGGTATCACAGGCTTTGTCTATCGTAGTAGCAGCTGTCTCATTGATTGTTGTGGTGATAAAGAGAGTCCGTACAGCATAATTATTATCAAGATTTAGAAAATTTTCAGGCATTTCCAAAGAGTTTGGGAATGTCTTTTTTTTATGGAAAAAAATATAAAATTAATAAAAAAAGTAGTTGCAATCGTGGCGAAAATGGTATACTATGTACATATGAGTGGTGAAATTAACCATTTTGTGGTGAAAAGTGGTGATTTCAAAGAGGATTTCACGTGAAAGATAAGAGTAGGTGAGTTTCATGTTTACAGGCGAACAAACTCAAAAAATTGATGTTAAGGGAAGAACTGTTATCCCTTCCAAGATTAGAGATAATCTTGGTGAAAGACTTGTTGTTACCAGAGGTATTGACAAGTGTCTTTTTGCGTATCCGGAATCCTCATGGACTGCATTGCAGGAAAAGCTGAGCAGTCTTCCTTTTACGGATAAAAAGGTAAGAAGTTTCAATCGATTTTTCCTCGGTGGTGCGGAGCCCCTTGATGCAGACAAGCAGGGTCGTGTTCTTGTTCCGTCTACATTAAGGGAATACGCATCGTTAGACAAAGAAGTTGTCTGGGTAGGTGTAGGAAATCGTATTGAAATTTGGGATATAGAGCAGTGGAATGCACAGATGAATGAATATTTGGAAAGCGATGATGCGGAAGAAAAGATAGAAGAGTTAGCTGATTACATGGCTGAACTGGGCGTATAGTTTGAAACTTTGGAAAGAAGGTTCATATGGATTTCAAACATGTATCGGTTCTCCTGGATGAAACCATTGCCGGTTTGAATATAAAACCTGATGGAATCTATGTCGATGGAACATTAGGCGGCGGCGGACATGCCTATGAAGTGCTTAAAAGATTATCTCCAAAGGGAAGGCTGATAGGAATTGATCAGGACGGCGAAGCACTGAAAGCGGCAGGTAAGCGGTTAAAAGAATTCGGAGAACAGGTCACACTTGTCAGAGACAATTATTCTGAAATTGAAAGGATATTAAAAGATTTAAATATAGAAAAAGTAGACGGCATTCTGTTAGACATTGGTGTTTCCTCATATCAACTGGATAATCTTGAGAGAGGATTTTCATATAAATCGGATGCACCATTGGATATGAGGATGGATACCAGACAGGATTTGACAGCTGCAGATGTTGTAAACACATATTCCGAAAATGAATTATTTAAAATCATAAGGGATTATGGGGAAGACAGATTTGCGAAAAATATTGCAAAACATATTGTTTTAGCAAGAAAGGACAAGCCTTTTCATACAACCGGGGAATTGAGCGCGGTAATAAAAAGGGCTATCCCAATGAAAATCCAGGCAAAGGGCGGACATCCGGCAAAAAAGACGTTTCAGGCAATCAGAATTGAAGTAAACAAAGAACTGACAGTGTTGAATGAGTCTATAGATAAAATGATAGAACGGTTAAATCCGGGTGGAAGAATTTGTATTATTACATTTCATTCTCTGGAAGACAGAATTGTAAAAACAAAATTTAGGGAAAACGAGAATCCATGCACTTGCCCGCCAGATTTTCCAGTGTGCGTATGTGGAAAAAAATCAAAAGGGAAAGTGATTACCCGTAAACCCATTATTCCGTCAGAAAATGAAATCGAAATAAATACAAGGGCAAAAAGCTCAAAATTAAGAATATTTGAAAGGTGTAAATAAGATGAACGGGGCAAAAAATAGTTATTACAGAAGTGAATACGTTGACGGTAATACGGTAAAAAGAGAAAGTACGGCAAGGCAGATACGACCGGAGAGAAAGCCGCAGAATGATGTCAGACAAAGAAGACATACGGTAACAAAAGAAGAACTCAGGAGAGCAAAAGCTCTGAGTATGAGTGCCCCGCACGTTGCTTTTTTGGTTGTGGTATCTGTTATATGTCTTGTGGTGTGTGTAGCATATCTCTATGTACAATCTAATATAACAGCGACAAGAGAAAGCATTTCTGAATTAAAGAATGAAATTAATACCGTTCAGTCATATAATAATGCCCTGAATTATTCGATTAACAATTATGTAAATGTTGACCATGTATATAAGGTGGCAACCAAGAAACTGGGGATGAAACAGGCAACAGACAAGCAAATTTATTATTATAAGGCAAGTGACAGCGGATACACATTACAATATGGGAATATTCCCAATAAGTAGTTATGAGTGAAAGAAGAGTTATCAGAAGGAAAAAACCAAAATTAAGATTTAATAAAATTATGAGTAGGAATCTCGGATTGGCTTATGCATTTTTCGTTGGATTCCTATTTGTGCTGTGTGGTGTTATTGCATATTGGAATGTTGCAGAAGGCGATAATTTTTCCATTCAGGTGCTCAAACAGCAGAGCTTTACCAGCAGGGTAATACCTTACAAAAGAGGTGATATTAAGGATAGAAATGGAAACGTACTGGCAACGAGCGTTATGGTGTACAATCTGATTATTGATTCAAAGTTAATTATGTCGGATGAAGAAGAATATTTAGAGCCAACCATTGACGCATTGGTAAAATATTTCGGATTTAAAGAAGAAGATTTAAAAACCGGTATCCGTGAACACAAAAATGGAAATTATTGGATTGCAAAAAAAGAACTCAGTTACAAAAAAATAGAAAAATTTCAAAAATATCTGGAGGGAAAATACGCCGATACTGAAGATGAAAAAGAAGAAGTAAAAAATACAAAAGGCGTCTGGTTTGAAAAACAGTATAAAAGAATGTATCCCTACAATACTCTGGCGTGCAGTGTATTAGGATTTTCCAATGCAAACAACGAAGCTTCCATTGGAATAGAGAGCAGCTACAGTGACGAATTAAATGGTGTGGAAGGTCGTGAATACGGGTACATGGATGCTGAAAATAACATGGAAATGGTAATTAAGGATGCAGAGGACGGTAACAGTGTCATTTCCTCCATAGATATGAATATTCAAAGGATTGTCCAAAATGCCATAGCAAAGTACATGAAAAAATATCAACCCAAAAGAATAGCAGTGGTAATTGCAGATCCTAATACCGGTGAAATACTGGCAATGGGTGATGATAAAACTTTTAATTTAAATAAACCTACCCATGCACATGGCGGATATACCAATGCAGAATGGAAAAAATTGTCAAAATCAAAGCAGTCGGAAGTATTAAATTCCATCTGGAGTAATTATTGTATTACGGATTCCTTTGAACCGGGTTCAACAGCAAAGGCATTTACAGTAGCCGCAGGAATTGAGGAAGGGGTCATTAATGAAAATACCACTTTTACCTGCGATGGCCATGAAAAAGTGGATGTATTTGACATTAACTGTCATAATACAGATGGCCACGGAACCATTGATGCAATACAGGCAGTTGCGGAATCGTGCAACGACTACATGATGTATGTGGGACGTCTTTTGAAAGCAGATGAATTTATGAAGTATCAGGCAAGATACGGATTTGGGATGAAAACAGGTATAGACCTTCCGGGTGAAACCAGAGGAATCATATATAACAAAGAAACCGGAATGGGACAGGCTACTCTTGCAACCAATTCCTTTGGACAAAACTTTACAGTGAACATGATACAAATGGTGTCAGGCTTTTCCTCGCTGATAAATGGTGGATATTATTATGAACCGCATGTTGTAAAGCAAATTGTGACAAAAGAAGGAAATCTGGTAAAAAATTATTCAAAAACATTGGTAAAAGAGACCATAACGAAAGAAACATCTGATTTCGTTAAAAAATGTCTGCGGCAGGTAGTTTTGACAGGTACCGGTACAACGGCAGCAATAGACGGATATACGGTAGGTGGGAAAACAGGTACTGCTGAAAAAGTAAATACTTCCGGAAATGGAATCGGAAGAATTAGTAATCAGTATATTTTGTCTTTTATCGGATGTGTTCCATGTGAAAATCCGGAAGTGGTATGTTACACATTAATGGATAGTCCGAAAGGTAATACAGAGGCGACAGCATATAATACAGATCTTTGGACATATATTATGAAACAGGTATTGCCGTATATGGGAATAGAAAAAACAGCAAAAGAATAAAATTATAATAAATGCTTTGCAGGGGTTATAATTTGAATAAGGTAAAAACAGTTCACAGAAGAATGCTGTTGATATACGTCTGGGGTATCGCATTATTTTGCCTGCTTATTGTTGGAAAACTGGCATATATAATGATTTTTCAGTCAGAATACTATACAGAAAAAGCGTTAGAAGTTCAGGAAAGAGAAAGAAAAATAAAAGCCCCACGGGGGCAGATTTTGGATAGAAACGGTAAAGTCATTGCAAGTAATAAGACAGTGTGTACCGTTTCTGTTATATATAATCAGATAAAAAATCCTGATAAGGTTACAGAGGCTTTATCTAAAGAATTAGAGATGGATAAAGAAGAAGTAAGAAAAAAAGTTGAAAAAAGAAGTGTCAGGGAAAAAATAAAATCCAATATTCCAAAAGAAGTCGGGGATAAAATCAGAGAATATAATCTGGCAGGAGTAAAAGTTGACGAAGATTATAAAAGATATTATCCTTATGGAAGTCTTGCCTCCAAAGTGCTGGGCTTTACAGGAGCAGATAATCAAGGTATTATTGGTCTGGAAGTGCAGTATGAAGAATATCTGAAAGGCATAGACGGTATGATTATGACTCCTACAGATTCCAGAGGGATAGAAATGGAAAATGCACTGGAACAGAGACAGGAGCCTGTATCGGGAAATGATTTGGTAACAAGCATAGATGTCAATATACAAAAATATGCCGAACAGATTGCATATAATACTTTGGAAGCAAAACAGGCAAATTATGTATCAATTATTGTAATGAATCCTAATAATGGAGAAATATTTGCAATGGTAAATGCTCCCGAGTTTGATTTAAATAATCCATATACTTTGAATTATCAGTTAAATCACAGTGTTTCCGCAAAGGAAAAACAGGATTTATTAAATAAAATGTGGAGAAATCAGTGTACAAATGACACATATGAGCCGGGTTCTACGTTTAAGGTGGTGACAGCTACAGCAGCGTTGGAAAATAACGTTGTAGATTTAAATACAAAATTCAGCTGCCCCGGTTTCCGGGTGGTGGATGACAGAAGAATCAGATGTCATAAGACGACAGGACATGGCAGTGAAACGTTTCTTCAGGGAACAATGAATTCATGCAATCCTGTTTTTATTGATGTCGGACTGAAAGTAGGCGTCAAAAAATTTTATCAGCAGATGAACAAACTGGGGCTGATGAACAAAACCGGCATTGATGTGCCGGGCGAGGCGGGAACTATTATTCATCAGATAAAAAATGTGGGAAATGTAGAACTTGCCACAATGTCTTTTGGTCAGTCATTTCAGATAACTCCGATGCAGTATCTGGTTGCAGCCAGTGCAGTGGTTAATGGAGGAAAACTTATTACTCCGCATTTTGGTATTAAATCTGTAAACGGGGATGGCGAAGTAGTAAAAAAATACAGCTATACAGAAAAAAAAGGTGTTGTATCCAAAGGAACATCTGATACAATGAAATATGTGCTTGAAAAAGTTATATCTGAAGGAACCGGAAGTAAAGGTAAGGTGGAAGGGTATAAAGTAGGCGGAAAGACCGCTACATCCCAGAAACTCCCCCGGGGTTCAGGAAAATACATAGCATCTTTTATGGGATTTGCTCCGGCGGATAACCCTGAAGTGATAGCAATGGCAATTATAGATGAACCAAAGGGAATATATTATGGCGGTCAGGTTGCCGCTCCGGTTATAAGCAGGTTATACACAAATATTCTTCCGTATTTGTTGGAGGAAAAAGAACAAGGAGAGTAAAATGAGTATAAGTACAACGATTATCGTGGCAATTATTATTTCTTTCGCAGTGAGTGTAATTTTATGCCCGATAGTGATACCAATGTTAAAAAAACTGAAATTCGGACAATACATAAGGGAGGAAGGTCCCCGCTCTCATCAGAGTAAGGCGGGAACACCTACAATGGGTGGAATGATTATTCTTGCCAGTATCATTATAACTTCTCTTATTTTTATGTTTGTATGTAAAAATACAAAGATTATACCGGTACTGTTTATGATTGTCGGGTTTGGAATTATAGGTTTTGCTGATGACTACATTAAAGTAGTGAAGAAAAGAAATCTGGGATTGACAGAGGTTCAAAAAATTGTTGCACAGTTTATTGTGACAGGAATTTTCTGTTTTTATCTGTTGAAGTATTCCGGAATGGGAACAGCCACTATTATCCCTTTTACAGGTGGCATGGCAGTGGAAATGCCCGTCTGGCTGTTTATTCCGTTTTTGTTTATTGTAGTTCTCGGTACAGTAAACGGAGCAAATTTAACAGATGGTCTGGATGGTCTGGCGACCAGCGTCACAATTATTATTTCAGTATTTTTTACAACTGTTTGCATTGGAACCGGATTAGAGCCTGTTTCTGCAGCATTAGTAGGAGCCTTGATGGGATTTTTCCTGTATAATGTTTATCCTGCCAGAGTATTTATGGGGGATACGGGTTCCCTTGCACTGGGAGGATTTGTGGCAGGTATGGCATTTATGCTGAAAATTCCGATTTTTATTGTGATTTTTGCATTTATCTATCTGGTTGAAGCATTATCAGATATTATTCAGGTATTTTGGTTTAAATATACGAAGAAAAAATATGGTGAGGGAAGAAGGGTATTTAAAATGGCGCCGCTTCATCATCATTTTCAGGAAAGCGGATATGCAGAGACACAGGTTGTTGCCGCTTTTGCCATTATCACGGCAATCCTTTGCCTTGTGGCGTATGCAGCAATGTAGTGCAGACAGAGTTTCTAATTGGGTATAGTAAAAGATTATGGAGTGTAATTATGGAACTAAAGGATAAGAAGGTTTTAGTGGCAGGTTCGGGAAAAAGCGGAATTAGCGCTGCAGATTTGTTAAAGAAAGCCGGAGCAAAGGTTACAATTTATGATGGCAATGAACAATTAGACCGGGATGCGGTTGCAGCAAAACTGGAAGATAAAAAAGATGTAGAAATAATATTAGGAGAGCTTCCAGATACTGTTATTAACCATACAGATTTGATGGTATTAAGTCCGGGCATAGCTATTGATGCCCCTTTTGTAAATTTAGTCAGGGATGCCGGCGTACCAATCTGGGGAGAGGTTGAACTGGCATATGTGGTAGGAAAAGGAAAGATTGCAGCCATCACCGGAACGAATGGAAAAACGACCACAACAGCACTGGTAGGAGAAATACTTGCCGCATATTATAATGATGTAAAGGTTGTTGGAAATATTGGAATTCCTTATACGCACACCGCATTGGATTCAACAGAAGATACCGTGACGGTTGCAGAGATAAGCAGTTTTCAGCTGGAAACAATCCATACATTTCAACCAAATGTGAGTGCAGTACTGAATATTACTCCGGATCATCTCAACCGGCATTACACAATGGAGTGTTATACGGATGTAAAGATGAGTATAACAAAAAATCAGTCAGAAAACGAACCGGTTATTTTAAACTATGAAGACAAAATCTTAAGGGAATATGCGCCAAAATTACATAATAAAATCATATGGTTCAGCGCCAAACGCGCACTGGAAGAAGGTATTTATTTAGAGGGAAAAGACATTATTTATGCCATGGGAGGCAAAAAACAGGTAATCACTACAACGGAAGATACTACTCTGGTAGGGATTCATAATATAGAAAATATTATGGCTGCCATAGGAATTGCCATGAGCATGCAGGTTCCGGCAGATATTATAAAAAAAGCGATAAGTAAATTTAAAGCTGTAGCGCATAGAATAGAATATGTAGATACCATTCATGATGTAATTTATTACAACGATTCCAAAGGAACCAATACAGATGCATCCATTAAAGCAATTCAGGCAATGTCAAGACCGACGATACTGATTGCCGGCGGATATGATAAAAAGGTACTTTTTGATGACTGGGCAAAACAATTATCCGGTAAGATTAAGTGTTTGGTTCTGTTGGGAGAGACATCAGGGCAAATTGCAGAAACAGTCAGAAAATATGGGTTCGAAAACATTGTGTTTACCGAATCTCTGGAAGAGGCTGTGAAAGTCTGTAAAGAAAAGGCAGAGCCGGGAGATGCAGTTTTATTATCGCCTGCATGCGCCAGCTGGGATATGTTTGACAGTTACGAACAGCGCGGAGATATGTTCAAGGAATTAGTAAGAAAAATATAAAATATTAAAATCTGAATTTTGGAGTGAGCATAGTGAAAAGAGAATATGATCCGGTTTCCGGTGAGGAAAAGAAAGTATCAAAAATGAAAAAACGCAGATCCGACAGCTATTTTGATTATAGCTTACTTTTTGTATGGATTTTTATTATGCTTTTAGGATATGTTCTTCTATATAGTGCCAGCTCCTACACAGCATTGAACAAATACAACGATTCTGCTTATTTTTTAAAAAATCAGATGAAAGCTACATTACTGGGATGCGTGGTAATGATTCCTGTAATTATGATAGACTATAGATTTTGGAGAAAATTTAACAAGCTGATTTACATAGTATCCGTGGCTACCGTTGTTTTGGTAATTACGCCTCTTGGCGTGGAAGCAAACGGTGCCAGAAGGTGGGTTAATTTAAAAGTGATTCAGTTTCAGCCGGCAGAGCTGGTAAAAATAGCTGTTATTATTATGACGGCACATATGCTCGCAAAATGCGGCAGTACGGCATTAAGGCATGGAAAAATATGCTGGCAGATATATAGCGTTTCCATTGTGGGTGCCGCTTTACTGTACCTTTTGACTTCTAATTTAAGTTCAGCCCTGATTGTACTTGGAATCAGCGCTGTGATGATTATGGTAGCGGGAGCATGCAAATATTTTACCGGCGTAATCCTGGGAGGAGTTGCACTCGGGACAGTGTCTCTTTTTTTCCTGGGGCGGTTTTCGAATCTTGGATTTAGATTGCACCGTATTGCAGTGTGGAGAAACCCGGAAGCCTATATGGACGGCGCAGGATATCAGGTTATGCAGGGACTGTATGCCATAGGATCCGGCGGACTTTTTGGAAAAGGACTGGGGCAAAGCGCCCAGAAGCTGGGGTTTGTGCCGGAGGCAACAAATGATATGATTTTTTCAATTATATGTGAGGAATTAGGCATCTTTGGTGCAATCTGCATCATTGCACTGTTTATATTTATGATGAGAAGAATGCGTGTTATCGCAAGCAATGCTCCTGATTTATTCGGCTCAATGATTGTAATAGGAGTGCTGGCGCATATTTCACTACAGGTGGTCTTAAATATTGCAGTAGTAACTAATTTTATACCGAATACAGGAGTCTCTCTTCCTTTTATCAGTTATGGCGGAACCTCCCTCTTGTTTCTGATGCTGGAAATGGGGTTGGTTTTATCTGTTTCAAGAAGGATAAAGAGGATCCGATAATTACCAGGAGTTATATATGAGACAAACCAGGAAATTAAAGAGAAAAAGAAGAAGACGGCTTAAAACAGGATTTAAAATATTCATGATTACAGTTTTGGCTGTTACTGCGATTGTTCTGATTATAATATATGGTTTTCAATTAAAAACCGTCAGAATTTCTTTAAAACCCGGGCAGTATACCAGTCAGGAAGTAAAGTCCTATATGGATGAAAAGGGGATTGATAACACTTTGATTTTGTGGCTGAAAAATAAAGTGGGAAGCAGTACGAAAATTGAATTACTGGATGAGTATCAGGTCAAACTGCTGTCTCCTTTTGAAGTAAAAATAAGCGGTTATGAAAAAAAACTAAAAGGCGCAATCGTAAAAGACGGACTGTATTATTATTTTGATGAGTATGGTACGATTTTAAAGGTGAGCAAAGATAAGTTAAAGGGAATTCCAAAAGTAAGCGGACTGGAACTGAATGAGTTAAAAATATATCATAAAATAAAAGTCAAAGATGAAAAGGCATTACAGTCCGTGTTAGATGTTATATCCGGCATAGAACAATTCAGCTATCATGTCAGGAAAGTACACATTAACAAATCAAACGAAGTAAGCATTTATATTAAAAAACTGCAGGTACAATTAGGAAAAAACACAAATCTTGATAAAAAACTGCATGCATTTAGCGATATGTATAGTAAAGTGATTCAACAAAACGGTGTGCTTAATATGAAACATGTCAGTGAAGATGGCAGTTATACAGTAAAAAAAATCGAAGGAAAAACGCAACAAAATAAATAAAAGTGTTGATATTTTCTTCAAATAATTATATTATATTGTATATAGCTAATATTATGTCCACCTATTGTGGACAAGCCAAATTTTATGTAAAAACAAAGGAGGATGAACTCTTGTTAGAAATTACTACAAACGAAAGCGAAGCGGTTGCAAAAATTATAGTTGTAGGCGTTGGTGGAGCAGGAAACAATGCCGTAAACAGAATGATAGATGAAAATATCGGGGGCGTTGAATTTATATCGGTGAATTCTGATGCACAGGTATTAAAGAGAAGCAAAGCGCCAACGACATTACAGATTGGTGAAAAGATAACAAAAGGTCTTGGTGCAGGTGCAAAGCCTGAGGTTGGTGAAGCAGCTGCAGAAGAAAATGTGGAAGAATTGGCACAGTTGTTAAAAGGTGCTGACATGGTATTTGTCACATGTGGTATGGGAGGCGGAACCGGAACAGGTGCCGCACCGGTGGTTGCCCGTGTTGCAAGAGAGCAGGGAGCTCTTACAGTAGGCGTTGTCACAAAGCCTTTCAGATTTGAGTCAAAAACACGTATGAACAATGCCCTTGCAGGAATTGGAAGATTAAGACCAAATGTAGATACATTGATTGTTATCCCAAATGATAAATTACTTGAAATTGTAGATAAGAGAACAACAATGCCGGAGGCATTAAAGAAGGCTGATGAAGTATTACAGCAGTCTGTTCAGGGTATTACAGATTTGATTAACGTACCTGCATTAATTAACCTTGACTTTGCTGATGTTCAGACCGTCATGAGAGATGCAGGCATTGCACATATCGGTATTGGTGAAGCTACCGGAGATGATAAAGCGTCAGAGGCTGTACAGCAGGCTGTTACATCTCCACTTCTTGAAACAAAGATTGATGGAGCAAAAAATGTCATTATCAATATTACCGGTGATGTCAGCCTGTTTGAGGCAAATGAAGCTGCCAGCTATGTACAGGAACTTGCAGGAGATGAGGCAAATATTATCTTTGGTGTAAGATATGATGATGCATATCCGGATGAATGTTCTATTACAGTAATGGCAACAGGTATTGGTGATGCTGATGCGCCAAAGGCTGCACCATTCGGAATGGGAAATATGAAAAAGACATTTTCATTTAACACAACTTCTTCGGCATCCGCCGGTTCCCGCAATGATATGGGCAGAGATACCAATTCCGGATTAAAACCACAGAGTAATGTGGAAGAAAAACCATTAAATATACCGGATTTTTTAAGAAACAGATAAAATACTCCGGTAATAAACCATACATAAATTAAAAGAGAAAGCTCTTCTGAAAGATAGTTTCAAGAGGGCTTTCTCTTTTTTATTGTCGAACGAATTTTATAATCTTTTTTCTCCCTTCGACAGACTTTTTTTATGACTAATTATATAATATGTATCAAAGGGGTGAGAGAGATACAAATATATTTAGACGTTTATTTTTTCTATAATTTTATCCTGGATTTCTGTATTTTGTTCGTTGTACGTAATGTATTGAAAATAAAAAAATCAGTTATCAGATTATTTTTTTCAGCAGCATTTGGCAGTCTGTATGCCGTAACCCAGCTGTTTTTGCCTCATATAATGATTATAGGAGCCTTATTAACATACATAATTTCTCTGGAATTTATGGTGCTGATTGCATTTGGAAAAGTAGAAATAAGAGAAAATATAAAAATAGTGTTATTTATTTATCTGGTGGCATTTGTGTTAAATGGAATTATAAACGCTTTCCACATAGGAAATCATATGTGGAAAGTTCTGATAATTGTTTTTGCTGTCTGCAGCCTGCTCATTGTGGGTGTGAGAAGAATCTTTGAGATTTTGGAGGAACAGGCAGTAATGTACATAATAAAAATAACAGAAGAGGATAATACAATCAGTGTCAAGGCATTGAAAGACACAGGCAACCACTTAATTGATCCACAGACCAAAAAGCCGGTTTCCATTATAGAAAAAGATGTCATAAATAAATTAATATCAGAAAAAACGAAAATAATATATGTACCATATAAGTCGGTAGGAAAAAATCACGGCATGATGAAGGCATGTATCGTGGAGCAGTTAGAAGTAGAAGGCAGAAAATATAAAAATGCTGTTATTGGTTTATTTGAGGGCAATTTAAGTAAAAATAATGAGTATAATATGATCTTGCATCCAAAATTATTTGAGCCAGGGGGAGAAGAATTTGATTAATATGACTAGTTTGAAAAAATTTTATTTTAGGAAAATTTCCTTATTGAAGGGAATGCTTTATTCCGATAAGGGAGAAATATATTACATTGGAGGAAATGATGTTCTGCCGCCGCCTCTTGAGAGTGAGGAAGAGGCAAGATGCATTCAGAATGTCATTGAAAATGATGATAAAGACAGCAGGGCAAAGTTGATAGAACATAATTTAAGGCTTGTTGTCTATATTGCAAAAAAATTTGATAATACGGGAGTAGGAGTGGAGGATTTAATATCCATAGGCTCTATTGGATTAATAAAGGGGATAAACACATTTAATCCGTCAAAAAACATAAAGCTTGCCACTTATGCATCAAGATGTATTGAAAATGAGATTTTGATGTATTTAAGGAAAAATAATAAGACCAAACTGGAGGTTTCTATTGATGAACCGTTAAATGTAGACTGGGATGGCAATGAGTTGTTGTTATCCGATATTTTAGGGACGGAAGAGGACGTAATTTCCAAGGATATTGAAAGTGAAGTGGAAAAAAAACTACTGTATAAAGCCATTGGGAAATTAAATCACAGAGAGCGCGTAATTGTTGAAATGAGATATGGTCTGAACAATGCTGACGGAGAGGAAATGACGCAAAAAGAAGTGGCAGACAGTTTGGGAATATCGCAATCATACATATCAAGACTGGAAAAAAAGATAATCAGGCGGCTTAAAAGAGAAATTGTCAAATATGAATGACGGATGTCAAAAATAAAATAAATATATATAAATTAAGTATAAAGAGCTGATATTTCGGACAACATATTTATGAAGAAAGTATGGAAAGTAGGAAGAAATATGGCTCTTTTTAAAGTGGAAATATGTGGGGTAAATACATCAAAACTACCTTTGCTGACAGAAGAGGAGAAGAAAGAATTATTTCAGGAAATAAAAAAAGGCAACAAGGAAGCAAGAGAAAAATACATTCGGGGAAACTTAAGGCTCGTTCTTAGTATATTACAAAGGTTTTCTAACAGTAATGAAAACGTAGATGATTTGTTTCAAATAGGGTGTATTGGATTAATCAAAGCAGTGGATAATTTTGATGATACATTGAATGTAAAATTTTCAACTTATGCAGTACCTATGATTTCAGGCGAACTGAAAAGGTTTTTAAGAGATAATGCAGCTATCCGGGTAAGCCGTTCCATTAAAGATACTGCATATAAGGCAATTTATTGCAAAGAAAATATTATGAAAACAAGTAACCGTGAGCCCAGCATTAATGAAATTGCGGAAAATATAGGAGCTACAGCGGATGAAGTAATCTATGCGCTGGATGCGATTCAAAGCCCGGTGTCTTTGTATGACCCGGTATATGATCAGGGTGGGGATACTCTTTATGTTATGGACCAGATTAGTGATAAAAAGAATAAAGAAGAAAACTGGGTAGAAAATATTGTACTGAAAGAGGCTTTGGACGGACTGAACGAACGGGAAAGAAAAATTATTGATATGAGATTTTTTAATGGAAAGACCCAGATGGAGATAGCAGATGAAATTGGAATCTCCCAGGCACAGGTCAGCAGACTGGAAAAAAATGCAATCAAAAGTATGCGGGATTATATTAAATAATTGTTAAAGTGGAACAAAACGAAACATAATAGAACGATATGAATAGTATAAATAAAAATGGTATTCATATGCGGATAGAGGAATTAAAAAGGAAAGAGGTTATCAACAGTTGTGATTGCAAAATATTAGGATGTGTCAATGATTTGGAATTTGATATTTGTACCGGATGTATTAAGGCTGTTATCGTACAGGGACCGAGTAAGTGGTGTGGATTGGTTTGCAGTGACTATGAGTATGTGATACCTTTTCAATGTATTGTACAGGTTGGACCGGATATTATTCTCGTCAAGGTAGATGAAAAAGAGGTAAAACATAAAATTAAAATGTCTTGACCAAATCTGTCTGTTTCTATATAATGATGTTATGTGAACCGAAATTACAATATATTGTAGGAGGCAGGCTGATGAAATGTCCATATTGTGGAGAAGAAAATACAAAGGTAATTGATTCCAGACCGGCAGAGGAAAATAATGCAATAAGGCGTAGAAGACAATGCGTAAAATGTAAAAAAAGATTTACGACTTATGAAAAGGTGGAAACAATTCCTTTAATTGTCATTAAGAAAGGGAATATACGTGAGCAGTATAACCGGGAAAAAATCGAGGCTGGTATTTTAAGCTCATGTCACAAAAGACCGGTTTCATATGAGCAGATTGTGGAAGCGGTAGAAGATGTTGAAAATGCAATTTTTAATATGGAGCAAAAAGAAATATCCAGTGCCGTTATAGGTGAACTGGTCATGGAAAGACTAAAAAAATTAGACCAGGTAGCATATGTGAGATTTGCTTCTGTATATAGGGAATTCAAGGATGTCAACACTTTTATGGATGAGTTGACAAAATTATTAAAATAATAGTGATAGGAATTAGGAGAATGATATGCTGGAAGGATTATACCCGGATGAATATTTAAAGTCCATTGATGAAATTGACTTTGAAGCATATTACAAGCAGGGAATTCGCGGAATTATTTCAGATATTGATAACACATTAGTTCCACATGGATTTCCGGCGGATGAGCATATAATAAAATTATTCCGGAAGATACATAATTTGGGCATTGATACATGCTTAATATCAAATAATAAGGAACCAAGGGTAAAACCATTTGCAGATGCAGTGCAGTCAAAATACATATGTAATGCTCATAAACCCTGCAAAAAAAATTATATAAAAGCAATGGAGCTAATGAAAACGGACAAACATTCTACTTTGTTTTTGGGCGATCAGATATTTACAGATATATGGGGTGCAAACAGGGCAGGAATAAAGTCTGTTATGTTAGAAAAGATTCATCCAAAAGAAGAAATTCAGATTGTGTTAAAGCGAATACCGGAAAAATTCATAATGTGGCGCTGGAAAAAAAGCAGGCATGTTTAAATAGAGTTTTATCAAACAGACAGTTATATATATGTAATAAGTGAAAGAATTCATTTTTTCAAATATATAACTGTCTGTTTGATTTATTGCTAAAAATCAGTTATTTGTCAAAATATAACTTCTTAATATGTTCTACAGGCATTTCTTTGCCGGTCCAGATTTTAAATGCCGCAGCTCCCTGATATAAAAGCATATACAGACCATTAAATGTCCGGCATCCCTGTTCTTTTGCTAATTTCAGCAGTTTTGTTTCCATAGGATTATAGATAATATCAGATACAATCAAATCTTTCCGAAGCATCTCTTTGTCATGAATCAGGCAAAGCTCTGTATTCGGCGCCATGCCGGCAGAGGTAGCATTGGTAAGTATCTGGCTATTTGCAATGGAATCAGCTAAAACGCTATCATTTCCCAGTTCAAAAAGGCTGACCTCACAATCCGTGTTTTGATTGACTGACTCTACCATCCGTTCTGCCTTATTCCAAAATTTATCTTTGAGACTGAATACATTGATTTTCTTTACTCCATCGATGGCAGCCTGAACCAAAATGGAAGAAGCTGCGCCGCCGGCTCCTAACAGAGTCATGGTGCTTCCGATAATATCAAATCCGGCATTTACCGCAGATTGCATATATCCGATTCCGTCTGTATTGTGACCGATAAATTTACCATTGTCGTTGATTACGGTATTGACAGCGCCAATCATAGAAGCGGCAGGTGATAATTCATCCAAGAACTGACAGATTAAAGTTTTGTCAGGCATCGTACAGTTAAAACCGGCTGCATTTAATTTTTTTAAACCTTCAAAAGCTGTTTTTAAATTATTTTCAGGAACATCAAAACATAGATAAACATAGTCAAGCCCCAACTGCCGGAATGACTCATTATGCATGAGAGGGGATATGCTATGTGCAACAGGACTGCCTAAAAGCCCTGTTAGTTTTGTATGTCCCGTAATTTCGTTAATGCATCCCATAAGATACCTCCGTATATTTATAAATAGACTGCTTTTTAAAGTATATGATTTTTCTACAAAAAAGTAAACCTTTTCGCATTGACTAAAAAAATCTGTAAGGATATACTTTAAGTAAAAGTTAGTGTGGATGCGAACGATAGAATTTTAACCTGCTGTAATATTTTGACAGTTTTAGAAGAGATGGATTATGTTCATGTAAATTGATGGAAATGTGAAAATTATGCTTTAAATTATTATAAATGTATGGTATGATTTATTGGGTCGAAAAATAAGAGATTATGGGGATGGGAATACAAAAAATAAAGTTATTATTATATAAATTATAGATATAACAGATGGAGAAAAACCTGTGGAAAAAATAGAAAAAATATATAGGGAAAATGTCAAATATATTATTCCCCTTATTGTTGTTGTAGCGATTTGTGCAAAACTAATTCAGCACCTTTATTTACCGGAAAAGTATTATTTTGATAACAATCGTATTCTTCGTATGATTAATGATTCCAAATTTTATGCCAGATGGCCGAATTCCTATGAGATTGCTGCAAATTTTTTTAGAAGTATCAATATATTTCATTTTACTACCATGTTAGAATGGAGTCTGTTTTTAGGTTTAATTTTCAACAGTTTGTTTATTATGCTATTTTTGAAGAACAAAGGACTAGATTTGAAGCAAATCATTTTTGCTCTAATGTGTACTGGAATATTAAATATATATATTTATAATGTTGGTAAGGATTCCATACAACTTTTGTTTTTCATTCTGATATTTATTGTGATTCATTTGAATATCAGTAAAATATTAAAGGTAATAGGGTGTTTTGCAATTCTATGTTGGGAAGGCAGTTTTTATCGAAATTACTATACTATTATAGCATTTTTATTTTTAGCTGTTATATTTGGAGTATGTTGGTTAAGAAGAAAGCATAAAAAAATTAATTTAATAAATGGAATTCTTATTTTTTTGACATTATATATCATTGTGTATGCCTTTCTAGGTGTTGCAAGTGTGATTGTGCCTAAAGAATATAATGAAGTGATGGTATGTAAAGAACAAACTACACAACTGGGGGGCAGATACTACCATCGATGACAAAATTGAGCATAAAGGAAAACTTCCGTTATTCATGGAAAATTATTTTATTAATAGTATTCGAATGGCATTTCCTCTAGAATTATTAAAGGGTGGGATATTTTATTTGCCTTTTGTAGTATTTGAAATTTTTTTGATTTATTATTTGGTGAAAATAATTTCCAACCTCTATAAAATGGATTTTAGTCAGGTTCTTGCATTAAGTATCTTTGTTGCATATTTTATGAATTCTGTATTGTTTGAACCGGATTTTGGATCTTTTGTGCGCCATGAGGCAGCAACGTTTCCGGTTCTATATATTTTGATATTTAATAGGGATAATTGGAATGTTAGGACAATAAATTATCATAAAGAGGGAGATAAGCGCATCCATGAAAGAGCTTATCAAGATTGAATACATTAATCTTCTTTACTTCAGCTCAAAACATAGATTAACATAGTCAAGCCTCCAATTGCTGGAATGCTTCTTTGTGCATGAGAAGGGACATACAAAACTAACAGGACTGTTTAAAAGTTCTGTTAGTTTTGTATGTCCTATAATTTTGTTAATGCATCCCATAAGATACCTCTGTATATTTATAAATAGACTGCTTTCTAAAGTATATGATTTTTCTACAAAAAGTAAATCTTTTCGCATTGACTAAAAATATCTCTAAGGATATACTTTAAGTAATATGTAACATGGAGGGAATCATGCGTACTAAAATTTGTGTTCCTATTATGGGACGAGACAGCAATGAAATCATAAAACAGGCAGAACAAGTGCTTGAAAAAAAGCCGGATATGGTGGAACTTCGGGCAGATGGTTTTGATGAAATCAGCCCGGATATGGTCGTTGAAATCACAAAGAAAGTAAAGGAAGTTTTAGGGAAGATAGAACTGATATTTACATTAAGAACAAAAAGGGAAGGTGGAGAGTGTGAAATCAATGAATCACAGTATAAAGAAATCTGTGTAAGTGCAGCGTCTGTTTGCCATTATGTGGATGTGGAAATTATCGGACATTTAGAAATTGCAGAAAAAATAGTTTCTGAAATACATAACCAGGGGGCAAAAGTAATCGGGTCAAGTCATTATTTTGATCATACGCCTGATAATGAAAAGATTATTGAAATTATGAAAAAAATGGAAGGCGCCGGCGCAGATATATGTAAAATTGCCGTTATGCCGCAGGATAAGGAAGATGTGGAAAGGCTGATTCAGGTGTCAGCCTGGTTAAAAAATATTATTTCAACACCGATTATTACAATGTCTATGGGAGAACTGGGTTCCGTTACCAGAGTATGTACTGCCCAAACGGGTTCTTGTGTTACATTTGCTGTAGGGGTGCATGCTTCGGCACCGGGACAGATTGATGTGGGCATGGCTAGAAAATTGTTGAAAGTAAATCAGGGATGCGGATTAAAAGGAAATATAATACTTATCGGATTTATGGGGACAGGAAAGACTACGGTCTCAAAGGCGTTATCAAGAATTACAGGATTTAAGGAAATTGATGTCGATGCGTATATCGTAGAGAAGCAGGGGAGAAGTATCAGTGAGATATTTGAAAGTAAGGGAGAAGAATATTTCAGAAAATTGGAAACAAATGCTTTGAAAGAGGTATCAGAGAAAAGTGGTCAGATTATTTCCTGTGGTGGCGGAGCTGTCCTGAAAGATGAAAATGTGGATATTCTAAAGAAAAGAGGCGTGATTGTTCTTCTTACAGCAACGCCAGAAACAATTTTTGACCGGGTAAAAGATCACACGCACAGACCAATCCTGAATCGTGATATGAGCCTGAAACATGTAAGACAGTTGATGGCAGAAAGGGAACCCAGATATAAGGAAGTAGCAGATGTGAAAATTAGTGTGGATGCGAACGACAGAATTTTAACCTGCTATAATATTTTGACAGTTTTAGAAGAGATGGGTTATGTTCATGTAAATTGATGGAAATGTGAAAATAATGCTTTAAATTATTAACAATGTATGGTATGATTTATTGGGTCGAAAAATAGAAAATTAAGGGGGAATATTCAGTAAATGATATAATTTTTTCAGAAAGGATAAACTATAATGATGCATAATTTATTGAAAAAGATGGAAACAAATAAATATATAACAATTTTATTTTTGTTTCTATTTTCCAGTGTATATTATATGAGCCATTTCAGATGGCTATCACTGTTATTTGACAAAGGAAATTACGGTGGTGATGGAGATATTTTTTTGTGTCTAGGTTTGTTCTTAAAAAAAGGAATGATTCCGTATAAGGATTTCTTTGATCATAAAGGACCAATAACCGTACTTGTGAATTATTTGATAGAAATTTTTACTAATCCTAAAATCGGAGCAATGATAGTAACAATAATAATTGTTACTGTGTCTCTAGGTGGTGTATATAAAATTTTGGGGTTGTTTTATCAACACAAGATACGGGTGATTTTAACTGCTTTAAGCCTTATTATTTTTAGATTATATGGAGTAGGGGGATTGACAGAGTCTTACTGTCTTCCTTTTTTAATGTGGAGTATGTACTTTGCTGTTAAATTTATCCAGAATAGTGAGGGGGGGGTAAAACATAATAAATGGTATTCCTTCTTTTATGGTATTACATTTGCGGTATGTTTATTGACAAGAATAACAAATGCATTGGTCTTATGTTGTGCAATTTTTATTGGCTTTATAATCCTAATCAAAAATAAACAATGGGGAAATATTATTATAAATATTATATTTTTTTTGATGGGGATGGTATGTATTTGTATTCCTTTTCTTGTTTATTTTACATATCATGACGCATTATATGATATGATTTATGGAACACTTATTTATAATATAATGTATGCATCTAAAACGGTTTGTCATTTTAGTCTGTATGATTATATCATAAATATAGTATATTATTTCCACTTGTTTTTTGTTGCAGTGATTGTAGGAATATTACATGTCAAATGTTTCAAAAAAGATAAATGGATTTCTTATCTGATTATCTTTACAAGTATATGTTGCATTGTTTATCAGTTATCTGGTTTAATGTATACACATTATATGATTGCTTATATTCCTATATTATTTGTTGCGATTGGTCAAATAAAAGAGATTTTGCAAGAGGAAAAATTAAAGAGAATAACAATGATAATACTGTCAGTGTGTATTGTATTAGTTGCATATAAGTATGTCAGAATCTATCAGAATTGCTATAACACACAAACAAGTAGTAGCGCAGCGCTATATGAGAAAGAGGCCAATGAAATTTTAGAACAAATTCCGAAACAGAATAGGAATGCAACTATTGCCTATAACGTTAATGCATATTTTTATCTAGTGACTGAAATAAAACCGTGTTACAAATATTTTATATTACAGGATTGGCAAAGCAGTGCCAGTTCCGATATGCAGAATGAACTAAAGGATTTTTTTGCTTCACGAAAAGCCGAATATATCGTTCTTAGTACAAATGGGGAAAATGTATTTGATGATGTAATATTTCAGAATTATGAGGAAGTATATAAAACACAAAATTTAAGATTATTAAAGAAAAAATAAAAAATATGGAAATGGAGAACATTTTGTGAATAAAGTAGAAAAAACATATCAGGAAAATGTCAGGTATATAATTCCGCTCATGATTCTTGTGGCGTTTTTTGCAAAACTAATAGAGCATCTTTATTTGCCGGCAAAGTATTTTTATGATAGTAATCGTATTTTGAATATGATAAATAACCCTAAATATATTTACAGCTGGGGAGGCTCATATAAAATAGCAGCAGATTTTTTTAGAAATATAAATATATTTCATTTTACCACAAGGTTGCAATGGAGTATTTGTTTAGGGATTATATTTAATATTTTGTTTATTATACTTTTTATAAAAAATAAAGGTTTGGACCTTAAGCAGATAGTTTTTGCTCTGATGTATACCGGAATATTAAATATTTATATTTATAATGTGGGTAAAGATGCAATACAGCTATTATTTTTTATTTTGTTGTTTATAGTGATTAACTTAAAGATAAAAAAAGCGTTTAAAATTGCGGGCTGCTTTGCAGTTTTATATTGGGAAAGTACTTTTTATAAAAATTATTATATTATTATTGCTTTTTTCTTTTTGGTTCTTGTATTGGGAATATGGTTTTTAAGAAAGAAAAATGTAAAGATTAGTTTCATAAAGGGTGTCATGATTGTGCTTATATTGTATACGGTTGTATTTGCCTTTTTAGGTATAGCAAGAGAAACTATGCCGGAGGATTATGATGCTGTCATGGTATGTAAAGAAAATACTACTCAATTAGGAGCAGATTCCGTGATTGATGATAAGATAGAACACAATGGTAAACTTTCGTTGTTTATGGCAAACTATATTATTAATAGCTTGCGAATGGCAATTCCGATTGAATTACTAAAAGGAGGAATTTACTATTTGCCATTTGTTGTATTTGAAATTTTCCTGATTTTCTATCTTGTAAAAGCATTTTTTCGCCTTTATAGAATGGATTTTAAACAGATTTTGGCATTGAGTGTTTTTATTGCATATTTTATGGGCTCTGTGTTGTTCGAGCCAGATTTTGGTTCTTTTGTCCGCCATGAAGCGTCAACTTTTCCACTTCTATATATACTGATTTTTAATACAGATAATTGGGGTATACGTGGATAAAAAAGATGTATTAGTGTAATCATAAGTGATTATTTATCTAATGCCAGATTGATATGTTTCTATTTTAAAATATTTACTTTTTATTTAAAAACATTTGAAAATACATGGCTGGTAATGCTTAAAATGGAGTATTATATGAAAAAAGAAAAAATTAATCTATGCTTCTTTTCAGGCGATATTACAAGAAGCGGTGGTACCGAAAGAGTTTCAATTATTATAGCAAATGAATTATGTAAGAATGAAAAATATAATGTATCTTTTTTAAGCTTAGAAGAACGTAGAGAAGAGTCTTTTTATGAGATAGATTCTAACATAACAACATATAAATTATATGCTTATTTAGAGAGAAGCATTACTCATATTGTCGGTATTATCCACAGGCTGATTAAATTTATAAAAAAAAGCAACATTGATGTGTTAGTGGATATTGATGGTATTTTAGACTTATATTCTCTGCCGGCAAAATTGTTTACAGGAGTAAAAGTAATATCATGGGAGCATTTTAATTTTTATCAGAATCCATTTGTTTCTTATAGAAAAGTCTCAAGAAGAATGGCTGCAAAATGGGCAGATGCGATTGTTACATTAACAGAAGAGGATAAAGGTTATTATAACGATAATCTCAAAATAAAATGTCCCATTCAGTGTATTTATAACCCTGTGATTTGGGATAATAAGGAACATTATTATAATAAAGATTCAAGAGTTCTTCTTAGTGTTGGCAGATTAACATACCAAAAAGGATTTGATATGTTAGTGGAAGTTGCAAAAGATATTATGTTTGAAAATCCTCAGTGGAAGTGGATTATTTTAGGAGAGGGAGAAGATAGAGCGTTACTGGAAAATAAAATCAGTGAGTATAATCTGCAGGAGCAAGTTATATTAAAAGGTAATGTCAACAATGTGGGAGAATATTATGAGAATGCAGCAATTTTTGTAATGACGTCTAGATTTGAAGGCTTACCAATGACATTGCTTGAAACGAAGCCTTATAAGCTGCCAATTGTTAGCTTCCGGTGCAAGACAGGACCGGCAGAGTTGGTGGAAGATGGAGAGAATGGTTATTTGGTGGAAATGAATGTAAAGGCAATGGGCAGAGTATTGACAAAGTTAATGCATGATGATGTAAAAAGAGTGAATTTTTCTAAAAAAGCATTAATGAATATGGAAAAATTTAATTTGCAAACGATTATTAAGAATTGGAATGATTTATTACAATTAGTGATGAATAATAAAAAAGCAGAATAGGAGAATACAGTAAAATGAAGAAAGGCGTATTTATAATACCATATATAGGAAAATTTAATAATTATTTTCAATTGTTTCTAAATTCTTGTAAAGAAAATGAAGATTGGGATTGGATGATTTTTACAGATGATAAAACAAAATATATGTATCCGGAGAATGTGATTGTACACTATACAGATTTTGATAGTATTAAAAAACTTATACAATCCAAATTTGACTTTAAAATAAGTTTAGACAAACCACATAAAATATGTGATTTTCGTCCAGCTTATGGATATATATTTGAGAAATATTTAAAGGAATATGAATTTTGGGGGCATTGTGACTGCGATGTCATATTTGGAAATATTAATAATTTTGTGACCGAAGACATGTTAAAAAAATACGAAAAAATATTTTGTCTTGGGCATTGTACACTATATAAAAACACTAAAGAATGTAACATGTATTTTAAAGACACTTTAAATGGAATTCAACCATATATAAATGCGTTTTCTCAACCACGAGCTTTTACATTTGATGAGGATTTTTTAGAAAATAATATAAATTGGATATGGAGAGAAAATAATCACACACTTTTTGAAAAAGATTTTTCTGCTAATATTAGCAGACGAGGTACTGATTTAGGAATAGTTAAATACGATGATAAAAGTCACACCTTTGTTAGGGAAATGGAACAGAAAGGGGTGTTTATATGGAATCATGGAAATATTGAACAGTACTATATAGAAGAAGGAAAATTATTACACAGAGAATTTTTATATATACATCTACAAAGCAGAAAGATGAGCATTAATATGGATAATCTTTTTGTACCGGTATATAAGATTTCTGCTAATAATTTTAGTAATTTAGAGGTTTCGGAAATTACTTTGGAAAATTATCAACAAATTAAATGGAAATACAAAAATAACCAGAAAAAAAATATTATAAGGGATGATTTTAAATTTTGGATGAAAAGAATACATCAGAAAATATTTAAAAGGTAGAGTATAAATATGAAGATAGGTCTTGTGTGCAATTATTATATACATAATTATGGAAGTTTGCTACAGTGTTATGCAACGCAAAGGGCAATACATGATATGGGTTATGATATTGAAGCAATTCAATTCGAAAATATTCCTACAAAAAAGGCTAAAATACAGCATTATGTAAGATTAAAATCAATACAACTGCTTAAACCAAAAGCAGTGTTGAAAAAATTAAAAAATATTAAAAACGCTAACTACAATGATGAGTATAATAATATACGAACAATCAGAAATCAAAAGTTTGATCAATTTATTAGCCAAAATTTGATATTATCAAAACCCTACAAATGTTTGAATGAAATATCGAAAGAATGTGAGAAATATGATTTGATAATGTTAGGCAGTGATCAGTTACTATGTCCAAAAGATATTATATTTGGGTATCATACATTATCTTTTGTTCCTGACAATATAAAAAAAATAGCATATGCAGCTAGTTTTGGATTATCAAAACTTCCAATTACAGTTCGTAGGAAAGCAAAAAAGGAATTAAATAGATTTGATTGTTTTTCTGCAAGAGAAAAAGAAGGAGCAAAAATCTATAATAGTCTTACGGGAAAAGAGGTCCCGGTAGTAGTTGATCCTACATTATTGATAAAAGCAAATGAATGGAGAAATATTGCCGGAAAGGAAGCAATTATTAAAGAAAAATATATTTATTGTCATTTTTTGGGTAATAATCCATCACATAGAAAGTGGGCAGAAAAATTAAAAGAGAATACGGGATATAAGATAGTGACAATACGCCATGCGGCTGTATATATTAAGTCAGATAATAGTTTTGGAGATATTGCTGTAAATACAGCTGGACCAGAAGAATTTATTAATTTGATTGCAAATGCAGAATATGTCTTGGCGGACTCTTTTCATGCAACAATATTTTCGATTATGTTTCATAAAAAATTTGTTGTATTCAATAGATTCAAGGAGGGAAGTTCTGGCTCAACAAATTCTCGCCTGGAGTCTCTTCTTAGTCAATTAGAATTGCAATACAGAAGAGTAGAAAGTGACAGTGATATGTTGCTTATATGGAATAACGATATAGATTATAGAAAAATAGATGATATATTAAATGATTGGATTAAGCAATCAAAAGAGTATTTAAAGAAAGTAATAGAGGCATAAATATGGAACCATTAATTAGTGTTATTATTCCAATATATAAGGTTGAAGAGTATCTTAATGAGTGTGTAGAAAGTGTTATTAACCAGACCTACAAAAATCTTGAAATAATTCTGGTTGATGATGGCTCACCCGATAATTGTCCCCAAATTTGTGATGACTGGGCAAAAAGGGATAATAGAATAAAAGTTATACACAAACAAAATGGGGGATTATCTTCTGCTAGAAATGCAGGTTTAGATATTTGTACCGGAGACTATATCGGATTTATAGATAGCGATGATTGGGTTGATGTTAAGTTTTATGAAACTCTATATAATAATTTGATAAAAAATCACGCAGATATTTCCAGAATTGGTGTTTGTAAAGTATTTAAGGATCATAAACTAGAGTCTCAACTACCTGAAACAATATTCACTGGAGAACAGGCATTACATGATTTTTTATATTTTAAAAATGGTCTTGCAGGTGGAACGTGGGATAAGCTGTTTCCTAAAAAGTTATTTACTGAATTGAGATTTCCGTTGGGATTAAATGAAGAAGACAGATATACACATGCTGTGTTATATTCAAAAATAGATAGGCTTCATTTTGATCCAAGACCAATGTATTTTTATAGAGTAAGGGAGAATTCTATATGTACATCATCAGATTTTAATGAACACACTTTTGATAGAATTAAAGTTACGGAAAAAGTGTGCAATTATTTGGAAGATATTGGCTATAGTGACAATACTGCTTTAGATTATTTTAAAATGAAAGGTTTTCACGATGTACTGTACAGACTATTAATTATTAATGCACCGAAGAAGTATATAAAAGAATATAAGAAAAAGACAAGGAAGTATTTTTGGAAAACGATT
Source organism: uncultured Lachnospiraceae bacterium (assembly GCA_947625755.1). Lineage (GTDB taxonomy): Bacteria > Bacillota > Clostridia > Lachnospirales > Lachnospiraceae > Eubacterium_G. The sequence goes on along the minus strand of CANQPJ010000006.1, from coordinate 11,144 downwards.
CGAAATAAAGAAGTTTCTCTTCTCTTTAAATTGAAATACATATGTTTTTGTTTTATACCGATTACATATGAGAGAATGAAAAAAATATTTTATATGATGAAGTTGAAAGGGAAAAATGAATATCACAGATAAAAAGCAGATATTGAGTAAGGAGTAAAATGGAAAGTAATAATATAAAAAGAATAGCAATATGGGGTTATTCAAGTGGATATGGTGGAATTGAGTGTTTAGTATATAATTTATATAAAAACATTGATAGAAAAAAAATTCAATTTGATTTTTTGACTTCTCATAATCATGGAAAGATTGCATTTGAGGATGAAATAATAGCAATGGGGGGAAGAGTTTTTAGAATATTATATTCACAAAGAGAGTCGTTAATAAAATATCGGAAATGTTGGCTAGACTATTTTAAGGAACACCCTGAAGTGGTAGGAATTCATGTAAACGCAAATTTTGAATACGCTTTTCCGTTGGCTATGGCAAAAAAGGCAGGTATTCCATTGAGAATACTTCACTCACACAATAGTTTTGCAAAATATGGATTCAATAAAATAGTGGCAAAAGTCCGAAAATGCAAAGTCCGTCGTGAAATCATGAGAACTCCTACAAAGTATTTGGCATGCTCTGATATGGCGGCAGATTTTATGTTCCCCGGAAAGCCATATACGTTGTTGAAGAATGGAATTAATGTGGATAAGTTTGATTATAATCAATTTATTAGAGAAAAATTGCGAAAACAGTATCATATATCTGAAAACGATGTTGTATTTGGAATGGTTGGTCGCTTGGTTGATACAAAAAATCCACTATTTGCTATAGATATTTTTAGAGAATATATCAAAATGGATCCAAATGCTAAATTTGTCTTTGCCGGTGAAGGCAAATTATGTGAAGACATGAAAAGAATGATAAATAAATATGGTATTACACAAAATGTGATTTTTTTGGGAAAAATACAAAACTCAAATGAATGGTATCAGGCGATGGATATTTTATTGTTTCCATCAAAATTTGAAGGACTTGGGATTGTATTAATTGAAGCTCAAACATCTGGACTTCCTTGTCTGGCTTCCGATAGAGTTCCAAAAGATGCGGGGATTACGGGGCTGGTAGAGTATCTATCTCTGGAAACTCCTATGCACATATGGGCGAAAAAAGCTGATGAATTAATAAAGATTCATAAGAAAAAAAGAAAAAGTTATAAATTGCAAGTGGTGAATGCTGGGTATGACATTAAACAGGTAGCAAAACAATTGGAAGAGATTTATTTGTCTTAAAACTGTTTCTATATGAATTCATAATTGAGAGGATTAAGTAATGAAAAAAATATTAAAAAAAATACTTCCTAAAAAGTTATTGACTTTAATTTATAGAAGGAAAGTTTTAAGAAAATTATATTTGCTAAATAAAAGTATAAAAAAAATAGAAAAAAAACCACGAGATTTAATAAATGGTCCCAAGCTTGTATTTATTTTACAATTTTCTGCTGCATGGAATTCATTTTGTTCAGTATATAATGCTGCAGTAAAATCCGGACTTTCAGTCATTGTTTTATGTATTCCTACATTTAATGATAAAAAAGGTAAATATATATCAGGAACGGGTCTTAATAACGAGGCTTATGAATTGTGTCTAAAGAATAATGTTATTTGTATCAATGCATGGCAAAATGAAAAGTGGTTTGATATGAAGGCATATGAACCCGATTATGTAATTTATTCCAGACCATATAATTCGTTATATCCGCAGGATTATAAGAGCAGTACTGTTTGCCGTTATGCAAAAATTTGTTTTATTCCATACACGTATCATATATCAGAGAAAAATTTGTTTGATGTAGTATATAATATTGGTTTTATATCTGATACATATATATCATTTACGCCTAGTGAATTATGTATGAAAGAATGTAAAAGAAGATATAGATTAAAAAGATTATTTGTTCCTAAAAGTTTCGTTTGTTTAGGGTATCCTAATTTTGATTTATATGCTTTACCGGAGAATAAGAATAAATCAGAAAAGCTTCAGGTATTATGGCTGCCACGTTGGACTGCTCCGACAGATCATAATAGGCAAAGCCATTTTTTAGACTATTATTATCATTTAGTTGAGTATGCAACGTTGAATAAAAATGTTAATATTATTATCCGTCCACATCCATTAATGTTTTCCAATTTTATTGAAAAGGGGGTAATGTCAGAACAGGAAGTGAAAAGTATTTTTCAAACAGTTGAATCGATGGATAATGTTGAATTTGACAATGAAAAAGATTATATTATATCTTTGAAAAGAGCTGATATTGTAATTTCTGATTATTCTTCTTTACTAGCTGATGCGTTTGTGGCAGATAAACCTACGATTTATTGTGATACGCCACAGGGATTTAATGATGATGGGTTAATAATATATTCTGCTTTATATCATGCAAACAATTGGACTCAATTGAATAAGCAATTAGAATTATTGATTCAGGGAAGGGATGATTTAGCAGAAAGAAGAAAAGAATTAATCAACAAGATTGTTCCAGATTCGGATGGAAATATCGGAAAAAATATACTTGATTATATTGTTATGGATTATACAAAAAAATAGAAAGGCAAAAACGTCATGGTAGATACAGAAAAAAATATAAAAAATAAAACTGTAACAGGATTTACATGGAGATTTGCTGAAAGATGCGGAGCACAGGGAATTTCGTTTGTTGTATCCATTGTTCTTGCAAGATTGCTCTCTCCATCTGATTATGGAATAATTGCGTTAGTCACAGTATTCACTGCAATTTTACAGGTTTTTGTAGACAGTGGAATGGGGACTGCACTTGTTCAGAAAAAAAATGCTGACAATACAGATTTTTCTACTGTTTTTTACTTTAATATCGTTTGGTGTACTTTTTTATATTTATTATTATTTTTTGCTGCACCATTTATCGCGGATTTTTATAAGAATAGTACTCTGGTTCCTGTAATAAGAGTTCTTGGCATTACTATTTTAATTTCAGGTGTAAAAAACATACAACATTCTTATGTGTCAAAACATATGATGTTTAAGCGCTTTTTTTATGCCACATTAGGTGGAACATTAGGTTCAGCAGTTGTTGGTATTGTAATGGCTTATATGGGATTTGGCGTATGGGCATTGGTGGCTCAAAATCTTTTTAATACTACAATTGATACAATTGTTCTGTGGTTTACTGTAAAGTGGAGACCGATAGCTGTATTTTCTATAAGAAGGTTGAAATCTCTCTTTAATTTTGGCTGGAAGATTTTGGTCTCCAGTCTGATTCATACGGTATATCAGAATATAAGGCAGCTTGTGATAGGAAAAATGTATTCTGCTGCTGATTTAGCTTATTTTAATCGGGGAAAACAGTTTCCGTATTTAATTGTTGTCAATATTAATTCTTCCATTGATAGTGTGTTACTGCCTGCCATGGCTTTGGAACAGGATGATAATATAAAAGTAAAAAATATGACAAGACGTTCTATTAAGACAAGCAGTTATATTATGTGGCCTTTGATGATTGGTCTTGCGGTCTGTGCCGAACCTGTTGTCCGGCTGATTCTCACGGAAAAGTGGTTGATGGCTGTGCCTTACTTAAGATTGTTCTGCATCGGATATGCATTGGAACCGATACAGACTGCAAATTTGAATGCAATAAAGGCGATGGGAAGAAGTGATTTATTTTTAAGATTAGAAATAATTAAAAAAAGTCTTGGATTAATTATATTATTTATCGCAATGCCACATGGAGTAATGGCTATAGCATTCAGCACAGTTGTATATTCTTTCATTGCAAGTATTTTGAATGCGTCTCCAAATAAAAAACTACTACAATATAGTTATTTAGAGCAGATATTAGATATTTTACCGTCTATTGTTTTGTCATGTGTTATGGCTTTGATGATTTATCCAATTTGTCTGTTAAATATTTCGGACATTTTTATTATATTGTTTCAAGTGGTTGCCGGTGCAGTCATATATATTATCGGCTCTATCTTGTGTAGATTCGATTCTTTTCAGTATGTTTTAGAAACGATAAAAAATATAGTAAGGAGAAAATAAAAAATAAGTTTAAAATACAAATGTAGAAAGGATGAGAGATATGAATATATTTTATTTTCTTATTATTATTTTATGTTTATATGGCATAAAGTTTTCGGGTAAGAATTATTTTGCGGATTATCTTTCAAAAGATAAAACGATGGCAATCAACGGAATTTTTGTTTTATTGGTTTTTTACAGGCATTATTCCCAGTACGCTGAAACTATAGGGGGGGGTACGATAATTTAGCTATTGCCATAGATGTTTTTATGGGACAGCTGATTGTAGTACCTTTTTTATTTTTTTCCGGATACGGAATTATGTATCAGATATGTAAAAAAGGTTCGGAATATATTGAATCAATTCCAAAGAGTAGGATATTCAAGGTTTGGATTCAATTTGTATTTGCAATTCTACTATTTCTTTTAGTTGATATATGTATTGGAAATTATTATAGTCCGCTTAAAATCATAGTTGCTTTTTTTGCATGGACAGATATTGGAAACAGTAATTGGTATATTTTCGCAATGTTATCCTTGTATTTTTTTACATATATTGCATTTAAATTTATAAGGAATAATAAAATACATTCAGTTATATTTTTAATTTTTATGTGCTGTGTATATATTGTGGTTTTAACTTATAGCAGAAAGGGAAGCCATTGGTATAATACCATTTTGGTATATCCTGCGGGAATGATGTATCAACTGTATAAAAAACAGATAGAAGCGGTTTTGCAGAAAAACAATGTTAGGTATTGTGTTGGAGTATTATTGACAATTTTGGTTCTAGGTCTGTTGTGTATGGTGCATCTAGGAATTTTTAACGGTGGTGTATGGTATTCTGATGATTTCTTTTATCAGATTTTTAGTATATTCTTTATTTTAACCATTGTTATTTTAAGTATGAAAATATCTGTGAACAATAAAATATTAAGATTATTAGGAAAGTACACTTTTGAGATATATATATTACAAAGGATTCCTTTGATGATATTTAGCAGAATGATAGATAATGACTATATTTTGTTTTGCGTTTCTCTAGTGACCACGTTAATTTTGGCGATGCTTTTTAAATGGTTTATAAATCATATTACATTTTTTCATCTGGTAATAAATAAAAAATAATATTTGTACTTATAATAGAAATATTTATTATTAATGAATTATCTATAACGAGAGAAAATAATAAAAGAATATAGAAAATCCAAAATTGAATACTTAAGAGATTTATATTGTATATGTATAAATTCCACTTCTGTTATTTAGAAAAAGTTTAATACATAAATAGGAGGAAATAATTATAATGTTACGGATGATGAGGGGGGGGTACAGTTCTTCAGCAAGACAGGATAAAATACAGGTTTTAAGAGCCTTGGCAATTGTTGCAGTTATTTTAATACATACAACGCCAAGTGGTGTGTGTCAGGTTGTCTGTAGACCGATTATAAATTACGCAGTACCCTTGTTTATTTTTTTATCAGGGTATTTAACTAAAATTGATAGAAATGACTGGTGGTCTTTTTATAAAAAAAGAATTTTCAGGGTTATTATACCATATATAATCTGGACCATCTTGTATGCATTTCCTATAATAAGACATATGGACATTAAAGAAGGGTTCCTTGTATTACTGAAACTTTTGATAACTACAAATGCAAATTATGCATTTTATTATATTTTTGTATACATAGAACTTGTAATTTTAACTCCCGTTTTAAAAAAATTAATATTTTCCCGATTTAGATGGATTGGATGGCTTGTTTCTCCAATTTTTCTAATTTCGTACAAGTATTTTGCGTTTTTCACAGGTCATGTATATGGTAAGAATACTCAAGTAATTTTGAATGTATCTTGTCTGGCATGGGTTATATTCTATTATTTTGGATTGATGCTGGGCAATGGTTTGATAAAGAAGGATTATAAGATTCAACGAATTATTTTACTTTATATGCTGTCTTTGCCAGTACAAATACTAGAGAATTATATTTTAATGCGAGCAGGGTACAGTAATTTTGGCTCTCAGTTACAATTATCTAATTATTTGACCAGCTTGTTGTTTCTGTTAATAGCGTATTGTTATATAAAGGACGATAAAAATAAGTTTTGTCCTAAATGGTTGGTGACTGTAGGAAATTATTCTTTTGGGATATATCTTTCTCATCTTATGATGAAAACTGTTTTGCAGAAGATACCCGGCTACTCATGTGTTCCGTACATAATAAATAGCTTTTTAGTTTTTGCTGTAAGTCTGGCATTTGTAATGATATTTCATAAAATTTTTGGTAATAGAATAAGTAAGTGGTTTGGAGTTGTTTAGAGTAGTGGGAAAACTTTTTTTGCCCGAAGAAGAAAGAAAAATTATAATCCAACAAGAGTTATATTTAATATTGAAAAAAATTTACAATCATGCGAAAATAGTAGAAATGTGTAAGTCATGTTTTTAAATCAAAGAAAAGTATGGTATGCTTTACTAGATTGAAAAATAAAAAATTACAGGGATAAAATTAATGATAAGCAGCAAAATCAAGGAGGAAAAATATGGCTGTAAAAAGATTGACATGGATAGATTTTACAAAAGCTTTTGGAGCAATGTTTGTGATTTGTTTACATATCCCTACCTATCCTATTATTAAGGGGATTATTAACTCTTTTGTGTTGCCAATGTTTTTTATTTTGTCCGGTATGACTTTCTCTCCAAAAGAGGAATCAATATTTTCCTTTATTAAGAAAAAAGCCAGAACATTGATATGGCCTTCTTTTATCTTGTTTGGTGTTTTAAATATGATAATTGAGTCTGCTTGTTCTGTTATAATGAATATTTCCCATAAGATTTCTCCAATCAATATTGTTTTTGGTATAATGCTACAGTTGAGGGGGGGGTATGAGTTTGGCGCATGGTTTCTCACCTGTTTATTCACATCTGAAATTATAATGTTTATTCTGACAAAATATTTGATAAAAAATAAAAAACATATTTTTTTATGGATGTTTTTATTTTACACATTAGGACATCTTTATTCATGTTATGTACATGAGGCATTACCGTGGTCATTGGATGTTGTAATAATGGCAGTTTTTTGTCTTTTGCTAGGATATTTACTAAAAGAAGTAAATATAATAAATAAAATAACTAATTGGTGTATGTTTGCCATTTATGTAGGTTTGTTTATTATCGGAAACTATATTATGATTATTAGAAATGAGAGAATTAGTTTATATCTGGGAGATTATGGCAATCCGATTATAGCGCTTTTTACGATTCTTGGAGGCACCGGTATTATAATAACAATTTGTATGCATATGAAAGAAAATAAAATATTACAGTTTATTGGAATAAATTCATTAGTGATATATTGTCTTCAATATTCTGTAATTTATATTTTAAATAACATTTTAGATATATCAAATTTATTGTTAAGTACGATTGTATATTTCGTATGTACTTTGACAGGAACAATGTTAATGGCATACGTTTTAAAAAGATATTGTCCTTTTCTTGTAGGTGGAAAAATAAAATGATTATAAGAAACAATTTTTGTGAGTAAAGTTTAACTATTAAAAACTTAAATTTTATCCATATAATAACTTGATTAAAGGAAAGCAGACTAATTATATATGAAACTGGAAAGAACTAAAAATGCAAAAAGAAATATTATATTTGGTGTCATACTAAAAATATATCAAGTACTGGTTCCATTTTTTATGCGGACAGCATTGCTATATTTTTTAGGTATGGAGTACATAGGATTAAATAGCTTTTTTACGTCGATTTTGTCAATTTTAACGTTGGCAGAATTAGGTGTGGAAGGTGTGATTGTATATAGCATGTATAAGCCTATTGCAGAGGATGATAAGGATAAGATTTGTTCATTAATGCGATTATACAAACTCTATTATAGGATAGTGGGAGTTATTATTTTGCTAATAGGTTTATGCCTTACACCACTTTTACCTTATTTGATTAAAGGAGACTTTCCAGAAGCTATCAATCTATATGGTTTGTATTATATCAATTTGATTGCTGTGGTGTTATCATATTTATTTTTTGCACATAAAAAATCATTGTTGTCTGCTTATCAGAGACTGGATGTTATGAGCAAAATAACGCTTTTAGTGGATACACCATTATATATTGGACAGATTATTGTTTTAATCTTTTTAAAAAATTATTATGTGTATATCTTGCTTGCCATGAGCGCACAATTTTTTATTAATATTGTTTCCACAGTGATTGTCAGTAAGATGTATCCGGAATATGAGGCAGGTGGTAAACTTCCAAAAAGTGATATTAAAGAAATTAATCACAAAGTCAAAGACCTGTTTATGATGAAAGTAGGAGATACAATTATAAATTCCGCAGATGCAATTGTTATCTCTGCATTTTTAGGACTAACTGTTTTGGCCATCTATAATAATTATTATTATGTAGTTGTTTCTATCATAGGCATGGCTGCTATTGGGTATTCTTCTTTAACCGCGGGAATCGGAAATAGCCTGATGACTGAAAGTAAAGAGAAGAACTATAATGATTTTGGTGTAATTACATATATTTCTATGTGGGCAGTTTGCATGTGTACCTGCTGTTTTCTTAATTTGTTTCAGCCATTTATGCAATTATGGATGGGCAAAGCCAATATGTTAGACATGAATGCAGTGGTTTGTTTTGCATTATACTTTGTGGTTTATGAAATTAATGCAGTGCTTACATTGTTTAAAGATGCAGCGGGAATATGGCATCAGGATCGATACAGGCCATTTGTTGTTTCCATGATTAATCTGTTCTTAAATTTAGCAACAGTGAAAATATTGGGAATTTATGGAGTGTTGATGTCAACAGTTATCAGTATGGGAATTATTGGAATTCCATGGATTATACATAATCTTTTTACAACGGCGTTTAATCAGGATGAATTAATTGCATTTATTAAAAAAATGGTTGTTTATTTATTAGAGATGATTGGAATCTCTTCTATATCCTGTTTGCTGTGTAACTTTGTCACAGCTCAAGGGGTGAGTGAAATAGCCATCAAGTTAGTGATTAGTGTTGTTATTTCAGTTTCTTTATTTACACTTTGTAATCTAAAATCAAAGGAATTAAAAGGAACAGTGCGGCTTGTTAGGAAAATGATTGGGAAAGATAATTTTGAAAAATAATTTAAATATGTGATTAAGGAGATTATCATGGAAGTAAGTACATTAAAAAAATTACAAAAAGTTGAGTTGGAAATTCTTGAAGTAGTACATAACATTTGTGAGAAAAACAATCTTACTTATTATTTGACTGCAGGTTCTTTATTAGGAGCGGTTAGACATAAAGGATTTATCCCATGGGATGATGATATTGATATTGCTATGCCCCGAAAAGATTATCGTAAGTTTATAAAATTATGTCATAGGGGGGGTAGGAAAGAAATATATGCTACAGGATATATCTACAGATCCAAAACACCATCTTTCTTATGCAAAGATAAGAAAGAATAATACTTTGTTTGATGAGTATGCATTGAGAAATTTGAATTGTCATAAGGGAATTTTTATTGATATATTCCCATTGGATCAGAGTAAGAAAAACAAAGGAATATGGTATCATGGAAAATCCAGGTTCATTCAGTCATTTATCTATGTTGTTTTAATGAGGGTTATGGGTCCCAAAAAAGTTTCATGGCTTCATAAAGTTCTATATGGACTAACCCGACCGCTTTCTATTAGAACAATTTGGTCAATACGTGAGAAAATTGCAGCGTCATGCAAAAATGGAAACTATTATATTGATTATGGTAGTTGGTATGGTTATGTGAGAGAGACAATGCCAATAGATTGGTATGGTGAACCTGTTTTAGTTGATTTTGAAGACAAAAAATTTTATGCACCACAAAAAAGTGATTTGATATTAACTCAAATCTATGGTGATTATATGAAATTACCTCCTCAATCGGAAAGAAGAAACCATAATCCAACGAGAGTTATATTTGATGTTGAAAAGGAAAAAAATAAAGCTATTGAAGAATAAAAAAGAGGTACCAACTAAAATGAATTTTGTAAAAAAGAGAAATATTTCAATCCAATTAATTCGTGTTATGGCAATGACAATGATTTTATGCGACCATATATTAATGCATGTATCTTTTTCCATGAAATCAATAGTAATACAGATTACAAATTCAGGAGTTTTAATTTTTTTGTTTATATCAGGATATTTATACGGAAATAAACATGTGAATAAATGGATGGAATGGTTTAAAAACAGAGTGATAAGAATTTGCATTCCAATGTGGATTTTTATGGTAATTGACTTTATTGTGAGTGCTGTTGTTTGGAATGTATTTAATCTGAAAAACGTATTTATATATATATTTAACTTGCAAGGCATATTGGCTGCAGATACTAGGGGGGGGGCAGGACAACTTTGGTTTCTTACTCTGATTATGATTTGTTATATAATAACCCCTTTGTTGCAATGGATTAGAGAAAAAAATTTAAACAAAAATATAGGAATTTTAACAGTATTATTTGCAATGGTTGCTCAAATTTTTCTAGCATATTTTACAGATGTTGGAATGGTAGCAGGTCACACGTTAAGTTGGTGTATTATTGCCATTGGTGTTTATGTGGTTGGATATTTTATTGGGAATAAAATTCTACCTGAATGTATAGAGAATAAAAGAATAGTAATTACTACTGTTCTTACAGTTGCTGCCTCTGTTATGGTAATCATTTTTAATAGTAAGTTTGACGGACAGATTATTTATGATCGAATTATCATATATTATGGATTATTGGTGATGGATTTATGGTTATGTACAATTGTCTATTGGCTGGGGAAACATATTAAAAGTGATAGAGCAATAAAGATAATAACCCATTTTGATACTATTTCCTATGAAGTATATATTGTTCATGTACTTATCTTGTTCTTATTAATGGAAAGGTTTAGTGTACCTGTATATATTGTTGGGACATTGATATTTAGTTATATTGCAGCATGGTTTTTGCATGGAATTAGTAAGGTGATATATGACTTTAGTCACTTGTAAAAGTAAATTCCACTTTGTAAGATTAAATTCTATCTTGTAGGATTAAATTCCACAAGGTGGAAT
>CANQPJ010000005.1 GCA_947625755.1 uncultured Lachnospiraceae bacterium | reverse complement strand
CTAACTGGTGAGAATCAATTACATATATTGTTTACAAAACAAGACAGTTATATATGTAAAATCTTGTCAAATCCCTAACTGGTGAGAATCAATTACATATATTTTCAACAAAACAAACCAAATACATATGTAAATTCATAAACAAACTCATAGCCGGCAAAATGAATTACATATATATTTGCAAAACAAGCCAAACATATATGTAAATTTTTGTCAAATCCCTAATCAGTGAAAATCAATTACATATATTTTCAGCAAAATCAGTCCAATATACATGTATAATCCATAGCAAGTGAAAATATATTACATATCTACATCAAACTATAAAATACTAATATATGTAAATTATCAATATGACAAGAAAACAGAGCTTACAAAAGACTGTTCAGAAAATGAAAGGTGTAATTTTAGAACTTGCACTGAAATCAACAATTATCTAATGAACATAGAAAGACAGAAGGGGTTGCCTATTTCCTGGCAACCCCTTCTGCTAATCAGGGACTTTTTAACAGCCCCAATTTTTGTCTGTATCTGTTATATCTCACTATATCCATATCCATTGACCAATGCTTCTACCGTCTTACCCTCTTTGCACATTGGACAGTCATTCTGGGAATATGCTTCGTATTTTGGAATATCCTCTGCCCGGAATAACGCATCAATCCGATGCCCGTCAACAGAATCAACCGCACTAAATATAGCTGAAATGCCTTGGAGAATGCCACCGTAATACTGAATACACTCAATGCTGTTTCGTATGGTCTTTCCGGTGGTGGCAGAGGCGAGCAGAAGTAATACGTTTCTTCCTGCGACTTCCGGTTTTAAGTTATCTCTGAAAATCATCTGACCGTTAGAATTAAATTCCGGCGTAACTACATAAATGGTCTTGTGCGCATTCATGGATAAGACACCGGCACGACTCAATTCATTAGCGAGAAATGCTCCTATGACTTCGCATCCATCCAGACATACAATGGTGTCAATCGGCTTTCCCATAACATTGTAATAATCTTTCATGGCTATGGCAATACGTTCTGCTTCATTTGCACGTGTCTTCATAGTTGTCATATCCAGATAATAATTCAGATGAGAATGTGTTGTTGCAAAATGTCCCGGTATTACCTTAATGGCAATATTAGGATCTTTTCTGGCATAATATTTTACAATTCTGTTTGTAATCATATACATGCCCTCCTTTCATTATGCTGTTTTTCCGTACATTAGAATAATATAATTATACAATATTATCGTATCTTTTCAATGAAATAATATAAAATTACTAAAAACATTAAGATTATTAGTAATATTCCCAAATGAATTGATTTTTAGAATGTTTTTTTGTAAACTATAATTTATATGTGAAAGTATGTTATGTATATCAAAGGAGGTCAATATGGCTAACGTTATTTCAGATGAAACAATCGAGTATGTTGGTATTCTGGCAAAGCTGGAGCTGTCTGATGATGAAAAAGAAAAAGCAAAGGAAGATATGGGCAAAATGCTTGATTACATCGACAAATTAAACGAGCTGGATACTAGTAATGTGGAGCCTATGAGCCATGTTTTTCCGGTAAACAATGTGTTCCGCGAAGATGTTGTAGTGAATGGAGATGACCGGGAAAATATATTGAAAAATGCACCTGAAGTGAGAGAGGGAGCATTTGTTGTGCCGAAAACATTCGAATAATTTTACCACATGCATTGCCGGGTGATGCCCGAAGCACGACTGTTTGAGACAGATGGTGGTTTTGAAAAAATGGAGGATATTTAATGAACTTAATGCGTTTGACGGCTGTTGAGCTGGGAAAAAAGATTAAGAATGGTGAAGTAAAAGTAAAGGATGCTGTTCTTGATGCTTTTCGTCAGATTGAAGCAGTTGAGAGTGATATTAACAGTTATGTGACTGTGCTGGAAAAAGAAAAGGTTTTAGCCAAAGCAGAAGAAATTCAGAAAAAAATTGATGAGGGAAAATTAGACGGACCGCTGGCTGGCGTGCCGGTAGCAATCAAGGACAATATGTGTACAGAAGGAATTTTAACGACCTGTAGTTCAAAGATACTGTCAAATTTTACCCCGACATATACATCAGAAGCAGTTGTAAATCTTGAAAAGGCAGGAGCCATTATTATAGGAAAGACAAACATGGACGAGTTTGCCATGGGAAGCACTACCGAGACGTCATATTATGGTGAGACAAAAAATCCATGGAATACAGAACATGTTCCGGGCGGCTCTTCGGGCGGCAGCTGCGCAGCAGTGGCAGCCGGAGAATGTTCCTATGCGCTCGGTTCGGATACAGGTGGTTCTATCAGACAGCCAAGTTCATTTTGTGGCGTGACAGGTATGAAGCCGACTTACGGTACGGTGTCACGATATGGGCTGATTGCATATGGTTCATCGCTCGACCAGATTGGACCGATAGCGAAAGATGTTACAGACTGCGCTACGATTTTAGAGATAATTGCCGGTCATGATGCAAAGGATTCCACATCTGTTCAAAGGGAATCTTATAATTTCACATCAGCCTTAACAGATGATGTAAAGGGAATGAAAATCGGTATTCCAAAAGGATATTTTGGTGAGGGGCTTGATAAGGAAGTAAAAGATACAATTTTACATGCTGTTCAGGTACTTGAGAAAAAGGGAGCTATTGTAGAGGAATTTGATCTTGATTTAATTGATTATGCGATTCCGGCATACTATGTCATTGCTGCGGCAGAAGCCAGCTCCAATCTTGCCAGATTCGAGGGAGTCAAATATGGTTATCGTACTTCTGAATACGGGGATTTGCATAACATGTATAAAAAGACACGTTCGGAAGGATTTGGAGAAGAAGTCAAGAGACGTATTATGTTAGGTTCTTTTGTTCTGAGTTCCGGATATTATGATGCATATTATCTGAAAGCGCTTAGGACCAAGGCTTTGATTAAAAAGGCATTTGATGATGCCTTTGCAAAGTATGATGTAATTATAGGACCTGCGTCACCTGCCACAGCGCCAAGACTGGGAGAGAGTCTGTCAGATCCGATTCAGATGTATCTGGGAGATATTTACACGATTTCCGTTAATCTTGCAGGACTTCCCGGAATTACAGTTCCATGTGGGATGGATTCGAAAGGGCTTCCTATCGGAATGCAGATTATTGGTGATTGTTTTAAAGAAAATAATATTATCAGAATGGCTTACGCATACGAACAGTCGGGGGACTATGACGGATGCCGTTTGGCAGAAAATGCCATGTCAAAAGAAAGAGATTAGGAGGAGCAGTGATGGGAAAAGCATATGAGACAGTCATTGGACTGGAAGTTCATGTAGAGTTGGCAACAAAAACAAAAATTTTCTGCTCCTGTGGAACAGAGTTTGGCGGAGCACCCAATACACATACCTGTCCGGTATGTACCGGTATGCCCGGTTCACTGCCTGTACTTAACAAACAGGTGGTAGAGTATGCAATGGCAGTAGGACTTGCTACAAACTGTGATATTACCCGCAACGGGAAGTTTGACAGAAAGAATTATTTTTATCCTGACAACCCGCAGAATTATCAGATTTCACAGTTATACAAGCCAATTTGTACCAACGGATATGTAGAAATCAAAGGCGATAACGGAGAAAGTAAAAAAGTTCGGATTCACGAAATTCATATGGAAGAGGATGCGGGAAAGTTAATACATGATGATTTCAATGACTGTTCTTTGGTAGATTTGAACCGTTCCGGTGTACCGCTGATTGAGATTGTATCAGAACCGGATATGCGCAGTGCTGATGAAGTAGTGGCATATCTGGAAAAACTGCGTATGATTATTCAGTATCTGGGTGCTTCTGACTGTAAGTTAAATGAGGGTTCCATGAGAGCTGATGTCAATCTTTCCGTAAGAGAAGTTGGAGCTGATGCATATGGCACCAGAACGGAGATGAAAAATCTTAACTCATTTAAGGCGATTGCGAGAGCTATTAAAAATGAGCAGGAACGACAGATAGACTTAATTGAATCAGGAGAAAAAGTAGTGCAGGAAACCAGACGCTGGGATGATGCAAAAGAATATTCTTATGCAATGCGTTCCAAAGAAGATGCACAGGATTACCGATATTTTCCTGATCCTGATTTGGTTCCGGTTATTATCAGTGAAGAATGGCTGGAGGAAGTAAAATCCAAAGAGCCAGAATTTAGAGATGAAAAGATGGCAAGATATATGGAAGAGTTTGGGCTTCCGGAATATGATGCAGATATTATTACATTATATAAACCATTGGCAGATTTATTCGAGGAGACCGTTGCTTTGGGAAACAAGCCAAAAGAGGTCAGCAACTGGATTATGGGAGAAACAATGCGGTTGTGTAAGGAAGAGAGCATTGACCCTGACCAAATCAGATTTTCTGCAACCAATCTTTCAAAGCTGATTCATTTAATTGAGGGAAGTGTTATTAACCGTGGCGCGGCAAAGGAAGTATTTGAAGAAATGTTCAAATCAGATATTGACCCGGAGGCATATGTTGAGGAACACGGAATGAAACAGGATAATGATGAAGATGCATTACGCGAAATCGTAAAGAAAGTTATTGAGGAAAATCCAAAGGCAGTAGAAGATGTCCGTTCCGGAAAAGATAAGGCGATTGGAGCCTTGGTGGGACAGACCATGAAAGCGACCCGCGGCAAGGCAAATCCGGCGATGGTAAACAAACTGTTAAAAGAGATGATATAATTTTCCGATTGTAAAAATAAAAAAGTAAACAATCAAAGGTCAGGACAGTAAGTTTGTTGATTTTCTCTTTTCATCGTTTTATAATGAACCCGTGGTATGTTTTATAAAATACCATAATAGGACTACATTTTTTGGAAAATATGAAGAATAGGTTTTGTGTCTGCATTTTCATGTTTGGACAGGCACAAGAAGGTTAGGAGATTAAAAATGAATATGAGGGATGTAAGCATGTCTTTTGAACCGGACAAGCCACATGAGGAATGCGGGGTGTTTGGTATTTATGATTTAGATGGAGAGGATGTGGCTTCTACTATCTATTATGGACTTTTTGCTTTACAGCATAGAGGTCAGGAAAGCTGTGGTATTGCAGTGTCAGACACCAATGGACCAAGGAAGGTAGATTTGTTAAAGGGAATGGGACTGGTAAATGAGGTGTTCCATCAGGAGAATCTGTCAAAGTTAAAGGGAAATATCGGTGTGGGTCATTGCAGATATTCTACAGCAGGAGACAGTATTCCAAGCAATGCGCAGCCATTGGTCCTCAATTATGTGAAGGGCACGTTGATGATGGCACATAATGGAAACCTGATTAATGCAAATGAACTGCGAAAAGAGCTGGCATATACGGGAGCCATTTTCCAGACTACCATTGATTCGGAAGTGATTGCTTATCATATTGCCAGAGAGAGGATTCAGTCAAAAAATGCTGAACAGGCAGTTGCAAGGGCAATGAAAAAGATTAAAGGGGCATATGCATTGGTGGTGTCCAGTCCCCGAAAGTTAATTGGCGCCAGAGACCCGTATGGATTTAAACCTTTGTGTATCGGAAAAAGGGATAATGCTTACATATTAGCATCAGAGTCATGCGCTCTTGATACGATAGATGCAGAGTTTGTGAGGGATGTTGAACCCGGTGAGATTGTAACGATTGACGAGAATGGCATCCGGTCAGATAAATCATTGTGTATCAAACCGGAAGAACAGGCAAGATGCGTATTTGAATATATTTATTTTGCAAGACCGGATAGCCGTTATGACGGTGTCAGCGTTTATCATTCAAGAATTATGGCGGGAAAATTTCTTGCCATGGACAGTGCGGTTGAGGCGGATATTGTAGTAGGAGTACCGGAGTCAGGAAATGCTGCGGCTATGGGATATGCGATGCAGTCCGGAATTCCTTATGGTACGGCATTTGTAAAAAACAGCTATGTAGGGCGGACTTTTATCAAGCCACAGCAAAAAAGCCGTGAATCCAGTGTGAGAGTAAAATTAAATGTGTTGAAAGAAGCAGTGGAAGGCAAGAGAGTGATTATGATAGACGACTCTATTGTCCGGGGAACTACCAGTGACAGAATTGTACAGATGTTAAGAGACGCCGGAGCAAAAGAAGTTCATGTCAGAATCAGTTCCCCACCGTTTATCAGTGAATGTTATTTCGGAACAGATGTGCCGAGTAAAGAATTACTGATAGCATATAACCGGAGCATAGAGGAAATCCGACAGGTTATCGGCTGTGATAGTCTGGCATATCTGGACATAGACAGATTGATAGAAATATCAGGGGGAAATGCCATATGCAAGGGATGTTTTACAGGAAAATACCCTATGGAGCCGCCAAAAGAAAATATCAGAGGAGAGTATCAAAAATAGTTTTGCTATTTTTTACATATCAAAGTCAAACGGTTTAGGAGGTTTTTATGAGTAACGACAGATACAACAGTCCATTGTCAGAAAGATATGCAAGTAAGGAAATGCAGTATATTTTTTCTCCGGACATGAAGTTTAAAACATGGAGAAAACTTTGGATTGCCCTTGCAGAATCAGAGATGGAACTGGGGTTGAACATTACCCGGGAGCAGATTGATGAGTTAAAAGCGCATGCCGAGGACATTAATTATGAGGATGCAAAGGAAAGAGAAAAAATAGTCCGGCATGATGTTATGTCGCATGTTTACGCTTACGGTCTTCAATGCCCAAAGGCAGCAGGGATTATTCACCTTGGTGCTACATCATGCTATGTTGGTGACAATACTGACATTATTATCATGACAGAAGGGTTAAAGCTGGTTCGCAAAAAGTTAATCAATGTTATGAACGAGCTGGCAAAATTTGCTGATAAGTATAAGGCGCAGCCAACGCTTGCATTTACACATTTTCAGCCTGCCCAGCCTACTACAGTGGGAAAGAGAGCTACGCTCTGGCTGATGGAACTGAAACTTGATCTTGATGATTTGGATTATATTTTAGATAGCATGATGTTGTTAGGCAGCAAGGGTACAACGGGTACACAAGCCAGTTTCATGGAACTTTTTGAGGGAGACCATGAAAAGATTAAGGAATTAGAAAATAAGATTGCTGCAAAAATGGGATTTGAGAAATGCTTCCCTGTGTCGGGACAGACTTATTCCAGAAAGATGGATACGCGTGTACTTAACGTATTAGCAGGTATTGCCGCCAGTGCTCATAAGTTTTCAAATGATATTAGATTGTTACAGCATTTAAAAGAAATCGAGGAACCTTTTGAAAAAAATCAGATAGGTTCATCTGCCATGGCATATAAGAGAAATCCTATGAGAAGTGAGAGAATTGCTTCCCTTGCCAATTATGTTATGGTGACGGCGTTAAATCCGGCAATCACTTCTGCAACGCAGTGGTTCGAGAGAACATTAGACGACTCGGCAAACAAGAGACTCAGTGTGCCGGAATCATTTTTGGCGATTGACGGTATTTTAGATTTATACATGAATGTTGTAGATGGACTGGTAGTTTACGATAAGGTAATTACCAAGAGGCTGATGAGCGAGCTTCCGTTTATGGCTACAGAGAATATTATGATGGATGCCGTGAAAGCAGGCGGCAACAGACAGGAAATGCACGAAAAGATTCGTGAGCTTTCTATGGAAGCAGGAGCTAATGTGAAACAAAAAGGTCTTGATAATAATCTGTTAGAACTGATTGCAAATGATTCAGCATTTAATATGTCATTGAAAGACCTTGAAAACACAATGGACCCAAGTAAGTATGTGGGACGCTCACCGGAACAGGTGGATGAATTCTTAAAGGAGGAAATTAATCCAATCCTTGAAGCAAACAAAGAGTTACTTGGGATGCATGCAGATATAAATGTGTAACATAGTTTGGCAAAAATGCGAACGGAAAGTGAGGAATATATGAAACCGATTAAAGAAGGAAAAGTAAGAGAGATTTATGATAATGGCGACAGTCTGATTATGGTGGCAACAGACAGAATCAGCTGTTTTGATGTTATTTTAAAAAATATTATACAGAAGAAAGGTACAGTGCTTACACAGATGTCCAAATTCTGGTTTGATATGACAGAAAATATTGTACCAAATCATATGTTATCCGTTGATGTCAATGATATGCCTGAATTTTTCAGACAGCCTCAGTTTGATGGAAACAGTATGATGTGCAGAAAGTTAAAGATGCTTCCGATAGAGTGCATTGTCCGTGGATATATTACAGGCAGTGGATGGGAAAGTTATCAGAAAAACGGAACAGTATGTGGAATTAAACTGCCGGAAGGTCTTCAGGAATCAGACAAATTACCGGAACCGATTTATACTCCTTCTACAAAGGCAGAACTGGGAGACCATGATGAGAATATCTCATACGAACAGAGTATTGCAGTACTTGAAAAAGAGTTTCCGGGAAAAGGTGAAGAGTATGCTGCAAAATTAAAAGAGTATACAATTTCTCTTTATAAAAAATGCGCAGATTATGCTTTAGAGCGTGGAATTATTATTGCAGATACAAAGTTTGAGTTTGGTCTGGATGAAAACGGAAATATTGTAATCGGAGATGAGATGCTTACTCCGGACAGTTCAAGATTTTGGCCTGCAGATGGATATGAACCGGGACATGCTCAACCGTCTTTTGACAAGCAGTTCGCACGTGACTGGTTAAAATCCAACGACCATGATTGGAAGCTTCCAAAAGATGTGGAAGAAAAAACGATTGCAAAATATTTAGAGGCTTATGAAAAATTAACCGGAACCAAACTGGCATAGTGTTTTGTGATTATTTTGTGAAATAATATGTTATTTTAAATTTATACTTTAAATAATTAGTTTTATATGTTAAAATCAGTTGTATGCGTGTTTAGAGTATGCGGCTGATTTTAGTTTTAAGCATAACAAGGAGAGGAGAATATACAACATGTTTAAAAAAATTTTAGCGGTTACATTATCCGCAACAATGGCATTGAGCTTGGCAGCCTGTAACAGTTCCAGTTCAGGTTCCGTAGAGACAGATTTAGGGACAGTAAAGCTGGCAGATTATAAAGGATTGCCTGCATATGAAGATGATATTAAGGTAACAGATGAGGAATTACAGACTACGATTGATTCTGATTTATCCAATCATTCTACTACAAAAACATTAAAAAAAGGTAAAATAGAAAAAGATTCCGTAGTTGTATTTGACTTTACGGGAAAAATTGAAGTAAATGGAAAGAAAGTTAAGTTTGACGATGGTTCTGCAGAAGATCAGACAGCAGATATATCAGCCGGTACAGTAGGCGGACAGACATATATTGATGGTTTTGTAGATGCATTGAAAGGACATAAAGTTGGGGATACATTTACAAAAAAATTAAAATTCCCGAAAGATTATTCCCAGACAGTAAAGATTAATAAAAAAGATATTGATTTGTCCAATAGAGACGTTTGGTTTACTTATAAGGTTAAGTCTTTACAGAAAACACAGACTCCTGAATTAGATGATGATTTTGTAAAGAAAAACTATAAAGATGATGGTTTAAAGACTGTAAAAGAATATAAAGAGTATCAGAAAAAAGAATTAAAATATAACAAGATTATGAATGGTTTATGGACCAATTATTTAGAGGACTGCAAGGTATCAGAATATAATGATAAGGCGCTCAAAGAATATGAGTCAGAGGCTGAATCATCTATTGTTGCACAGTATTCATCTTATGGCATTACAGATATTAAGTCATATTTAGAAGTAACAGGTATGTCAGCGGATGAATGGCATAAGAAGTCAAAAGAAGTTGTGAAGAGCAGAATGATTATTTTTGCAATAGCAGACAAAGAAGGATTTGATGCAGATAAGCTTTACAAAGAAGAAGCAGACAAATTTGCCAAGAAAAATTATGGGACAGGTATCAAAGATTTAGAAAAGAATTATGGTGAAGATACTGTAAAAGACACAATCCAATTAAATCTGCTGTTAATGAAAGTAAGAGACGTAATTTGTGAAAATGTTAAGATAAAGAAAGGTTCAGCACCTACAACACAGGCGCCTACAACAGAAGCTGCTACAGAAAAAGCTACTGAAAAGACGACAGAGAAAGAAACCAAGGCAGAAACAACAAAAGCTGCGAAATAGAAAATAAACGCATAGTTTTAAGAAAAACCAGCGAATATAAGAAAAAGGGTTTGAAAAAAGCCCTTGATTAACAGAACCTGCATCCGCATTAGCGGATACAGGTTCTGTCTTTTTATATTTATAGGATAATTGTTGATTTCAGTGCAAGTTCTGAAATACACTTTTTATTTTCTAAATAGTCTTTTGTAAACTCTGTTTTCTTGTCATGTTTATAATTTACATATATTAGTATTTTATCATTTTATATAGATATGTAATATATTTTAACCTGCTATGAATTTGTCAAGATTTTACATATGTATTTAGTTTGTTTTGCAAAGAATATATGTAATACATTCTCACTCATCATGGATTTTTCAAGAATTTACATATATGTTTAGCTAGTTTTCCAAAAAAAATATGTAATTGATTCACATCCACCATGGGTTTCCCGAGATTTTACATATAGACTTGTTTAGTTTTGTAAAGAATATATGTAATTCATTCTCGCTCACCATGGATTTCCCGAGATTTTACATATAGATTTGTTTTGTTTTGCAAAGAATATATGTAATTCATTCTCGCTCACCATGGATTTCCCGAGATTTTACATATAGACTTGTCTAGTTTTTCAAAGAATATATGTAATACATTCTCCCCATCATGGATTTCCCAATAATTTTACATATATATCTGGTAGCTTGACAATAAATTTTTTTCACTTCCTTTTTCCTGTATTTAACTGCAAAGATAAATATAGTCGCCGGGTAATGTATTTTTAGAAAAAGAATTGCATTCATCCATTAATTGTGGTACATTATTCGCGGATAGTATTCGAAGGAAGCTATACCGATGACAATAAGATATTTTTTCCCTATAAAGATTGGAGCGCAGCTCATATCTTAAAGAATGAGACTCATTGTCCCGGAAGATTTAGGTTTCACAGGAACTATAACCTATACACTATTGGAAAACAGGTTAAGAATAATACTGATTCCATAAAAGGAGGGATGCCCATGAAATTTGGATTTATAGGTGCGGGAAAGGTTGGATTTTCCTTGGGAAAATATTTAGCAGGTAACAGCCAGACAGTAGTGGGCTATTACAGCGAATGGAAAGAGGATGCCATAGAGGCAGCAGACTTTACAGATTCTAATTATTATATGCAGTTAGGACTATTAGTAAAGGATAGTGATGTCTTGTTCTTAACGGTTCCGGACGGAGAGATTAGAACAGTTTGGAATCAACTGAAGGAGACAGAGATTCGTGGAAAAATTATCTGCCATACCAGTGGCGCATTATCATCAGAAGTCTTTTCGGATATTTCGAAACGTGGAGGTTTCGGATTTTCTATCCACCCGCTCTTTGCAGTAAGTGATAAATATTATTCTTATAAAGAGCTTTCAGGGAGTTATTTCACAATAGAAGGATCAAAAGAAAAAATAGAAGATATGAAGGCTTTGTTTGAGAGCTTTGGAAATACCGTGTGTGTTATTTCTAAAGAGGACAAAGTAAAATATCATGGCGCAGCAGCGATTGCCAGCAATCTGGTGGTGGGATTGATTGGATTAAGTGAACAGCTGTTGATGGAATGTGGTTTTGACAAAATGTCGGCACACAATGCACTTTTCCCGATTATAAAAGGAAATGTTGCACACGTCTTAAAAGATGGATGTGAGAGGGCATTGACAGGACCGATTGAGCGAAATGACACAGATACAGTGAAAAAACATCTTGCAGTCTTGGAAGGAAATCATAGTGAGGTCTATAAGGCAGTATCAAGAGAGATACTCAATATTGCAAAGATGAAAAACAAGGATAGAGATTATAGTAAAATGGAGGAGATTCTGAAATGAAAAATACGGTGAATACATTATTACAGCAAAAAAAAGAAGGAAAGAAAATCACCATGCTTACCTGTTATGACTATTCCACAGCAAAACTGATGGAAGAGGCGGGAGTAAACACAATTTTAGTAGGAGATTCGTTGGGAAATACAATTCTTGGATATGAAGATACGATACAGGTAACGATGGAAGATATGATACATCATTGTGCGGCAGTATCACGGGGAATTCATGATATATTTTTAGTTTGTGATATGCCGTTTATGTCCTACCAGACATCTGTGTATGATGCAGTAGTCAATGCAGGTCGTCTGATGAAAGAAGGACATGCAAATATGGTAAAATTGGAGGGCGGCGTAGAAGTGGCACCGCAAATTGAGGCGATTGTAAAGGCATCTATTCCGGTATGCGCACATATTGGTCTGACTCCACAGTCTATTAATGCTTTTGGAGGATTCAAGGTTCAGGGAAAAACAGAGGCGGCAGCAAAAAAATTAATTGCGGATGCGCAGGCAGTGCAGGCAGCAGGGGCTACAATGGTGGTTTTGGAAGGTGTACCGGCGAAACTTGCTGCAAAGATTACGGAGATGCTTGATATTCCAACCATTGGTATTGGAGCAGGCGCAGAATGTGACGGTCAGGTGTTGGTATATCAGGATATGCTTGGCATGTTTACGGATTATGTGCCAAAGTTTGTACGCCAGTTTTCCAGTGTTGGAGAAATTATGAAAAATGCATTTAAGGATTATATTGAATCCGTACAGAATGGAAGTTTTCCGGCAGAGGAGCACACATACAAAATAGATGATGATATTATTGAAAAATTATATTAGAACTGAAAACAGAATGAAAAATCAGGAGGAAAAATATGAAGGTTACAGGTAAGATTCAGGAAGTCAGAGCATTGGTAAAGGAATGGAAGAAAAATGGAGAGACTGTTGGCTTCGTTCCTACGATGGGGTATCTTCATGAGGGACATGGAAGCCTGATTACCAAGGCAAGAGAAAATAATGATAAGGTGGTTGTCAGTATCTTCGTAAATCCTATGCAGTTTGGACCCGGCGAGGATTTGGACAGCTATCCCAGAGATTTGGAAAAAGACAGCAGGTTTTGTGAAAGTCTGGGTGCAGATTTGATTTTTCATCCGGAACCGGAAGAAATGTATCATGAAGATTTTTGTTCTTATGTAGATATGTCTGTATTGACGGAAGAATTATGCGGACTGAGTCGTCCGGCACATTTTAGAGGTGTGTGTACTGTTGTAAACAAACTGTTTCATATTGTTCAGCCGGACAATGCTTATTTTGGCGAAAAGGATGCCCAGCAGCTTGCAATTATCAAGCATATGGTACAGGATTTGAATATGGACATAAACGTTGTAGGTTGTCCGATTGTCCGGGAAAAAGATGGACTGGCAAAGAGTTCCAGAAATACATACCTTTCACCGGAAGAAAGAAAGGCAGCTTTAATTCTCAGTAAGACCATTGAATTGGGAAAGAAGTTAATCGCAGAAGGTGAAAAAGATGCAGACATGCTTGTAGCAAAGATGAAGGCAAATATTGAAACAGAACCTTTGGCAAAAATTGATTATGTTAAAGCAGTAAACGGTCTGACAATGCAGCAGCAAAAAGAAATAAAAGCACCAATGCTTATTGCAATGGCAGTATATATTGGAAAAACAAGATTAATCGACAACATGATTCTGGCATAAGCCATGCGCAGCATAATTGAGCTGAAGCATGGATTTCAAGATTCAAAATAAAGAGGTATAAAATGCAGGTAAATATGTTAAAAAGTAAAATTCATAGAGCAACGGTAGTTCAATCAGAATTAAATTATGTGGGAAGCATTACCATTGATGAAGAATTGATGAATGCAGCCGGAATTTATGAATACGAAAAGGTACAAATAGCAGATGTAAATAATGGAAACCGGTTTGAAACTTATGTGATAGCAGGCGAAAAAGGTTCAGGCATGATATGCTTAAACGGAGCTGCGGCGCACATGGTAAATCTTGGAGATAAAATTATTATTATGAGTTATGCGCAGATGACGCCGGAAGAAATTCATGAGAACAAGCCAAAGGTTGTTTTTGTAGATGATGAAAATAAGATTACAAGAATAACAAATTATGAGAAACACGGACAGCTTTTTGATGTGGATAAAAAATAGGAATAAAGAGTGAAAAGATATGAGAAAGATATTAGAAAACAAAACAATCGTGTTGGGAGTATGCGGCAGCATTGCAGCATACAAAATAGCAAATCTGGTCAGCAGTCTGGTGAAAAAAGGCGCAAATGTGCATGTGATTATGACAAAGAATGCTACGAATTTTATCCATCCGATTACATTTGAGACATTAACAGGAAATAAATGTCTGGTAGACACGTTTGACAGAAATTTTGAATTTAATGTGGAACATGTTTCTCTTGCAAAGCAGGCAGATGTGTTTATGGTTGCGCCTGCCAGCGCTAATGTGATAGGTAAGATTGCGGGCGGTATTGCAGATGATATGCTGACTACCACGCTGATGGCATGTAAATGCCATAAGATTATCTCACCGGCTATGAATACAAATATGTTTGAGAATCCTATTGTGCAGGACAATATTCAAAAACTGAAGAATTACGGTTATGAGATAATAGAACCGGCTAGCGGGTATCTTGCCTGTGGTGATACCGGAGCAGGAAAAATGCCGGAGCCGGAAGTTCTTGAAAGCTATATTATGAAAGAGATTGCCATGGAAAAGGATATGAGGGGCAGAAAAGTTCTGATAACAGCAGGTCCCACCATGGAAAAGATTGACCCGGTCCGGTTTATCAGTAACCATTCCACAGGGAAAATGGGATATGCTTTGGCAAAGACAGCTATGCTGCGGGGCGCAGAGGTAACATTGGTGACGGGTCATACGAACATTCCAAAGCCTGATTTTGTAAAAGTTGTGGAAGTAGAAAGCGCGAAGGATATGTTTGAGGCAGTGAATGGTCAGTTTGACAGTCAGAATATTGTTATTATGAGTGCCGCTGTAGCAGATTACCGTCCGAAGAACGCAGCGGAGGAGAAAATTAAGAAGCAGGATAAAGAATCTGTGATTGAATTAGAACGTACGGACGATATACTTGCCACAATGTCTGTAAGAAAAAAAGATCAGTTTCTATGTGGTTTTTCCATGGAGACAGAAAATATGCTGGAAAATTCTAAAGCAAAGTTAGAAAAAAAGAATCTGGATATGATTTGTGCCAACAATTTGAAAGTAAAGGGAGCAGGATTTGGCACGGACACAAATGTGGTTACAATCATTACAAAAGACAGTGTTACAGAGCTTCCAACGATGACGAAAGAAGAGGTGGCAGACCGGATATTCAATCAGATATTGACCATAATGGATTGAATCTTGAAATGAAAGAAACATTGTTGTATCATATTTGGGTAATATGATATAGGTTATAAAGTACAAAGGGGAATTTTATGAAGAAAATTACAAAGATAATAATTGTGGCAGTTTGTATGGTGATTGCTTTTACTTTATTTGAAAATAGTGTCAGTGCAGCGGCAGCTAAACCATGGTCCAAAACAGCAGATGGAAAATTTGTAAATGGTAACGGTGAGATTATTGAAGGCGCTACCATGAAAGGAATTGATGTAAGCAAGTGGAATGGTAATATCAACTGGGAAAAGGTTGCGGCAACGGACGTAGATTATGCAATTATCCGTTGTGGATATGGAGATAACTACACTTATCAGGATGATGCATACTGGGAGAAGAATGTTAAAGGGTGTGAGGAAAATAATATTCCTTATGGCGTTTACATATATTCATATGCAACAACCGTTTCACAGGCAAAAAGTGAGTTTAATCATGTTATGCGTCTGATACAGGGACATATGTTGAACTTTCCGATTTATCTGGATGTGGAAGATGCAACACAGAAAAAATTATCAAAGGCTGCGTTGGCAAAAATAATTAATACCTTTATCCAATTAATACATAATCAGGGGTATGAGGTAGGTATTTACGCAAATCTGGATTGGTGGACAAATTATATTGACGCATCGATTGCAAGCAATCAGACATGGTTTAAGTGGGTAGCCCAGTATAACAATATCGGTACTACATATCAGGGAGTTTATCAGATGTGGCAGTGTACCAGTACCGGAAAGGTAAATGGTATCAATGGAGATGTAGACCTGAATTTTTGGTTTGATAAAGTAAGAACCAGACAATATAATGCAAAATGTATTCAATTAACTACTCCGCCGGTTATACCTGCGAGTGAGGTAACAGCTCCGGGACGTGCATCCATACAATCATTAAAAAAGTACAAGAAGAAAGTAAAAATAAAGATTAAAAAAGTATCAGGTGCAAAAGGTTATCAGATACAATACTCTAAAAAAAGATCCTTTAAAGGGAAAAAGAATGTATATACTACAGCAAGGACAAAGACCATTAAGAAACTGAAATCAAAAAAGACCTATTATTTCAGAGTGAAGGCATATAAATTGAATAGTAATAAAAAAGTCTATTCAAAG
The DNA here is from genome assembly GCA_947625755.1 of uncultured Lachnospiraceae bacterium. GTDB lineage: Bacteria > Bacillota > Clostridia > Lachnospirales > Lachnospiraceae > Eubacterium_G. Next base: position 105,054 of record CANQPJ010000005.1, on the reverse strand, counting down.
AAGTGGAGCAAAGTAAAAAAAGTAAAGGTTAAGTAACATATAAAAAGAAGCAGAAATATGGGAATGCCATATCGCTGCTTCTTTTTTTGCACTATTCATACATATAGTTTCCATTAAAATCCCTATGAAATTTTCCGGATAAAATTGTTCCTTTTAAAGCAGAATTCGTAAAGTTATGAACCAGCATTACTGCTTCCTCCACAGAATGAACGAGCCTGTCATATAAAAAAATGCTCTGCGCTCTGCATTTTGGATTGGGATAAGGCGTCATCACATGACCTTTTAACCGCTTATAGTGAAAGGTTGCCTTCATAAGAAGCGTAAACAAAGCACGTTTTATTTTACCGGGTGCAACAAAAAGCCTTTTAATGTATTGCATCATACAAAGGGAATGATAGATTTCATCAATGGTCAGCTGTGGGTAAAAAGGCGCCATGCCGACGGCTGTGTCTCTGCTGGCAGGAACCAATAGGTTGAGCGGATAACGTTCCGGAGAATGTCCGTCACCTGATAAAATTAAGTGGTCTAAATCGCCCTCGATTTCGACATGCCCACAATTAGTTTCTTTCATAAATCTGTTCACATATGGGTGGCAGATGTTGTCCAACGTAAAGTGGCATATAAAACCGGTAATATAACTGAATTGAGAACTGTCTAATCCATATTGCTGAATCACAGTGCGGGCATGCTCCATAAAAGAATAGGTGTCACAGTGGTGCATATGGACGCCCAGTCCGGTTATTTTCCTTTTTGTAATATCAAAGAATAAAAAGTCAGGTCCCTGTAATCCAATACGGAAGGAATCGGGATATTTTTTTATGATATTTTTTATTTCATCCGGTAATTTTGGAATGACCAATTTACCGAATTTGTTATGTGCATATAGTGCCGGCATTCGTCTCAATCCTCCTTTTCACTATTATAACACGTCTCATGGAAAATACTCAAAAAGTATTGTAATTATTGAAAAAGCGTGATACCATAAAATAGAACAGATGTTCGATACACAGCGCTTTTATGGAGGTACATACCATGAAGATTCAGCAGAATATGGATATTTCAAAAAAGTTAAAAATATTAACGGACGCTGCAAAGTATGACGTGGCGTGTACGAGCAGCGGTGTTGACCGGAGCAATCATGGAAAGGGTATGGGAAATACACATGCCTGTGGTATCTGTCATTCTTTTTCTTCAGATGGAAGATGTATATCTTTGTTAAAAATCCTTTATACCAATGAGTGTATCTATGATTGTAAATACTGCATCAACAGACGTTCCAATGATGTGCCAAGAGCCAGCTTCACTCCGGATGAGGTCTGCAGGCTGACCATGGAGTTTTACAGACGGAATTATATTGAAGGGCTTTTTCTTAGTTCAGGTATTTTAATGAGTCCTGACTATACAATGAGCCTTATCTATGAAACCATATGGAAGCTGCGGAATGAACATAACTTTTTCGGATATATCCATGTAAAGGCTATACCGGGTACATCTCCTGAAATTATAGAAAAAATAGGATTTCTGGCAGACAGAATGAGTACCAATCTGGAGCTTCCTACCAGAAAAGGTTTGCAGGAACTTGCGCCTAATAAGAGTCATAAACACATGCTGGCGTCAATGAGGCAGATACAGTATGGTACAGGAAATCTCATTGCAGCATCAGGGGACGGATACAGTCTGGTCACAAGGAATGGCAGACATCAGAAATCAAAGTTTGTTCCGGCGGGACAAAGTACCCAAATGATTATCGGTGCGACGCCGGAGACAGATTATCAGTTAATGATGGTTACAGAGCATATGTACAGGGAATATAAGATGAAACGGGTATTTTATTCGGCGTTTGTGAATGTCAACCATAATATAGATGCACCTGCACCGGTAGGACCGAATCCATTGCTTCGGGAGCATAGGCTGTATCAGGCAGACTGGCTGCTTAGATATTACAATTTTGAAGTAAAAGAATTACTTAATGAACAACATCCGAATTTCAATGTTGTACTGGACCCAAAATGCGATTGGGCAGTTAATCATTTAGAAAGATTTCCCGTAGAGATTATGAAGGCAGACTATTACACATTGCTCAGGATACCGGGACTTGGAGTAAAGTCAGCGAGACGTATTATATCTGCCCGGAGGTATGGGATTCTTGATTTTAACAGTTTAAAAAAAATGGGAGTGGTGTTAAAGAGGGCGGCATATTTTATTACCTGTAATGGAAGATGCATGTTCCCTCTTAAAATGGACAAAGACTTTATTGCAAGGGCTTTGGCGGATAAAGACAGAAAGCAGATGTTTGAGATTGAAGAGGATACCACATACAGGCAGATGACACTTTTGGATTTGGAAACAAAAGCGTCAGGAAAGGTAGGAGCGGGATGAATAAAGAGATAACATTAGTGTGCGAGGAAACATTTGATGGCATTATGACTGCGGTTTATAATGGCTGGGTGTTTATGAATAAGGGATGGATTGTGCATATTCATCCGGGCAGGAATTATACTCCTACATTTTTTTCAGAGTTTGTACCGGTGGAGACGGATTTGGACAAGGCAGTACGCGTGGCAGAATCCGTCCGCATCAAAGTATCAGAAAAGGCATACCGTATGGTTTATGAGGCATGTATGCATTATGATGAGGATAGGGCAGATGCGGTATTTAATTTTTTAAAACTGGCATATCCGGCAGGGGCGCGAGTGACAAAGATGTTAGGAAATCCGGCAGTAATGCGTTTGATGGAATTGAGCAGAAAGGTGTCTAATGAAGCGCATTTATTTAAAGAGTTCTTACGGTTTGATGAGTTAAAAGGGAATGTGTTATATGGAAAAATAGAGCCGAAATGCGATGTTTTACCTTTTGTGGCGCAGCATTTTGATGAGCGTTTTCCAGAGGAAGACTGGATTATCTATGATGCCAAAAGAAAAAAATCAGCAGTGCATAAACACAATATGGATACAATTTTTGTAGAGGGCAGGGATATGGACCATCTGACAAAAGATTTACAGACCAATGATGAATATCGGGATTTGTGGCAGGTGTTCTTTAAAACCATAGGAATAGAGGCAAGATATAATCCGAAATGCCAGCAGAATCATATGCCCGAATGGTACCGCAAAAATGTGACAGAGTTTCAGTAGTATGATAAAATATATTTACATCAGGTGGAGACAGGAAACATAAAATTACAGGCAGTGACAAAGGATTTTACCGGAAAGGGAGATATGTATGCGTATTTTAGTTGCTGAAGATGAAGCAGATTTAAACAGGATTATTTCCAAGAGATTGAAAGAAAACCACTATAGTGTGGATTCCTGTTTTGACGGCAGTGAGGCGTTAGATTACATAAGCGTTACGGAATATGATGCTGTCATTTTGGATATTATGATGCCGAAAGTAGATGGCATGACAGTGTTACGAACAATCAGGAGGCAGAAGAAAAATGTACCTGTACTTTTACTTACTGCAAGAGACAGTATCAATGACAGGGTGGAAGGACTGGACGCAGGAGCCAATGACTATCTGGTAAAGCCTTTTGCGTTTGAGGAGCTGTTGGCTAGAATCCGGGTGCTTTTAAGAAAACCGTCAGAGGTGCCGAAAAGCTGTTATAAAATTGGGGATTTAGAAGTTCATCTGGACACCCAGCAGGTACTGCGTGCCGGAAAGGAAATTCAGCTGTCAGGAAAAGAATTTTCCCTGTTGAGATATATGGTACAAAACGAGGGGATTGTATTATCCAGAGAACGATTGGAAGAGCACCTGTGGGGCTACGATTATACAGGAGGATCAAATATCATTGATGTCTATATCCGGTATCTGCGAAAGAAAATTGATGATGGATTTGATCATAAAGTTATCCATACAGTACGAGGTACAGGGTATGTATTGAAGGTGAAGAAATGAGACGATTTACATTAAAATTTAAATTAACTATCGTGTATACTTTTTTTATGGTTCTAGTGACGGGGACAGCGTTAATTCTTTTATTTTCTTTAAGTAACAGAGAGATGCTTAGTTCTACACAGGATATATTGAAACATCACGTTGAAAATGGATTAGATGACGTAGAAATGGAAGATGGGAATTTGGAGATTGATTCTGATTTTTATTCCGTCGAGGATAATGTCTATCTTTCTGTCTATAATAAAGATAATTATTTTATGTATGGAAAAATCCCATACGGTTTTGATGAACAGCCGGAATTTTCTGATGGAGAATTAAGAAAAATCAGCCAGCGGTATATGGATTGGTATGTCTTTGATTTATCAGTTCCACAGGAGGGATTATATATCAGGGGAATAACGTCCATAACAAATGCCGAAAAGAGTTTTCGCATTACATTAAGGTTTGCAGGAATTATTCTTCCGCTGCTTGTTATTGTAATGGCAGTTTTAGGATATTTTTTTACAAAAAGGACATTACAGCCCGTCCGTAAAATTACATATACTGTAAGAAAAATACAGGAAGATGCAGATATGTCCCGACGTATCGGATTGCGGGATGCGGTAGAAAAAAATAAAAAGACAAAAAAAACAAGAGATGAAATATATGATTTGGCAGAAACTTTTGATGAAATGCTCGAACAGTTGGAGATTGCTTTTCAAAGAGAAAAGCAATTTACATCTGATGTTTCTCATGAATTAAGAACACCAATTAGTGTAATTATGGCGCAATGTGATGCCTGTCTTGCAGATGAAAGTCTGTCGGAGGAGCAAAGGCAGCAGATTTCCCTGATTTATAGAAAAACAAAAAACATGGCGGAAATGATTTCCCAGCTGCTTTTGTTATCACGGGCGGATCAGGGAAGGCAGCCTCTGAACAGGGAACGCCTCAACGTTAGTGAGATAACAGAGATGATAATAGAAGAGCAAAAAATGATAAACGGATTATCTGTTGGTCAGGTACTAATAGAAGCGCATATTGAACCGGACATTTTTGCATATATTGATGAAACATTTTATATCCGCATGATTGTGAACCTTCTTTCTAATGCTATTGCATATAGTAAAGAAAATGGAAAAGTAGAGCTTTCTCTTACAAAGACAGAGCATGAAGTCGTGGGTTCTATCCGGGATAATGGAATTGGGATTCCAAAAGAGAAACTTCCATATATATGGAAAAGGTTTTATCAGGTATCGCCATCCCGTAGCGGCAGTCACTCGGGACTTGGGCTTTCCATGGTGGAGTGGATTGTTAAAGCACATGGCGGCTGGATAAAGGCAGAAAGTGTTCTGGGAGAAGGAAGTATTTTTTCTTTTGGGCTTCCGTTGGAATGTAAAAAACAAAATGAAAAATAAAATTAAATTTTTTAATCTTTTTTTAATCTTTATCTGTCATACTATATATAACAAAATAAATAAGTTAAAAATGAAAGGAGATATTGGAATGATTAAAAAAGTTATTCGAGCAGGATTTCTAATCACAGCCGCTGTACTGCTTGTTGGCTGTGGAATTACTGATGGTAAAGATATTGGAAAAGATAAAGCCCGGGAAATCGCTTTTACAGATGCAAACGTGAGCGAAGAGAATGTTTCCCGCTTACATGTCTCCCGGGATATTGAAGACGGACGAAAAGTTTATGAGGTACAATTTACTGATGCACAGTCCGGTATGGAATATGAATATGAGGTCCTTGCATCAGATGGAACAATCCAAAAAGTAGATAAGGAGAAGAGTCATTATGTAACTCCGCAGACACAGCAGACAGAAATGCAAAAGGAAAGTACCGTGCAGAATACTTCCCAGAATCAGAATAGTGTACAGAATGAGGTACAGAACAATAATAATACACAGAGAAATGTAGCTGTAAGTCTGAATGAGGCGAAAAAGAAGGTGCTTAACAGAGTGCAGGGCGCAACAGGAAACGACATGAAAATTGAACTGGATTATGATGACGGACACTATGTTTATGAAGGCGAGGTTTGGTATGGACAACATGAGTACGACTTTAAAATTGATGCCAATACAGGAAACTTTTTGGAGTGGAGTCAGGAGTTAAGATAGAAAGCGAGGGTACAGAATGAGAAAGAGAAAATATTTGTCGGTTTTATTAGCAATGGTGTTAGCGCTGACTATGATGCTGCCTGTTACGGCAGCTCCGAGAGTAAAGCGAATTACTATTACAGGAAAAAAGACTGTGTATGTAGGAGATATAATTGAACTGGATTCTCACGTTTTCCCCGGCTATATAGAAATCAGTGATTACAATATTCAGTGGCGCAGCAGTAACACAAAGGTAGCTAAAGTATTACGACACAGAGATGAAGATACAAAAATAAAAGGGATTAAGCCGGGAAAAGCAAAGATTACCGTAAAAATCCGTGGAACGAAAATAAAGGCAACATATAAGATTACGGTTAAAAAAGCCAAAAAATCAAAATCCGCTGTTACAAAAGCAAAGAAAACAATCAAGAAGTATAAGAACAATGCAAAATCCGTCAGGGCAGACATAAAAAAAACAAAATTATCTGCGACAGCTACGGGAAGAAGAAACCAATACTATGCTTTTGAAAGAAAGATAAATAATATCGAGAATAAATTAAGCAGGATGGATGATAAGTGGGAAATGAAATACGAGATGGGAAATACAAGTTATAAATCCTATCGAACAATAGAAAGAGAAGTAGAAAAGGTTGAGTATTATTTAGAAACTGTGGAAGATTATTTAAATCAAAAATTCTCATACGAATTTGACGATTAGGAAAAATGAATTCGTATGGAATTTACCCAAAATTTTATCAACAAAACTGTTAAATTTACCTTTTGGTACAAGGGGCTGGAAAAATTATTTTTTCAGCTCCTTTTCTGATTTTCAAGCGGTCCTTTTCCTTTACCTTTTTGTCTATTAATGTTATACTATCGTGTGTAGTATTACCACTATTTTGATAAGCAATTTACCAGGAGGAACCGATGAGTAAAGTTAAGCGTGTTTATGTAGAAAAGAAAACTCCTTATGCTGTAAAAGCAAAGGAATTAACAGAGGATTTGAAAGGCTATCTCGAGATTAGCGGTTTAAAGGAAGTAAGAGTATTAGTAAGATATGATGTAGAAAATCTATCGGAAGATACATATAATAAAGCACTTACCAGTGTATTTTCAGAACCGCCGGTAGATGATGTATATGAGGAGACATTTCCTTATGACAAAGAGACATCCAGAGTGTTTAGTGTAGAATATTTACCGGGACAGTTTGACCAGAGAGCAGATTCTGCTGTGCAGTGTGTTAAATTTTTAAATGAAGATGAAAATCCTGAAATTAAAACAGCTACTACATATGTATTGGTTGGAGATATTAACGATGCAGAGTTTGAACAGATTAAGAGCTATTGCATCAATCCAGTAGACTCCAGAGAGACAGGGCTGGAAAAGCCGGAAACACTGGTTACGGAATTTGAAGAGCCGGAAGATGTTATTATCTTTGACGGTTTTAAAGACATGGAAGAAACTCCACTGAAAGAACTTTACGATTCCCTTGGACTGGCTATGACGTTCAAGGATTTCCTTCATATTCAGAATTATTTTAAATCCGAAGAGGACAGAGATCCGTCAATGACGGAAATCAGAGTATTAGATACCTATTGGTCGGATCATTGTCGTCATACAACTTTTAATACAGAACTTACGGATGTCAAATTTGACGAAGGTTACTATCATGAACCGATAGCTAAAACATATGAAAGTTATCTGGAGACGAGAAAAGATGTTTTTAGAGACAGAAAAGATAAATTTGTCTGTCTTATGGATTTGGCGCTTATTGCTATGCGCAAGTTAAAGAAAGAGGGAAAATTAGACGATCAGGAAAAATCAGACGAAATCAATGCCTGCAGTATTGTTGTGCCGGTAGAGGTAGACGGAAAGACAGAGGAATGGTTAGTGAATTTTAAGAATGAAACCCATAACCATCCTACAGAAATTGAGCCTTTTGGTGGTGCAGCGACATGCCTCGGCGGCGCTATCCGGGACCCTTTGTCAGGTAGAACTTATGTATATCAGGCAATGCGTGTGACCGGTGCGGCTGACCCTACAAAGTCCATGAGTGAAACTCTCACCGGAAAACTCCCACAGAAAAAGTTAGTTCAGGGAGCAGCAGACGGTTACAGTTCTTATGGTAATCAGATTGGACTGGCTACAGGTCTGGTTAAAGAAATTTATCATCCTGACTATGTTGCAAAAAGAATGGAGATTGGCGCTGTTATGGGCGCTGCTCCAAGACGCGCAGTGCAGAGACTTACCTCTGACCCGGGAGATGTGATTGTGCTTCTTGGCGGGAGAACAGGACGTGACGGATGTGGCGGCGCTACCGGTTCATCCAAAATACATACAGAAGAATCAATAGAGACATGCGGCGCAGAGGTTCAGAAGGGTAATGCTCCGACAGAGCGTAAATTACAGAGATTATTCAGAAGAGAAGAAGTCAGCCATATGATTAAAAAATGTAATGATTTTGGTGCAGGTGGCGTATCTGTTGCCATTGGTGAGTTAGCTGACGGACTTCACATTAATTTAGACAAAGTTCCAAAGAAGTATGCAGGTTTGGATGGCACAGAGATTGCCATTTCAGAATCGCAGGAGCGTATGGCTGTTGTGGTAGACCCGGCAGATGTGGAACAGTTCCTTATATATGCCAATGAAGAAAATTTAGAGGCTACCGTTGTGGCAGAAGTTACGAAAGAGCCAAGATTAGTCCTTGAGTGGAGAGGAAAGGAAATTGTAAATCTTTCCCGCGCATTCCTTGATACCAACGGCGCACATCAGGAAACTTCTGTAGAGGTAGATATGCCGAAAAAAGAAGAAAACTTCTTTATCGCACAGCCGGTAGATGATGTAAAAGAAAAATGGCTGGAGACACTTTCTGATTTGAATGTATGTTCACAGAAAGGTCTTGTGGAGAAATTTGACGGTTCTATCGGCGCCGGTTCTGTGTTTATGCCACATGGTGGTAAATATCAGAAGACAGAGACACAGGCGATGGTTGCCAAACTGCCGGTTCTTAAAGGAAAATGCGATACAGTTACGATGATGAGTTATGGATTTGATCCGTATTTGTCCAGCTGGAGTCCGTATCATGGAGCTATCTATGCAGTAGTAGATTCTATTGCAAAGATTGTGGCGAATGGCGGAGATTATAAAAAAATCCGTATGACATATCAGGAATACTTCAGAAGAATGACAGAGAATCCACGGCGTTGGAGTCAGCCATTTGCAGCGCTTCTTGGTTCTTATGATGCACAAATGGGATTTGGATTACCTTCGATTGGTGGCAAGGATAGTATGTCAGGTACATTTAATGATATTGATGTGCCTCCTACCTTGGTTTCGTTTGCAGTAGATGTGGCAAAAGAGAAAGATATTATTACGCCGGAGTTTAAGGCGGCAGGTAATAAGATTGTTAAATTTGAAATCAGTAAGGATGCGTTTGACAAGCCTGTATATAGTGAAATCATGCAACTTTATGACCAGATTCATAGTATGATTCAAGACGGCGTTATTATTTCAGCTTATGCAGTAGATGGTAAAGGCGTTATTCCGGCTGTCAGCAAGATGGCATTTGGTAATAATATTGGCGTCAGCATTAGTGACAGCATTTCGGGAACAGATTTATTTGCACCGGAATTTGGTGATATTATCGCCGAAGTACCTGCCGATAGATTTGGTGATATTATTGCTGATTATGTATTGATTGGTGAGACCAATGATAACCGGATTTTCGAATATGGTGATGAAGTTATCTCTATGGATGAAGCATTAAAAGCATGGGAGAAGCCATTAGAAAAGGTATTTCCAACCAGAAGCCACAAAGATACATCAATAATTGATACTCCGGTTTATGATAAGGGAAGTATATATGTCTGCAAAAATAAGGTTGCAAAGCCTACAGTATTTATTCCGGTATTTCCGGGAACAAACTGCGAGTATGATACAGCAAAGGCGTTTGAAAATGCAGGAGCAAGTGTTATAACGAAAGTATTTAAAAATCTCACGCCGGAAGATATTAGAGATTCGGTTAAAATTTTTGAACAGGCTATCCAGCAATCGCAGATTATTATGTTTCCGGGAGGTTTTAGTGCCGGTGATGAACCGGACGGTTCAGCGAAGTTCTTCGCTACAGCGTTTAGAAATGCAAAGATTGAGGAAGCAGTACATAAATTATTAAATGAGAGAGATGGACTGGCTCTGGGTATTTGTAACGGATTCCAGGCATTGATTAAGCTGGGATTAGTTCCACATGGAAAGATTACAGGGCAGGATGTAAATTCGCCTACATTGACATACAATACCATCAACCGCCATGTATCAAAGATGGTTTATACGAAGGTTGTTTCCAACAAATCCCCTTGGTTACAGGAAGCAGAGCTGGGTGGAGTTTATGTAAACCCGGCATCCCATGGCGAGGGAAGATTTGTTGCACCGGCAGAGACCATAAAAGAATTGTTTGCGAATGGTCAGGTAGCAACCCAATACGTCAACCAGCAGGGACAGCCGACAATGGACGAAGAATGGAATGTCAACGGTTCCTATATGGCAATTGAAGGAATTACAAGCCCTGACGGAAGATGCTTTGGAAAGATGGCGCATATTGAACGTAAAGGCAGAGCGGTTGCCACAAATATATATGGAGAACAAGACCTGAAAGTCTTTGAATCCGGCGTCCACTACTTTGCGTAAGCAAAGCCATGCACAAACAGAAAAAGAGAAACACAACGAAAGTTTACTTTCAGGAGAGTTTCTCTTTTTCTGTTTATATAGGGCGCAGCCCGGCAGCGAGAAGGAGCGGAGGATAAACAATGAAATTCATAAATTATATAACAGGTATTTTCATGATACTGTTTCTGTCGTTCGTTTTAGTGCATTCTAACACAGTTAATGCACAAACAAAAAAGGAAGCTCCTAGAAATGTTATTGTGAACCGGCAGGAAAACAGAGCATTGAAAATCAGGTGGAGTAAAATAAAAGATTGCGATGGTTATAAAATATATAGATATAATAAAGCAAAAAAGAAATATATTCCGGTAAAAACCATAAATGACAGGACTCGGCATAGCTGGATTAATACAGGTTTGCAAATACATAGAACATACAAATACAAGGTAGCATCTTATAAAATTAGAAAAGGGAAAAAAGTCTACAGTAAACGTTCTTATTGGGTAAGTGCAAGAACGTATGGAAAAAAGGGAAAACGAGTTAATGTTGAGGATTTACATATTACGGATAATAATCCGATTAAAATCGGAATATGCAGTGATATGAAATTATCTGCCATCCTGGATACAGACAATTATACAACAAATAAAAAGGCAACTCCTGTTTCTAAAAAAATCAGATGGTTAAGCAGTAATAAGAAAATAATAAAGATGAACCGGAAAGGAAAAATGACATCATTTAATAGGGAAGGAACATGTTTTATTTATTTTCGGGCGCATAATGGGAGAACAGGAAAAGTAAAAGTAAAGGTCATTAATTATGCAAGACCTGACGGTTTTCCTTATTATAATGGGAAAAATAATTATATAAATGAACTGCTAACTCATTATAAAGATGAAGTGTTTAACATAGCACAATACTTTACGCAATATGCAGAAAAAGGGAAAAGTGGAATCATAAAAAGTGATATTAACGGAAATATTACAGGACTGCCGCAGTATCAGAAGATTTTAACAATCAAAAAAGATATAAGTAAATTAATATCCCAATTTCCGCTGGTCATGGAGATTGCTTATTCCGATAAATTTGTCTCTTTTACAATGAATTATGATGTGTATGGTTCAGCATATACAAAAGTAACATATTACAAATATAATGACTGTAAAGATTCACCACTAAAAATTGCACCACATTGGATTGCAAAACATTTTGTGGCTGATAATAGGATTGATAAGCCTGCAACTGCAAAATAACTCTAATTTACTTTATTACTTTTCTATTATTATGGTTTATGTTAAAATATTACCATTAACAGGAATGGAGAAAGTTTATGAATTATTTAAAGAATTTAAAATGGGAAATGATACTGTTTTCTGTAACAAGTATTGTAATTGGAATCCTGATGTATATTTATCCCAGTCAGATTATAAATGCAGTGTGCATTGTCTTGGCGGCTATTTTATTCATTATGGGAGCAAGGTATTTAATAGAATATAAAAGAAATAATGCTATCAGCGATTTTTACAGGTATGAACTGGTTGCAGGGATTGCCCTGATACTAGGTGGTATTATTGTACTTTGCTGCATGAAGCTGATTTTATCTATTATTACTTATGTTATAGCAATTATTATCATTGTCAGTGGACTTATAAAGATTGAAAATTCTCTTGATTTAAAAAAGATGGGAAGTCACTGGATTTTGCTTATGGTGTTTGCGGTACTCTGCATTATGTTGGGAATATCCGTTCTTATGATGCCTATGGACCATAATGATAATGGGACAACGACTGCTTCAGACTTTTTAATACAGGCGTCGGGAATTATTTTTGCGGTGACAGGGTTCATAGATTTGATTACGACCTTTGCTGTTTCCAGTAAAATTAAATTATGGACTATCAGCCGAACTGCAACCATTATAAATGATGAGGATGATGAAATTGTTGAGACCATTGAAGATGTACCGGACCCGGATGATAAATAAATTGTGGGATTTATTGTTTCATCAGGTCTGATGTGAGCATAAAATAAGAGCGGTATATGGAAACCTTTCGTAAATGAAGTTTCTATATGCCACTTTTATTTTTTTATTAAAAACTTATAATGTTTCGTATTTTTGTACACAACCGAGACCGATTGGATATGGTCCTGTATGAACGCCTGACACAATACCGATTGCTACGTTGGTTTCTGATTGAAGCTTTACGCCAAGGGTTTCTTCCAACTCATTCATAAAGCTCACACCTTCTGACGCATCATATCCATACCCCACAGAAACTACAAAATTATCTTTTCCCTTTTCGGTGAGATATTTATCTGCCACAGCTAATACTTTTTTCTTTAATTTATTTCTGTTTCTTCCAATACCACCAAGTGAAATATCACCATCTTTCATAATAATCACCGGTTTTACATCAATCTTGCTGGCGGCAGCGGCAACCTTGCCAATACGACCACCCATCTGTAAATAATCCAAAGAGCCGATAGTAAAGAAAATTCTGGCAGAATCAATTACCTTATCAAGTATTTCTAAAGTATTTTCCAGTGGAACCCCCGCATTTTGCATACGCACTGCCTGATCAATAATTAATGCTTGGGTGACGGTGTTTTGTTTTGTGTCTACAATATGGATTACGGCATTCGGATATTCTTCCTCCACCAGTCCTTTTGCATTCATGGCTGAATTATAAGAACCACTGAAAATTAATGAAATTGTAAAACAAATAATCGGAATGTCCTGACTTGCATATTCTTTAAATACTGTATAATAACTGTCTACACTCGGCAGAGAAGTTTTAGGATATTTGCCGGGATTATCTACCATTCTCTGATAACATTCATTTCTGGTAATATCAATATTGTCCCGAAGATAATTTTCTCCGTCAAAGGATACGGATAATGGGATAATTGTAATATTATGTTTTTTAATATATGACTGGGATAAATCACAGGCACTATCACTTATAATTTTATACATAGACATTAAAAACTCCTTAATGTAGTATTGAATACTACATAAGTATAACACTTATATTAGAATAATCAATATATTTTTGCAAAAAAATAAACTTTTACATAAAATTAACATTCGAATTTCTTTTCTTAAATTATTGTGGTAAAATGTTTCTAGGTTAATACATCAAGAGATACAAAAAGGAGAAAATGTGGATAAAATAAAAAAATTATTAAATAATGAAAAACAAATTATAGAGGGCTTGATTGTCAGTTTTATTGGGGCATGGGCATTGGCTTCCATTATAAGAGGAGCAGCAAAAAAGATAGCTGATATACAATTTGTTGCGCAGAGTAATTTTGTTTTAAACATCCTGCTGATTGTACTGTTTGGAATACTGATAGGTATGATTTATTACAAAAGCGATTCTGCTGCAAGACTGCTTATGTTTGCGTCTGTATATTTGTTCCTGATATTATTGGCAGTGACAGGAAATGAACACGACTGGTCTACCATAAACAAGAATCATATAGGAAATGTGTGTTTTCAGGGAGTGTTGTGTTTTTTTGCTGTGTTGACATTTTTGTATGTAAAAGAAGATATTTTCAGGCTGTTTAGATTTTTAGAAATAGACAGAAAAAAAGCCGGGATTCTTTTAGCCATGATAGGGATATGCTTGTTTACATTTGTAGGCATGATTACCGTGTACAGATATTTGACCTATAGTAATGCTACGTTTGACTTTGGAATTTTTGCACAGATGTATGAATATATGAAGCATACAGGTACAATGAATACTACAGTAGAAAGAAATACTTTGCTGTCTCATTGGGCTGTGCATTTTTCACCGATATATTATATCGCACTTCCGATATATTTTATATTTTCCAGTCCAATTACCGTACAGCTGATTCAGGCGGCTATGGTGGCATTACCTGTTATTCCTTTGCTATTATTGTGCAGACATTACAAAATGTCCCATTGGATGAGTGTAGCGGTTGTATTACTATATGCATTTTACCCGGCTACAGCAGGTGGAACCTTCTATGATATTCACGAGAACTGTTTCTTAACCTTCTTTATTTTGCTGGCTATATATGCGATAGAAAAAGAGAAAAACATACTGACAATTTTCTCGGTACTGATGGTGTTTCTGGTAAAAGAGGATGCGGCGATATATATTATGGCGCTTGGAGCATATCTTTTGTTTTCCAGAAGGAATAAAAAGCAGGGTATTCTGTTGATTGTAGCTTCCGCTGCATATTTCGTGCTTGCTGCAACGGTTGTCAACAGTTACGGACTGGGTATTATGGATAGTAAATTCAGCAATCTGTTTTTCAGTCAGGATGGGAACCTGCTGCAGATTATCCGGACCGTTATTTCAAATCCGGGGTACGTACTGACGCAGATTGTTTCTAATGATGATGCAATGAAAATGGATAAAATTGAATTTTTAATTATAATGCTTGTTCCAATGGCAGGAGGCTTATTTTCAACCGGAAAGAAATATTCCCGGTATATTTTATTGTTCCCATTTTTGTTGATTAATCTGCTTACTGCTTACCCATATCTGCATGATGTATGTTTTCAATATTATTTTGGCTCCATTGCACTGTTTATGTATGTAATTATCATGAATTTGTCAGAGATGAAAGTGGAAAAAGGAAAAACCATCATTATAGCTTCCGTAATATGCGCTATGATTATGTTTATCAGCTCCATTTATCCAAAGATGGATTATTATGCAGCAAAGTATCATGAAAACAAGGAGACATATAAAATATTAAATCAGGCAATGGATATGATTCCTGATGGCGCTTCCGTGTGCGCATCCGGATTCTTTGTACCGCATTTGTCTGACCATTTAGAAATGTATGACCAAAATCATCTCACAGAGGTAAAGCTGACGGAGTATCTAGTGGTAGATGAAAGAGTATCGGAAAGGGAAAAGTTCAATGATGTATTGGACACCGGAAAATATGAAATGATTTATCATGAAGATAATCTGGTAAGCATATATCATAGAAAATAAACATGGGATTTTTACCATGGTTTGTTGGATAGTTATGCTGTTGTGACAGTTTGGGTAATAGATTATATAAATAGAATAGAGGTGGTATATTGACAATATTAATTAAAAACGGACGGGTTCTAAACCCGGCAGAAAATATAGACCGGATTATGGATATTTATGTGGAAAACGGAGTGATAACGGAAAAAGCAGAATCGATAGAAAGAGTTGCAGACGAAGTCATTGAGGCAGAAGGATGCTACGTTATGCCGGGACTGATTGATTTACATGTACATTTCAGAGATCCGGGACAGACGTACAAGGAAGATATAGAGACCGGAAGCCGTGCGGCAGCAAAAGGCGGATTTACCACTGTGTGCTGTATGCCAAACACAAAACCTGTTACGGACAATGTGGATACAGTAAAATATATTGTGGACAAGTCCGGTAAAACAGGACTTACAAATGTGCTTCCTGTTGGTGCTGTTACCAAGAGGATGGAAGGTGTAGAAATCACGGATATTGAAGAATTGAAAAAAGCCGGAATCTGCGCCATCAGTGAGGATGGAAAATCAGTTATGAATTCCGGTGTATATAGAAAGGCAATGAAAGAAGCGGCAAGGCTGAATGTTCCTGTTATGGCACACTGTGAGGATATTAATCTGGTAGAGGGCGGTGTAATTAATCTGGGCAGCAAGTCAGAAGAACTGGGCGTTAAAGGTATCAGTAATGCGGTAGAAGATGTGATTGCACTGCGTGATATTCTTCTGGCAAGAGAGACGGGAGCAACGCTTCATCTGTGTCACTGCTCTACCAAAGACAGCGTGGAGATGGTGAAGCAGGCAAAGGCAGAGGGAATTAAAGTTACTGCTGAAGTATGCCCGCATCACTTTTCATTGTGTACGGATGACATTACGGGCAATGATGGTAATTTTAAAATGAATCCTCCCCTTCGTACCAGAGAAGATATGGAAGCATTAATTAAAGGGCTTCAGGAGGATGTTATGGATGTAATTTCTACCGACCATGCCCCGCACAGTGCAGAAGAGAAGGAGAGGGATTTAGAGCATGCTCTTTTTGGTATTGTAGGGTTGGAAACATCTGTGGCGCTGACCATTACCAATTTAGTAAAACCAGGGTATATTACACCGCTTCAGATGGCGGCGAAAATGAGTTATAATCCTGCAAGAGTTCTTGGAAGTGACAAAGGAACCCTTAATGAAGGAGCGGTAGCAGATATAACAATTATTAACCCGGATAAAAAGTATCAAATTGATGTCAATACATTTGTGTCCAAGGGAAGAAATACACCGTTTGACGGATACCGGGTGAGTGGTGAAGTACAGTACACGATACTGGGTGGAAAGATTGTATACGCAAATAAAATAAATGAATAATTTACCGGAAAGGAAAAAGTGATGATTAATAAGTTAGTAGACAAAATTAAAAAGACAAACGCGCCGGTGGTGGTAGGGCTTGACCCAATGATGAGTTATCTGCCGGAGCATATTACAAAGAAGGCGTTTAGCGAATATGGTGAAACGTTAGAAGGAGCAGCGGAAGCAATATGGCAGTATAATAAAGGAATTATCGATGCAACCTGTGATTTGATTCCGGCAGTAAAACCACAAATTGCGATGTATGAGCAGTTTGGTATTCCGGGATTGACTGCATTTGATAAGACTGTAAAGTATGCAAAGGAAAAAGATTTGGTAGTTATTGGCGATGTGAAGCGTGGGGATATTGGCTCCACATCTGCAGCATATGCAACAGGACATCTCGGCAAGGTTCAGGTAGGAAGTAAGAGATATTCCTTATTTGATGAAGACTTTGCTACGGTGAATCCATACCTTGGAACGGATGGAATTAAGCCATTTGTTGATGTCTGCAAGGAAGAAAAGAAGGGATTGTTCATTTTAGTGAAAACATCTAATCCATCCAGTGGAGAATTTCAGGACCGAATCATTGACGGAAGACCTTTGTATGAATGGGTTGGTGAGCAGGTTGCAAAATGGGGTGAAGAGCATATGGGGGATACATACAGCTATATTGGAGCAGTGGTTGGAGCTACATACCCTGAAATGGGAAAAGTTCTCCGTAAAGTTATGCCAAAGAGTTATATTTTAGTACCCGGTTATGGTGCGCAGGGTGGTACGGCAGAAGGATTAAAACCATATTTTAATGAAGATGGACTGGGAGCGATTGTAAATTCGTCCAGAGGAATTATTTGCGCGTACAAACAGGAACAGTATGCCGGGTTTGGTGCAGAAAATTATGCAGATGCATCAAGACAGGCGGTAATTGATATGATTGAGGACATTCGTTCTATTTTTAAATAAAGCAGAATGTGATAATATAATACATGATTTAAATGAAAAAACCGGAGAGTGTGTATGAGAAAAAAAGAAATTGCAAAAGTTGTAAGTCAGGAGTGTATTGGTACCGGTATTTACAGCATGGTGATAAAAACAGAGGCTGCAAAAGAGGCGGCGGCAGGGCAATTTATTTCTGTCTACTGCAAGGATAGTGCAAAATTACTGCCGAGACCAATCAGTATATGTCAGATAAATAAGCAGCAGAGTACAATTCGCATCGTCTACCGTGTAGTAGGTGGAGGTACAGAGGAAATGTCTGCCTACAGGGCAGGGGATGAGATTGCATTGATAGGACCACTTGGAAACGGTTTTACCGTAAGGGAAGGAAAAAAAGCAATTTTGATTGGAGGTGGAATCGGTATTCCTCCAATGGTTGGACTGGCAGAGACTCTCAACACAATAGCATTGAAAAATGAATTAGAGCCGCAACAATATGTTCAGATAGTTGCAGGATATAGGGATGAGTTGTTTCTGACGGAAGAATTGAAAAATAATGGAACCTTATACATTGCAACAGAAGATGGCAGTACAGGCACAAAGGGAACAGTTATTGACGCCATAAAAGAGCAGGCAGTAAAGGGAGATGTAATTTATGCATGTGGTCCGATACCAATGTTAAGGGCAATCAAGGAATATGCTTTGGAGAACAATATTGAGTGTCAGATTTCTTTGGAGGAGAGAATGGCTTGCGGGATTGGCGCATGTCTGGCATGTGTCTGCCAATCCAAAGAGAAGGACCCTCATACCAATGTTTATAATAAGCGGATATGCAAAGATGGACCGGTATTTTTGGCACAGGAGGTGGAACTATAATGAACACCATGGTAAAAATTGCAGGTGTAGAATTTAAAAATCCTGTAACGGTAGCTTCCGGAACATTTGGCTCCGGTGCGGAATATGGAGATTTTGTAGATTTAAACAGATTGGGTGCAGTGACTACGAAAGGCGTTGCAAACATACCATGGGAGGGAAATCCAACACCTCGTGTGGCAGAGACATATGGCGGAATGTTAAACGCAGTAGGACTTCAAAATCCGGGATTTGAACTGTTTGCAAAAAGAGATATTCCTTATTTGCAAAAGTTTGATACCAATATTATTGTGAATGTTTGTGGAAGAACAACGGAAGATTATATCGATGTAGTAGAAAAATTAGGACATGAAAAGGTCGATTTACTGGAAATCAATATTTCCTGTCCTAATGTAAAACACGGCGGCATTGCTTTTGGACAGGATGCCAAGGCAGTGGAGGCGATTACGAAGGCAGTCAAAAAAGCAGCAAAACAGCCGGTGATTATGAAATTGAGTCCCAACGTAACAGATATTACAGAAATGGCAAAAGCAGCAGAGGCAGGCGGAGCTGACGGAATATCGCTGATTAATACTTTAACCGGTATGCAGATAGATGTGGAAAATCAAAAATTTGTTTTAGCAAACAAAACCGGAGGTTTGTCCGGACCGGCTATTAAGCCGGTAGCAGTCCGAATGGTCTACCAGACAGCAAATGCGGTAAAGATTCCGATTATTGGAATGGGAGGAATTGCCACCGCAAAGGACGCTTTGGAATTTATTCTGGCGGGAGCCACAATTGTGTCTGTAGGTACAGCGAATTTTAACAATCCCAATGCTTCCATAGAAGTAATTGACGGTATTGAAGATTATATGAGAAGGCATCATGTAGAAGATATAAATCAGTTAATCGGACTGGTGAAATAAAGTTAAAACAGGAGTGAAAAATTATGGAAAAAATTTCATTAATTATTCCATGTTACAATGAAGAAGAGGTGCTTGGAATTTTTTATAATGAATTAAAAAAAGTTATGAACCAGATGAATACTTATGAATTTGAATTGTTATTTGTAGATGATGGTTCCAAGGATAAAACACTGTCCGTATTAAAAGGCTTTGCACAGGAAGATGAAAGGGTAATTTATTTATCGTTTTCTAAAAATTTTGGAAAAGAGGCTGCAATGTATGCAGGATTTTGTAATGCCACGGGAGATTATGTGGCTGTTATGGATGCTGACATGCAGGACCCTCCATCTTTATTGCCGGAGATGATGACATATTTGGAAGATGGGGAATATGACAGTGTTGCTACCAGAAGAGTAACCAGGGCGGGAGAGCCTAAAATCCGCTCATTTTTTGCCAGACAGTTTTATAAAATTATTAATAAAATATCGGATGCAGATATTGTGGATGGTTCCAGAGATTTCAGACTGATGAAACGGGCGATGGCCGATGCTATTGTGGCAATGGGAGAACAGAACCGTTTTTCCAAAGGTATTTTTGGCTGGATAGGATTTAAAACCAAATGGCTTGCGTTCGAAAATGTAGAGCGGGCAGCAGGAGAGACAAAGTGGAACTTCTGGAGTCTGTTTCGGTATTCATTAGATGGGATTTTTAATTTTTCCCAAGTGCCGCTTCAGTTTGCATCCATGACCGGGGTATTCTTTACCTGTATATCATTTATTGCCATTATATTTATTATGGTGCGTAAATGGATATGGGGAGACCCTGTTGAAGGCTGGCCTTCATTGGTGTGTATTATTACATTTCTTGGAGGTATTCAGTTGTTCTGTATGGGAATCATAGGACAGTATTTAGCGAAAACATATATGGAAGTAAAAAAGAGACCTCACTATATCATAGGAGAGACAAATAACGATAAAGCGAAAAAAGTAAAATAGTAAAATAGGCGCAGGTTTTTATGATAAGATAATAAAAATATTACATGGTGAGTAATCAAAGGAGGTTTTGGAATATGGAAAGTTACAAGCAGGAATTTATTGAATTTATGATTGAAAGTGATGTGTTAAAGTTCGGAGAATTTACATTAAAAAGCGGACGGAAATCTCCATTCTTTATGAATGCGGGATTGTATGTAACAGGAACACAATTACATAAATTAGGACAATATTATGCAAAGGCAATTTATGATTACTACGGAACGGATTTTGATGTGTTATTCGGACCGGCATATAAGGGGATTCCGATTGGCGTTGCCACCTGTATTGCTTTTAGCGAATTATATGGTAAGGAAATTAAATATTGTTCCAACAGAAAAGAGGTCAAGGATCACGGAGATGTGGGAATACTTCTTGGAAGCCCTATTAAAGACGGGGATAAGGTTGTTATGATTGAAGATGTAACTACATCAGGGAAGTCGATTGAGGAGACTTTCCCAATTATAAAAGCGCAGGGAAACGTAGAAATTATAGGTCTTATGGTATCTCTTAACAGAATGGAAAAAGGGCGTGAAAGCGATAAAAGTGCATTAGAAGAAATCAAAGAAAAGTACGGATTTGATGCAAATGCGATTGTATCTATGGCAGATGTTGTAGAACATCTTTATAATAAAGAATGTAATGGCAGAGTTGTAATCACGGATGAGATAAAGGCTGCGATTGATAAATATTATGAGCAGTATGGTGCAAAATAAAACGTGGGGAGAAGCAAAGTGACGAAGGCAAATAGGAAAGTCCGTATTTTCGGAAGAGTGTTTTTTGTTTTGTACATGATACTTGCCTTATATTTTATGTTTTTTTCGGAAACATTGGATAGAACCATGGTAAGTGATGAATATCGGTATAATCTGACATTATTTAAAGAGATAAACAGGTTTTGGAATATGAGATATACTTACGGTCTGCATGTTACAATTATAAATCTGTTAGGCAATGTTGTATGTTTTATGCCATTTGGATTTTTACTGCCAACCATATCCAAAAGGAAAGTTTTTAAGAATTTTTTAAGCGTGACATCTATGACAATGCTTTTTAGTATAGGAATAGAAACAGCACAGTTATTGACAAAGGTGGGGGCTTTTGACGTGGATGATATATTCTTAAATACAGTTGGAGGATTGATGGGTTATATTTTCATGAAACTGACAAAAATAAGAAAACACATATAAGGATTGTAAACAAAAAAGTTATGAATTGGAAATTTTGGGATAAACAGAAAAAGATTAGATTAGATGAAAAAGAAGATAAGCTGGCGAAGCATATTCCTCTTAGGAAATATACGAAGGGCGGAAAAATATCGTCGCTGATTGCATTGGGAAGTCTGCTGCTGATTCTGCTGGCGGTGCTGATTTCTATTTTAATGAGGGGAAATGCCGGGATATATGTAGGGCTGATGACGTTTTTGGCATTGATTACCTCTGCGGTAGGATTTGGAATCGGTATAAAAAGTTTTGATGAAGAAAACAGATTTATGAGATATACATACATAGGAACAATTTCAAACGCTGTAATATGGATTTATATTTTGGGAATGTATTTAGTTTTTGTATAGTGAAAGGGCTTGTCAATGAATATTATTAAAGAACGCTATCAGATAGCAGTAGACAGAATTAAAGAAATACAGACAGAAACGCTGGTGGAAGAGCAGTATATATCTTATTTTCAGACGGTTTCAAAATTCATACTGAAATTGGACCGGGTGTTTGAGCAGGTTAAAAATAATGAATTAGAAAAATATACAATCAGCCGGTTAAAAGATTTAAATGATGAGCTGTACGGAGATATTTATAAAGAAAATTATGATACAAGTTTTGCCAATCCATCTTATGCGGTAAAAACTCTTGGTAAGGAGTATGGACAGGTTTTATGCTACCTTTATAAGACGATAAGAGATGTCATCGGGAATATTTACCGACAGGAAATAGAAATTGTTACGCTGCGGATGGAACTGTTCATAGAAATATATAATCATTTTGAAAACAAAGAAGAATTACAGTATGAGATTATAAAGGATATTATTTATTCTTTTGAAAAGGATAACATTGAGATTTTTATTAACAACAAAACAGATGAGGCTGTAAATCCGGATAGAAGATTTGCGGTGGATATTATTTTAAACAGTGATTTAACAGATAGCAGATATTTATATCAGTATGGAGAGTATATTGGTCAAAATGAAATTAAAATGGCAGAGTATCTGAACAGTTTGAATCAGGAAAAGATTGATTTACTGGCTCATGTTTACACGGAGGGATACAGGCGTGGATTTGAAAATGCAGGAAAAGATTTATCGATTAAGAATACTGTAGATATTCGATATAACATAGGATTTGAGCGGATTATAAGGTCTGCTGTTTCTGACTTTGAAAAAATGGGACTTCGTCCGGTTATTTATCCGAACGGGTATCACAGCATTATGCCCAATAAGCAATATTGGTTCGACCACAAGTTTGATGAGGCGCTGTATTTTGATAAAGCGTATAAAAAGCGCAAACTGGAAGTGGTAAGGCAGTCATATGAGAAAAGAAAGGATATTGCCGGGAAAATGGCAGGACCTGCCGTCATTGAAATTTTTGGAGAAAATCCATTTGAACCTGAAAACAAAAAAGAAGCGCTGGCACTGACAGAAGAACAACAGAAGTTAAGTGTGGATTTTAGAACAGAGTATGTACAGATTGTTCAAAAATATATTAAAGGTGACGAGCGAAGTTTCACCATTATTGCTTTTCCAATTCCGGAATTTGGTGAAAGGTTCGAGGAAATGTTTGATGCGACAGTGAAAATTAATACACTGGATGCAGAACGATATGGAAAAGTCCAGCAGAAAATTATTGATGTACTGGATAAGGCAGAGCATGTAAGAGTGGTTGGAAAAGGAAAGAATAAGACTTACATGAATGTGGAGCTGCACCATCTGGAAAATCCTGAAAAAGAGACCAATTTTGAAAACTGTCTGGCAGATGTCAATATTCCTTTGGGAGAAGTATTTACATCACCCGTGTTGAAGGGAACAAATGGAGTACTGCATGTCAGCGAGGTATACCTGGGACAACTGAAATTTAAAGATTTGGAAATTAAATTTCTGGATGGAATGATACAGGAATATACATGTAAGAATTTTGATACGGAAGAAGAGAATAAGAAATATATTAAAGAAAATGTAATGTTTAATCACGACACGCTTCCTATTGGTGAGTTTGCAATAGGAACCAACACGACAGCGTATGTCATTGCGCATGAATTTGATGTAATATATAAACTCCCGATTCTGATTGTAGAAAAAATGGGACCTCATTTTGCTGTGGGAGACACATGTTATAGTTTTGAGGAAGATGTAGCGTTATATAATCCTGACGGGAAAGAAATTATTGCCAGAGAGAATGAAGTTTCTGCTTTAAGAAATACCGATATTTCCAAGGCATATTTTGGATGTCATACAGATATAACGATTCCGTATGACGAGCTGGGAGAAATCGTTGCAGTGACAGAAGCAGGGGAGGAAATTACAATTATTCGGGACGGAAGATTTGTTCTGGAGGGATGTGAAATGTTAAATGAACCCTTCGAAAAGAAAAAGATGTAGATTTCAGTCATATATTGTCTTTTCGAAGCTGGGGTTTTGTGGTAAAATAAAGGTTGGTTTGAAATATTGTGTAGAAATGTTACAGATAACATTTTATTATATAAGGAAAGTTTAAGGAGAAAGAAATGGCAAAAGTGGGTATTGTAATGGGCAGTGATTCAGATATGCCTATCATGGGTAAAGCTGCAGATATATTAGAACAGTTTGGAATAGAATATGAAATGACTATTATTTCTGCTCACAGAGAACCTGATATATTTTTTGAATGGGCGAAGGGCGCAGAGGACAGAGGAATAAAAGTGATTATTGCAGGAGCCGGAAAGGCAGCTCATCTGCCGGGTATGTGTGCGGCGTTATTCAAGATGCCTGTGATTGGAATTCCTATGAAAACATCTGATTTGGGTGGCGTTGATTCTCTTTATTCAATCGTTCAGATGCCTTCCGGAGTGCCGGTTGCGACGGTAGCTATTAATGGAGGGATGAATGCAGGGCTTCTGGCGGCACAAATACTTGCCACATCTGATGAAGAATTACTGAAAAAGGTTAAAGAATATTCTGAAAAAATGAAGAATGAAGTAGAATCGAAAGATGCAAGATTAAAAAAGACAGGTTACAAAAATTATTAAAATATCTTAAAATATTCAGGAGGAATGATTGAAATGGATTACAAGAAAGCAGGCGTGGATATTGAGGCAGGCTACAAATCTGTTGAGCTTATAAAAGATTCTATTAAAGAAACCGTACGACCGGAGGTAATAGGCGGTATCGGAGGATTTGCAGGTGCATTTGATATGAGTGCATTTAAAAACATGGAAGAGCCGATTCTGGTTTCCGGAACGGACGGTGTAGGAACAAAAATTAAACTTGCTTTTGTATTGGATAAACATGATACCATCGGAATTGATTGTGTGGCAATGTGCGTGAATGATATTGTCTGTGGTGGCGGGGAACCATTGTTCTTTCTGGATTATATAGCATGTGGAAAGAACTTTCCGGAGAAGATTGCTGAAATTGTCAAAGGTGTGGCAGAAGGTTGTAAACAGTCAGGCTGCGCATTGATTGGCGGAGAAACAGCAGAACATCCGGGACTGATGCCGGAAGACGATTATGATTTGGCAGGATTTGCAGTGGGAGTTGTTGACAGGAAGGATTTAATTACCGGAGAAAATATTAAACCGGGTGACAAACTGATTGGGATTGCATCATCAGGTGTACACAGCAATGGATTTTCGCTGGTAAGAAAAGTTTTTGACATGACAAAAGAGTCATTAAATACATATTATGATGAACTTGGAACAACGCTAGGAGAGGCTTTGCTTGCACCTACCATTATCTATGTAAAGGCACTGAATGCTATCAGAGATGCCGGCGTGGTAATCCATGGATGCAGTCATATTACCGGTGGCGGTTTTTACGAAAATATTCCGAGAATGCTGCCGGATGGTGTCAAGGCAGTTGTGAGAAAGGACTCTTATGACGTTCCGCCAATTTTTACATTACTTCAGAAGACCGGCGGGATTGAAGAAAAAATGATGTACAATACTTATAACATGGGTATTGGAATGTTATTAGCAGTTGATGAAAAAGATGTGGAGACTGTAATGAAAGCGATTGAATCGGCAGGAGAGAAATGTTTTCTTGTCGGAGAAATAGAAACAGGTCAAAAATCAGTAGAGATTATATAAAAAGGCAAAGAGCAAAAAGTTATGATGAGAGTAGGAATTCTGGTATCCGGCAGTGGTACTAATTTACAGGCGATTATTGATGCAGTGAATAGTGGAGATATTACAAATGTCTCATTAGAGGTTGTTATTAGCAATAAAAAAGATGCTTACGCATTGACAAGGGCAGAGGATAATAATATTCCGGCAGAATGTGTATGTGTTAAAGATTATGAAACAAGAGATGCGTTTAACAGGGCGCTGACTGAAAGGATAGATTCCTATCATCTTGATTTGATTGTACTTGCAGGCTTTTTGATGGTACTGCCACCGGAGTTGATTGCAAAATACAGAAATAAGATTATTAACATACATCCATCATTAATTCCGTCATTCTGTGGAAAGGGATTTTATGGATTACATGTACATGAAAAGGTTTTGGAACGGGGTGTGAAGATTACAGGCGCCACGGTTCATTTTGTAGATGAGGGGACAGATACAGGACCGATTATTTACCAGAAAGCGGTTGAAGTTTTACCGGGAGATACACCGGAAATCCTGCAAAGGCGCGTTATGGAACAGGCAGAGTGGAAAATATTACCGGCAGCAATAAATGCTATAGCAAACGGAGAACTTTAAAAGAGAAAAAGAGGTATAGTTATGAAAGTATTAATTGTAGGAAGTGGTGGAAGAGAACATGCGATTGCAGCGGCAGTGGCAAAGAGCCCGAGAGTGGATAAAATATATTGTGCGCCGGGCAATGCGGGAATCGGACAGATTGCAGAGTGTGTCAATATTGGAGCAATGGAATTTGCCAAATTAGTCGATTTTGCCAAGGAAAAGGAAATTGACCTGACCATTGTAGGCATGGACGATCCGTTGGTCGGTGGTATTGTGGATAAATTTGAAAAAGCAGGATTAAGAGTTTTCGGACCGAGAAAGAATGCAGCAATTTTGGAGGGCTCAAAGGCATTTTCAAAGGACTTGATGAAAAAGTATAATATTCCGACAGCTGAATATGAAAACTTTGATTCCCCTGAAGCCGCAAAGGCATATTTAGAAAACTCAAAATATCCTATTGTCCTAAAAGCAGATGGTCTTGCACTTGGAAAGGGAGTTTTGATTTGTAATACGAAAGAAGAGGCAATGGAGGGCGTTAGGGAATTAATGCTCGACAAAAAGTTTGGCAGTGCAGGAAACAGAATTGTAATAGAAGAATTTATGACAGGTCCTGAAGTATCTGTATTATCTTATGTAGATGGAAAGACGATTAAGATTATGACATCTGCACAGGATCACAAGAGAGCAAAAGACGGAGACAAGGGATTAAATACAGGAGGAATGGGAACGTTTTCTCCAAGTCCTTTTTACACAAAGGAAGTTGATGCGTTTTGTAAGAAATATATCTATCAGGCTACTGTAGATGCAATGGCGGCAGAAGGCAGACCTTTTAAAGGAATCATATTTTTTGGATTGATGCTTACACAAGAGGGACCGAAGGTACTGGAATATAATGCAAGATTTGGAGATCCGGAAGCCCAGGTGGTACTGCCTAGAATGAAAAATGATATTATAGATGTTTTCGAGGCATGTATTGATGGTAAATTGGATAAAATAGAGTTAGAGTTTGAAGACAATGCGGCAGTATGTGTAGTTCTGGCAAGTGACGGATACCCGGTTTCCTATGAAAAAGGATTTGAAATAAAAGGATTAGAGAAGTTTGAAGGTAAGGAAGGTTATTATGTATTCCATGCAGGGACAGCCCGGAAGGATGGGAAAATCGTAACCAATGGCGGACGCGTTCTTGGTGTTACAGCTAAAGGAAATAATTTAAAGGAGGCAAGAGCCAACGCATACGAGGCAACGAAGTTAATTGATTTTCAAAATAAATATATGAGAAACGATATTGGAAAAGCAATTGATGATGTACAATAGAACAGAGCAATAAAACAGAATGAATGTACAAATGAAAATAAGTTGTAAAATATTTTAGAGTACGGTATGCAGAAAGGAAAAGAGATGAGAAAATTAAGAAATCTGTTAATGATGGTAGTTGCAATATCAACAATGATGGCAATGATGATTTTTACTGTTAGCGCAGATGAAGCTACAGATTTATCTGAAATGAAAGTATATGCAGTGGATACAGCCGGGAATAAGACGGAAGTACCAATGAATTTTAGTTCCACGACATATGAATATGATTTAACCGTAAAATCCAATGTTACATCGATTGAAATAGAAGCAGAGGTACAGGACAGTACGTCTAAATGGATTGTCGAAAAAGATGGTATCAACACAAAAATGGATACCGGACTTAACAAGACGGTTGTTGCCGTAACATCATCAGCAGGAGTTGTACAGAGATATACATTAAACACAAAGAAACTGACGACAGAAGAAGAGGCTACTTACAAAGAGCCGGATGTACAGGATGGAGCAGGTGCTGATAAAAAGAAATCCAGTGATAAGCCTGTCAAAGTGGGCAATAAAACAATGAAAATCACTTCTTCCTTCAGCAAAGATAAGATTCCGGAAGGATTTAAAAAATCAACGCAAAAGTATAAAGGAAAGAAATATTCCTGCATCAAAGGCGAAATAAAAGATATAACAGCATTTTATTTATATGGTAACAATCAGGAAGGATTTTATATTTATGATGCAGACAAAGATAAGTTCTATCTGATGAACAATATAAAGATAAAGAGCAGAATGTATACCATTGTGCAGCCGGAAAAGACAGATGGAATTGTGGAGGCATATAAACAGGAAAACGTAACAATCATCGATCAGAAAGTAAAGGCATGGGTTCTTGATGCTGAAGAGGGAATGTATTTGGTTTATGCCATGAACTGGAATGGAGAAACGAATCTGTACTGCTATGACGACAATGAGAAATGCTTCCAGAGATATTTGACATCATCAGATGCAAACAGACAATCAGAAGCAGCGGCAAAAGCTTACAATACATTACAGAAAGATTATAATAAACTCGTTGATAAGTACAATGTTTTAATTAAAATTCTATGCGGATTGGTAATACTGATTATTATATTAATA
Organism: uncultured Lachnospiraceae bacterium; assembly: GCA_947625755.1. Classification (GTDB taxonomy): domain Bacteria; phylum Bacillota; class Clostridia; order Lachnospirales; family Lachnospiraceae; genus Eubacterium_G. The sequence continues at coordinate 76,033 of CANQPJ010000005.1, read as the reverse complement.
TTTGTTGTAATCAATCTTGCATTAAACAAAAAAGAAAAGAAAATAAAACAGAATGATAAATATACAGAGGACAGTGAAGATACAGATGAAAATCCGGTTATGTCCAAGAAAGAAATAAAAGCTGCAAAGAAGGAAGCAAAAAAGGCTGAAAAAGCAGAAAAAAAGAGACAGAAATACGAGCAGGACGAGGATGATATTGATTCCGGCATTGCGATAGATGACGAAGAGAAATTCCAGAAAGAATCGGAAGCTGACAGAGCAGCCGACATTCAGGAACTGGAACAGGTAGAAGAGGAAGAAATCGTTGAAAAACTTCCGGAAAGTGATGAATCTGTTGTTGAGGATTTGAAAGAAATTCCGTCTGAAGAAGAAATAGCGGAAGAAAATGATGAAGATATTGCTGAAGATACTGACAGTGATGATTCGTTGGAGGATAATGATGATGACGACTTTGAGCTGGCTGAATCTACAGTTTCAGATGAAGAAGATTTAGAGGAAACAATAAAGTCGCTGCTGCCGGACGAACAGGATGATGACGATGATGACGATTTTGAATTTATTGATTTAAATTAACACAAGATTATGAAGGGTAATTCTTAAACAAAGAATTACCCTTTATTTAAAAAATTTTAAAACAATAGACATATTTAATAAATATAATATGAATTCTAAAAACATCATGGAGGAGAAGACATGGAAAGTAATAAATTTACCAGACAGACGGTGGAGGCTATTGGTTACGCAAAAGATGCCGCCATTGATTTGGGAATGAATTACATTGGAACAGAACATATATTAGCAGGTATTTCCAAGGTTACAGACGGTGTGGCTGCAAATATTTTATATAATTATAATTTGGTATATAATGACATAATTTCTGCAATAGAAGAAGATATGGGAATCAAGGCGAGAGTTCGTTCAAAATCCAGAGCGAAAAATATATTCCCTTCAGACAGAGCGCAGTTACTTATAGAAAGAGCTGTGCAGGAAGCCAGAGAGCAGGGATTGCTTCAGGTGGGAACAGAACATTTACTGTTAGCCATATTGGCAGATTCTGAATGTGAAGCACATTGTATTTTAGCCAGCTTTGGTTTAAATATGAGGAAAATATGTGCAGATATATTGAGACTTACAAACAGAGATGCCAGTGAAGTGAAAAAATATATTAAGTCGGACCGAAAAGGAAGGGATGGCGAGAGCACAGCCACTCCTACTCTGGAAAAATACGGCAGAGATTTGACTTTGGAAGCAAAAAATAATCAGCTGGACCCGGTGATAGGACGCGAAAATGAAATTCAGAGGATTATCCAAATACTCAGCAGAAGAACAAAAAATAATCCGTGTCTGATTGGCGAACCGGGTGTTGGAAAAACTGCTGTGGTTGAAGCAATTGCATGGCGTATATGCGAAGGTACCGTGCCAAAAACAATGATGGGTAAGAGATTATTCAGCCTTGATTTATCAGGCACCGTGGCCGGTTCAAAGTACAGGGGAGAGTTTGAGGAACGCTTAAAGAAAATTATTGATGAAGTAGAGTTGTCCGGAAATATTATTTTATTTATTGACGAAATCCATACAATTATAGGCGCCGGTGGTGCAGAAGGCTCTATGGATGCTTCAAACATTTTAAAGCCATCATTGACAAAAGGAAAATTACAGATTATTGGGGCAACGACAATTTCAGAATATAGAAAATATTTTGAAAAGGATGCGGCTCTTGAGAGAAGATTTCAGCCGGTGAACATTGAAGAACCGACGGAGGCGCAGACAGTAGAAATATTAAAAGGATTAAAAAATGCATACGAAGAGTTTCATAACGTGAAGATTTCAGATGAGGCAATTAATTCGGCAGTCAAATTATCCTCAAGATATATTAATGACAGAAATTTACCTGATAAGGCGATTGATTTAGTTGATGAGGCATGCTCAAAAATCAGAATCAGGGAAGTTCCAAAACCTAAAGCGATAAAAGAATTGGAATTAGATGTTGCAGAATTAAATCTTGAACTTGAAATGTGTATCAGACATTCTGATTTTAAGACAGCCGGCGAAATAAAAAAACAGATGGATAAGACACAGAATAAATTAAGCAGGGCTGTTGCCAGATGGGAAGGAACGGAAGAAGCATACCGACCGGAAATCACAGGAAGTTCTATCGAAGAAATTGTTGCAATGTGGACCGGTATTCCGGTTACAAAATTGGAGAAGAACGAGCAGAAACGACTGATTGATTTGGAAAAGATACTCCACAGGAGAATGATTGGTCAGGAAGAGGCTGTCAGCGCCGTTGCCAAAGCAATCAGAAGAGGTCGGGTGGGATTAAAAAATCCTAACAGACCGATTGGTTCTTTCTTATTCCTGGGACCTACGGGGGTAGGTAAAACAGAACTTTCAAAGACACTGGCGGAGGCTGTGTTTGGTTCGGAAGAATCTATCATCAGAGTAGATATGTCTGAATATATGGAGAAACATAGCGTGTCAAAACTGATTGGTTCTCCACCGGGATATGTTGGGTTTGAAGATGGAGGACAGCTTAGTGACAAAGTCCGTCAAAATCCTTATTCTGTGGTATTGTTTGACGAGGTGGAAAAGGCTCATCCGGATGTGTTTAATATTTTGCTTCAGGTGTTAGATGATGGACATATTACGGATTCTAAAGGAAGAAAAATCAGTTTTAAAAATACAATTATTATTATGACCAGTAATGCCGGAGCAAATAGAATTATTGATCCAAAGCATCTTGGATTTACGCATGGGGATACGGTAAAGCAGGATTACGAAAAAATGAAATCCAGTGTTATGGAAGAGGTAAAACATATGTTTAAGCCGGAATTCATTAATCGAATTGATGATATTATTGTATTCCATGCATTAACGGAAAAAGAAGTGAAAAGTATTGTAGGGCTGATGTTGAAAGGGCTGACGAAGCAGGTGGCAGAGCAGATGGATATTCACCTGACATTTACAGCCGGACTGAAAGCATATCTGGCAAAGGAAAGTTACGATAAAAAATTTGGCGCGAGACCTCTTAGAAGGATGATACAAAATAAAGTAGAAGATTCTCTGGCAGAAGAAATATTAGCTGGAAATATCTCTCAAGGGCAGCAGGTCCGTGTGGGAGTAAAAAATAATACAGTTACTTTTGCAGTGAAACAAAGTGAAAATACCGTCAAAGTCCCTCAGTAAAAGAAGGATGAAAAGTTTGGATTCTGCCGGAAAAGTAGTGTAAATTTTGGCGCAATATGATAAAATAATTTACAAGATAAAGTCGTATATGCGAATAAAAACAGGAGGATGAAATGGCAATTATTAAGGAATTAATCAAAAAAGAAAGTAATGGTACAATCAGTTTTGGAAATTATAAGTTAAGTGAGAAAAAGAAACTTTCTGACTTTGAAGTTTCAGGCGATATGTATAAAGTAAAAACATGGAGTGAGATTACGAAGTTAGAGAGAAATGGAACTTTCGTTTATGAATCAATTCCGGGAACAGCAGTCAATGTATTCAGAGAGACAGGAGAAGAGGTAAGTTTTTTTGTGGATGGTGACGGTCAGACACAGATTACATTAGAATTAGAGTCAAATAAGGAATATAATGTGATTGTCGGAACAAAAGAGCTTGGAGTATCGAAGACAGACATTGGTGGAAAGCTGACGTTTGATGTAGAACTGCAGGCAGGAACTTTAACTATGATTAAAGTTGTTGCAGCATAAATAATAAAGGTCCTGATTATCAATGCTCAAAAGGCGTTGTGTCAACAGGACCTTTGTTTGATTGACGACAAACGGGTGGCACGCAGGCGTATCAGACGGATACAAAGAAAAGCAATATAATAGAAAGTGTGGATATATGGCAAAATCTGATAAAACAGTATTTTTTTGTAAAGAGTGTGGATATGAGTCTACAAAATGGCTGGGACAATGCCCGGGCTGTAAAGAGGTAGGAACCTTTGTGGAGGAGCCTGTAGGTTCCTCAAAAAAAATGATGCGGCGAAGTCTGAAAAACAGTGAACCTGTGACAATCAATAAGGTAACAGCCCGTGACGAAGAAAGAGTCAGCACCGGTTTTAGTGAATTGGACAGGGTGCTGGGCGGAGGCGTCGTTCCCGGTGGATTGATTCTGGTAGGAGGAGATCCGGGAATTGGAAAATCAACATTACTTCTTCAGGTGTGCCGGAATATGTCCAATAGCGACAAGAGAGTTTTATACATATCAGGAGAGGAGTCATTGAAGCAGATTAAGCTTCGTGCGAACAGAATAGGAGAGTTTAGTGATAATTTAAGCCTGCTTGCTGAAACCAGTCTGGATGCTATCGAAGCGGTTGTGACAGAGTCAAAACCGGATGTGGTAGTGATTGATTCTATTCAAACCATATTTAGAGAAGATATTAGCTCTGCACCGGGTAGTGTAAGTCAGGTCAGAGAGTCAACGAACACGTTAATGCAGGTGGCAAAGGGAAATACGATTCCCATTTTTATTGTAGGGCATGTAACAAAAGAAGGAGTTGTTGCCGGTCCCAGAGTTTTGGAACATATGGTAGACACGGTTTTATATTTTGAAGGAGACAGACACGCATCCTATCGTATATTGCGTGGGGTAAAAAACAGATTTGGTTCGACAAATGAAATCGGTGTTTTTGAAATGAGAGAGGATGGACTGCAGCAGGTACTCAACCCATCAGAATTTATGCTGACAGGAAGACCATTGGATGCATCAGGTTCTGTTGTCGCCTGTCTGATGGAAGGAACCAGACCGATTCTTGTAGAAATTCAGGCATTAATTAATCATACGGCATTCGGTATGCCACGACGTACAGCTGTGGGAACCGACTATAACAGAGTCAATTTACTGATGGCTGTGATAGAAAAACGTCTTGGAATACAGATGGGTGATTATGATGCTTATGTAAATGTGGCGGGTGGCATGAAAATAAATGAACCTGCCATGGATTTGGCATTGATTATGGCTCTTATCAGCAGTTATAAAAACAGACCAATTACATCGGATACGATTGTATTTGGCGAGGTTGGTCTGGCAGGCGAGGTTCGCGCTGTATCACAGGCGGAGCAAAGAGTAATTGAGGCAAAAAAATTGGGATTTCAAAGGTGTATTCTTCCCGAAGTTTCCGTAAAATCTTTAAAAAGGACAGAAGGTATAGAGCTGGTGGGGGTGAGCAATATAAAACAGGCAGGAGAGCAGATATAGCTTTGTTTTGGATTGAGATTACTTATGATGGACAGCCTGTTCTTTGTAGTTGACAAGGTTTAGTGTTTATGGTATAAATATCTCTGTGTTAAATTGCAATAGGGGCATAGTTCATCGGTAGAATAAGAGTCTCCAAAACTCCAGAGCTGGGTTCGATTCCTAGTGCCCCTGTCAGAAGAAAATCTCTGAAATCTTTAAAACAAGGATTTCAGAGATTTTTTTGCGATAATGATTTTAAGAAATCAGTGAAAATACTGGTGGCGATATTGTTTATAAAGTATTATAATGGTTTTATAGGCAGGGGAAGACACCCATAAGAAAAAACAGAATGCTTATAAAATTTACAGCAAAGGGGAGGATACCCATCGAAAAAAACATATTGGTTGTAGATGAAAAAGGAAATGAATATGAAGCTACTTACCCGAAACGGGCGAAAGGGCTGGTAAAAAAAGGCAGGGCACGCTTCATTTCAGAGAATATGATATGCCTTGCGTGTCCGCCAAATGAATTGGAGGATAACGATATGCAGAATAATGAAAAGCATACAGATACAGGCAAGTTTACAATGGATTATGTGCTTGAACAGATAGAGAAGATTGCGCAGCAGACCGATTACTTAACGAAGACGGTGGATAAGCTGGGAGAAATCTCTGTTGAAAACGGAGCAAACAATGCAGCGGTAAGTGCAAAAGCAGAGGCGTTGACAGCAGTTGTCCAAAATCGGGAAACAACAAATCAGCAGCTCTTGAGATTTTATGAAAAGATGTATGATGATTTGAAAGAAAGTACACCGGTGAAAGCGATAAGTCTTTTTGAAGAAATGACAGACTTTCTGAAATCATTAAATAAAGATGATTTTCCTGAAGAAACTTGGGAATATATCAATGCGGCAGTACAGAATCAATTAGCGTTCAACGCTGCAAGAGGTTGGTAAAGTGAATGAAGGAGGCAGGCAAATATCTTTTTGGGGTATGCGCTTGCCTCTCTAAATTTTTTTAGGAGGCTGAAAATGGAACAGTGGGACGCATACGATAAAAACTTCAATAAAATAAAAAACAGGATATTGATTAGAGGCGAACAGATTCCCGAAGGTTTTTTTCATCTTGTGTGTGAGATTTTAGTGAAACATAAAGATGGAACTTATCTTTTAATGCAGAGGGATTTTAACAAAGACCATTATGGAGGCATGTGGGAAGCAAGCGCCGGAGGTTCTGCCCTGTCAGGCGAAAGCCCAATGGAATGTGCCTTGAGAGAACTCAAAGAAGAGACAGGAATTACTGCGTTAGAACTTGTTGAGGTTGGGAGAGTGGTAAATGAGCATAATCATTCCCTTTATGTGGACTATCTATGCAGGACTGATTGCAGTAAAAATTCCGTTACATTACAATCGGGCGAAACAGTCGATTATCAATGGGTAACAGGAGAAGAATTAAACAATATGGGAGAAAAATTAGCAACAACCAGAATGTGGAAGTTTATAAAAATATAAAGTACAGAGTAATGATATGAAAAAAGAAATAATCGTAAGTGTAAAAGAACAAAATCAATAGGAAGGAATTAAAAATGAACAGAACAGAAACGGTCACTCTGATTAATATGTGCATGATTTATCAGGGGGATGAAAATTTAAGTGAATTTTATTATGAACAAAACTATGAAAACTGGAAGCTGGTATTAAAGTAATTAAAATTCCATAAAATGGGGAGAATCAAAATTTACATGTGCATACGGTGAGACTCATCTATGACAAAGATATTCTTTGCAATTTCTGATGCATCTTCATTTTTTCCTGATTCTTCCCATTTAATAAAAATATTCAGAAGCGCACCGGCGTAATAATATATTTTATATGGGGAAATATTATAACGTGGAATAATGATTTCTTCCATATAAAAATTTATTGCATCAATTAGAAGGTTATATAGTCCGGCATGTGCAACTACAAGGAAAAAGTCTGCAAATTTATCAAAGTAATTTAATGCAGTGACGGTATTGTTATAATTAGGGTAGTCCTCTGAAAAATTATCTCCAAATTCTTCAATATAACCGGAAATTATTTCCTGTAAATAACCTTCTACGACTTCTTCTTTAGAATGATAATATTTGTAAAAAGTCATTCGGGAGACACCTGCCTTACGTGTAATATCCATTATCTTAATTTTATCAAAAGTTTTTTCTTTCATAAGAGCAGTAACGGCTTCGCCCATACACATTCGGGAAAACTTATTTCTTTTAGTAAAATTACTGATAGAAAATTTTTGCATCATAAAATCCTTTCAAAAGTTTACATATATGCTATTTCTGTAAATTGTAGCACAATAAAGTAAATGATACAATAGTATGTAGTAATAAATACTACATTAATAAAAGGAAAAGGTGTATATGCCTGCGAGGAGGAAAAATGAAACGTGCAATAATAATGGATTCCAGTTGTGATATATTTATAAATGGGGATTTTGAAAACCAAATATATATGGAAAAGGTTCCGCTGAAATTAAGAGTGGGTGAAGATGAATATATAGATGATGATAATCTGGATCTTGTATCTTTTATGAGAAAAATGAGTGAGTGTGCGGAAGCCACCGGAACGGCTGCTCCCAGCCCTGAAGAATGGTATAATGCTTACAAAAAGGCAGATGAAATATTTGCTGTAACAATTACGAGCGGGTTGTCCGGAACATATAGTAGTGCCATAGTGGGCAGACAGATGATATTAGAAAAATATCCGGATAAAAAAATTCATGTATTTGATTCCAAGTCGGCAGGCACAGGTCCTGCAATTATTGTAAGAAAAATACAGGAATATATTCAGAAAAATATGTCTTTTGAGGATATTGTTAGTGGGATAGATGAATATTGTAAACGAATTAAAACATATTTTATCCTAGAATCCATGGAAAATTTAGTAAAAAGCGGACGGGTTAGTGCAATAGCCGGAAAACTTGCCGGAATTTTGGGAATAAAGATATTAGGACAGAATAGTACGCAGGGAACAATAGAATTATTGAGAAAGTTAAGAGGAAAAGACGTAATTTACAAAAAGGCAGTTGAGGATATGTCGGCAAGTGGATATAACGGTGGAAAAGTTATGATAAGCCACTGCTTTAACAAAGAGAGGGCAGAGTATATTTCATCTCTTATAAAGGAAAAATTTCCTGATGCAGAGATAGAAGTTTCGACAACAGGTGGATTATGCAGTTATTATGCAGAAGCAAAGGGAGTCATTATGGCTTTTGAAATTTAGACCAAAGAAAATAACGATAATATAGTAAAATGCAGCAGACATAATATTTTTGTAATTATAAAAATATTATGTCTGCTACATTTTTATATTATAAAAATTAATATTCTATTTTATAGGCTATATTTTCAATTTTTTTTCACATATTAACCTTATTATGTGGTATATTAGTAAATATTGGAAGTTTAATAAAATCAGACAGTAATGAATAACTTAAGAACAGTATAAAACATATTAAGAAAGGGCGGTAATATTTTGATTAAAGAAACAGTAGATGCTGTTCGTGTAGCTGAAATGGAAGCCGAAAGACAGATTTCCGTAGCAAAGGAAAATGCTGAAGGAGAGAAGGCGCAGATAAAAAATAAGGAAGCAGACTACCGGACAGAACAGATGCAGATGGCAAAAGCAGAGGCTGACCGTGAGATGAACCAAGTAGTAAAAAAATGTAAGGAATATGATTTGAAAATGGAAAAGCAGATTGAGGAAAAAGTTGCAGAACTCAAAGCATTATCAGACAAAAAAATGGATGCAGCAGTTGAAGCAGCAATTCATGCTTTAGCATAGGAGGTCTTATGGCAGTTTTACAAATGCGCAGAATTAATATCTGTGCAATGAAAAAAAATCGAAAAAAGATTCTCGAATTTTTGCAAAGAAAGGGCTGTCTGGAAATACAGACCACGGATAGTGAAGATTCTGTTTTTGGAAAGATGAATACGGCGACTCAAATTTCTATTTTTGAGAGGAATGCGGCATTAGCAGACAACGCATTAGAGGTTTTGGATAAGTATTGTCCGGAACACAAATCAATGCTTGCAGCACTTGAAGGTAAAGAGCCGATTGATTATGAGGAGTATCAGCAGTCAATTAATAATCAGCAGGATATTATGGCGCTGGTTAATAAAATACTTCAGGCGGACAAAAGTATTGCGGAAAAAGAGGCGGCTGTTATTAAGTGCAATGAAGAAATAGAAGCATTGAAACCATGGTTACGTCTGGATGTTTCCATGAACTATCAGGGAACAAAAAAGACAGGTTTTCTGCTCGGCAGTATTTCCGGCACATATACGCAGGAAAGTCTTATAGCACAGATGGAACAGATAGAAGAAATGCCTGATTCCGTCTACATGCAGGTCATCGATTCCGACAAATATCAGACTTATGTGACAGTTATATTTATCAGGGAACAGCAGGAACAGGTAGAACGGGCATTAAGAGAGTTTGCTTTCAGCAGACCACCGATTATTACCAGCCACATTCCTGAAATATCTACAGAAAAGAGAAAAAAAGCAGTTATTTCTATTCAGAAAGAAATAGAAAATATAAAACAGGAATTAGAGCGTTATGCAGAAAGAAGAGCAGAAATAAGGGAAATAGCAGACTATTATGTGGTGCGTGCTGATAAGTACAGGGTTGTGGGAAGTATCCTGCAGTCAAAACACACATTTTTTGTGACCGGTTTTATTCCTGAAAAGGAAATCCACAGTTTGAAAGAAAATCTGGAAGAAAGATTTACTGTGGTGATTGATGTGGAAGAGCCGGATGAAAAAGAAGAGGTACCGGTTCTTCTATCCAACAGCAAAACCGCAGGTGCGGTGGAAGGCGTTGTTACCTCCTTTGGGTATCCCACAAAAAAAGAAATCGACCCCACCGCAGTCACGGCATTTTTCTATTATTTCTTTTTTGGCATTATGTTAAGTGACGCGGCATATGGACTGATTATGTTTCTGGGATGTCTGTGGGCGCTGAAGAGATTTCCCAATATGTCAGAAGGGATGCAGAAATCCCTCCGCATGTTTAAAAACTGTGGTATTTCAACACTGATATGGGGAATTTTGTTTGGCGGATACTTTGGAGATGCCATTACAGTCATAGGAAATACATTTTTTGGCGTCAATATCACAGTACCTGCATTGTGGTTTGCCCCTATCGAAAAACCAATGCAGATGTTAATATACTGTATGATATTTGGTATTGTCCATTTGTTTGTAGGATTGGGAATCAAAGGATACATGATGCTGCGGCAGAAAGATATTATGGCATTTGTGTGTGATGTGGTATTCTGGTATGTATTTCTTATAGGTTTGATATTAATGTTAATTCCGACCAGTATTTTTGGTTCGCTGGCAGGCACCACCATCATTTTCCCGGCATGGGCAAATGTTCTGGCAAAGGTTATGACGATTGGCGGAATGGCAGGAATATTGCTTATGGCAGGAAGAAGGGCGAAAAACCCGGTAAAAAGATTACTGCTTGGAGCCTATAGTTTGTACGATACCACCAGTTGGCTCAGCGACTTGTTATCGTATTCCAGATTGCTTGCATTGGGGCTTGCAACAGGAGTCATTGCACAGGTTATTAATACCATGGCAGCCATGGGAGGCAGGTCTGTTGTAGGTGTTATCATGTTTATATTAATATTTGTTATTGGGCATGTGTTCAATATGGCAATAAATTTACTAGGGGCTTACGTTCATACAAACCGTTTACAGTATGTTGAATTTTTTGGAAAATTCTTCGAGGGCGGAAGCAGAGAATTTAAGCCATTTAAAGAAAATACAAAATATGTAAATGTAAAGGAGAATTAATTATGGGAGCTTTTTTTGACAATTTAGGTTTATTTTATGCATTACTTGGAGCTGCACTTGCAGTGCTTATGGCAGGTATGGGTTCAGCAATCGGTGTCGGTACTGCCGGTCAGGCAGCAGCAGGCGTTATGACGGAGGATCCTTCAAAGTTTGCAAAGGTACTGGTTATGCAGTTACTTCCGGGTACACAGGGACTTTACGGACTGCTGATTGGCTTTGTCACACTGTCTAAAATCGGAATTATCGGTGGCGGGGCAGTACAGATGAACGCTCTTCAGGGATTGGAAATTCTGGCTGCATGTCTTCCTATCGCGATTGTAGGTCTTGTATCCGGAAAGCATCAGGGAAAGACATCTGCGGCGAGTATTGGAATTATTGCAAAAAGACCGGAGCAGTTTGCAAAGGCTATGCTTTTTCCGGCAATGGTAGAAACATATGCAATTCTTGCACTTCTTATTTCATTCCTTGCAATCAATGGAATCAGTTTATAATGTTTTATCAGATGTATGCTAGAAAAAAGTAGAGGAAAAATGTATGAGTGGATTAGATAATATTATTAAAGAAATCCAGACAAGTGCAAAAGCAGAGGCAGATATTATTTTACAGGAAGCAGACAATTACTGTGAAAAATATATGGCAGATGTAAAAGAAAAGGTGCAGCAGGAAGTAGAGCAGTTTCATAAAAAAGCCCGGGCAAAAAGAGACCTTTATGAGGAAAAAACACGGTCGGGCGCCCAGTTTAGGGAAAGAAACGCAATCTTAAAGGCAAAACAGCAGAGTATTGAGGAAGTAATAAAAAAAGCGCAGGAAAAGATTACAAATCTTCCGGAAGCAGAGTATTTTGATTTTCTTGCAAAGCTGTTTGAAAGAAACGTGCAGGCGCAGACCGGCACAATGTTTTTGAGTGAAAAGGATGCTGCAAGAATGCCTTCAGATTTTAAAGAAAAAATAGAGAGCATCGCAGAAAAAAATAATGGACATATTGTTCTCTCATCGGACAGAGCTGAAATCACCGATGGTTTTATACTGGTCTATGGAGACATAGAAGAAAATTGTCAGTTGAAGGCTTTATTTGATGCAAATATTGACAGGTTAAAAGATATTGTGAACAGGCAGTTGTTTGGATAGGAGGTAATACCATGGAATCAGATTATACTTATGGTGTTGCTAGAGTAAGAGCACTGGAAAGCAGTTTATTTAATGATGACACGATTATGTCGTTACTACAGTGTCAGACATATGATGAGTGTATGAATTTTCTGCGGGACAGAGGATGGGGGAATGGAAGTTTGGAACAGCCTCTTTCTGAAATGTTAAGCCAGGAGAAGGAAAAGACACAAATGGTTCTGAACGAGTTGGTAGAAGACAGTGATGCTGTGGATATTCTATCAATCAAAGACGAGTTTCATAATCTGAAGGCAGCAATTAAACAGGTCTGCACGGAAGATGAGACAAAGGATGTATTTTATTCTCACTGTAAATTGGATTCAGAATTTTTAAAAAACTGTATAAAACAGGGCGAATACACCAGTCTCCCGGAATATATGGCGCCGGCTGCAAGGGAGGCTACCGAGATTCTTTTAAAAACCGGAAGCGGTCAGCTGTGTGATATTATTGTTGATAAGGCAGCTCTCGAAGCGATAAAGACAGCCGGAGAAAAATCAGAAAATAAGCTGATAAAAAAATATGCAGATTCACAGGTAATGATTGCTGATATTAAGACAGCTGTCAGATGTGCATTCACCGGAAAAAACAGTGAATTTGCAGGCAAGTGCCTTGTTCCCTGCCGGGGAATCAGCGTAATGGAGCTTACGCAGGCAGTGGATGATGGAATTGATGGCGTCTGTGATTATCTGGAAAGCAGCGGATTTGAAGATGCAGTAAAAGCTCTTCAAAAATCAAAATCTGTTTTTGAATGCTGGTGTGACAATAAAATTATTGAAGATATAAAGCCTGAAAAATATAATTCGTTTTCTATCGGACCAATTGTGGCGTATGTTATCGCCAGAGAAAATGAAATAAAAACGGTAAAAATTATATTATCAGGAAAGCTGAATGGATTTGATAACGATTTTATCAAAGAAAGGGTAAGGGTGATGTATGCTTAAAGTTGCAGTAATGGGTGATTACGATAGTATATATGGATTTGGCGCTTTAGGGCTTGATGTTTACCCTGCAGGTGACAGGACAGAGGCGGTCCATCTGTTGAAAAAATTAGCAGCTGGAGACTATCCGATTATATATATTACAGAGGCTCTGGCAGAACAGATTCAGGAAGAAATAGAGCAGTACAACGAGATGGTAACTCCTGCAATTATACTTATTCCGGGTGTGTCAGGAAACACAGGAGCAGGAGTACAGGGGGTAAAAGATTTTGTAGAACAGGCAATAGGTTCAGATATTGTTTTTGGAAATAAATAATCAGTGAAATGAAAAAACAATAAAATTATAAATCGATAAAAGTGAAACACGAATAGTCGGAAAGGATAGGACATGGAATTTAGCAAAGGTGTAATTAGGAAAGTAGCAGGACCGTTGGTTATCGCCGATGGAATGCGGGATGCCAATATGTTTGACGTGGTCCGTGTAAGTGACAGGGAACTCATTGGCGAAATCATTGAGATGCACGGAGATCAGGCATCTATTCAGGTTTATGAAGAGACAGCCGGACTGGGACCGGGAGAACCGGTGGTTTCCACGGGGGCACCCATGTCGGTTGAACTGGGACCGGGATTGATTGGAAGTATTTATGATGGTATTCAGAGACCTCTGGATGATATTATGAAGGTTTCAGGAAATTTACTAAAGCGCGGCGTTCAGGTTCCGTCTTTAAAAAGAGAGTTGAAATGGGAGTTTGAGCCAACAGCAAAAGTGGGCGATATGGTCGAAGCAGGTGATATTCTTGGAACGGTCAGGGAAACTTCTGTTGTCACCCAGAAAATCATGGTTCCATATGGAATAAAAGGTCAGGTCAGCAAAATTGATGCGGGAACATATGACGTAACGGAAGTAATCGCAGTCATTCAGACGGATGACGGGGAAAAAGAAATAACCCTCATGCAGAAGTGGCCGGTTAGAAAAGGACGTCCATATAAAGAAAAGAAAAATCCGAACAAACCGTTAATTACAGGACAGAGGGTTGTGGATACGTTATTCCCTATTGCCAGAGGCGGAGTGGCATCTGTACCCGGACCTTTTGGCAGTGGAAAGACAGTTATTCAGCATCAGCTTGCAAAGTGGGCAGAGGCTGATATTGTGGTATATATTGGATGTGGGGAACGTGGAAATGAAATGACGGATGTTCTGAATGAGTTTCCTGAATTAAAAGATCCAAAGACAGGACAATCTTTGATGGAAAGAACAGTATTGATTGCAAATACTTCCGATATGCCCGTAGCAGCCAGAGAGGCTTCTATTTATACAGGTATTACCATTGCGGAATATTTCCGCGATATGGGATATTCTGTGGCATTGATGGCAGATTCCACATCACGGTGGGCAGAGGCACTTCGTGAAATGTCCGGACGTTTGGAAGAAATGCCGGGCGAGGAAGGGTATCCGGCATATCTGGGAAGCCGTCTGGCACAGTTTTATGAGCGTGCAGGCGACGTGGTAACATTAGGAAAAGAAGGAAGAGATGGCGCACTCTCGGTTATTGGAGCCGTGTCTCCTCCGGGTGGTGATATTTCAGAGCCGGTATCTCAGGCAACCCTCCGTATAGTAAAGGTATTCTGGGGATTGGATTCAGCGCTTGCTTACAAGAGACACTTTCCGGCAATTAACTGGCTCACCAGTTATTCTTTGTATGTGGACAGCATCGGACCGTGGTTTACAAAAAATGTTGATCCAAACTGGCTTACTCTTCGTCAAAAGTTAATGAGCCTCCTTCAGGAAGAAGCAGAACTGGAAGAAATTGTCAAAATGGTTGGTATGGATGCATTGTCAGCTCCGGACAGATTGAAAATGGAGGCAGCCCGCTCAATCAGAGAGGATTACCTGCATCAAAATTCTTTTCATGAAATAGATACCTATACGTCATTGAAAAAACAGGAAATGATGATGGAACTGGTTATCGGCTTCTATGAGCAGGCAGCAGAGGCCCTCGGGGAAGGCGCAGACGTGGATGCGCTGATTAAGATGCCGGTTCGCGAGGCAATAGGTAGATTTAAGTATACTCCGGAGGACAGTTTGGATGTTGAGTTTTCAAAAATCAATCATCAATTATCCTTAGAGATTGCAAATACATTTAGTAAGGAGGAATTCTAATATGCCAAAAGAGTATAGAACCATACAGGAAGTTGCGGGTCCCTTAATGCTGGTTCGGGATGTTGAGGGTGTAACTTATGACGAATTAGGTGAGATAGAGCTTGCAAATGGCGAAACACGCCGCTGCAAGGTGCTGGAAGTCAATGGAAACAATGCATTGGTTCAGTTGTTTGAAGATTCCACAGGTATTAACCTTTCTAACAGTAAGGTTCGGTTTCTTGGGCGAAGCATGGAGTTAGGTGTTTCCATGGATATGCTGGGACGTGTCTTCGATGGTCTGGGAAATCCTATTGATAATGGTCCGGAAATTCTTCCGGATGAAAGAAAAGATATAAATGGTATTGCCATGAATCCTGCGGCAAGAAATTATCCGTCAGAGTTTATTCAGACCGGTATTTCAGCCATTGATGGATTAAATACATTAGTAAGAGGACAGAAGCTGCCTATATTTTCAGCTTCCGGTCTGCCGCATGCCAATCTGGCAGCGCAGATTGCAAGACAGGCAAAGGTAATTGGAACAGATGATCCTTTTGCGGTAGTATTTGCAGCTGTTGGTATCACATTTGAAGAATCCAACTATTTTGTAAATAGTTTTAAAGAAACCGGAGCAATCGACAGAACGGTTATGTTTATGAATCTTGCCAACGATCCGGCGGTTGAACGTATTGCGACTCCCCGTATGGCATTGACTGCGGCAGAGTACCTTGCTTTTGAAAAAGGAATGCACGTACTTGTAATTATAACCGATATTACAAATTATGCAGATGCGCTTCGTGAAGTGTCGGCAGCCAGAAAAGAAGTGCCGGGCAGACGTGGGTATCCGGGATATATGTACACAGACCTTGCCACGTTATATGAGCGTGCCGGTCGTCAGCGCGGTAAGGATGGAAGTATTACAATGATTCCGATTCTCACCATGCCGGAGGATGATAAAACACATCCGATTCCTGATTTAACAGGATATATTACGGAAGGACAGATTATTCTCAGCCGTGAGCTTTACCGGAAAGGTGTGACACCTCCAATTGATGTTTTACCATCGCTGTCCCGACTGAAAGATAAAGGTATCGGCGAGGGAAAAACAAGAGAGGATCACAGCAACGTAATGAACCAGTTGTTTTCTGCTTATGCCCGTGGAAAAGATGCCAAGGAATTAATGACTATTTTAGGTGAAGCCGCATTGTCTGATATTGATTTAATTTATGCGGAATTTGCCGATGAATTTGAAAAGGAATATGTTTCACAGGGATATGATGCGAACCGTTCCATTATAGAAACAATGGATATTGGCTGGAGACTTCTCTCCATGCTGCCAAAGTCGGAACTGAAACGTATCGATGATAAGTATCTTGAAAAGTATTATAAAAAGTAGAATAAAAGTGCAAAAAGAAGGGGTCAATTATGGCAGGTACTAGAGTAAATCCAACGAGAATGGAGCTTACAAAACAAAAAAAGAAACTGACATCAGCCACAAGAGGACATAAGCTGTTAAAAGATAAACGGGATGAACTGGTTCGTCAGTTTATGGATTTGATAAAAGTCAATATGGATTTGCGGTTAAAGGTAGAAAAAGGCTTAAAGGCTGCCAACAGGGAATTTGCAGTAGCCAGAGCCGGCATGAGTGATGAGGTCTTAAACACTGCACTTATGGCGACAAATAAGACATTGGAAATCCGACAGGATGTAAAAAATGTTATGAGCGTTGATATTCCGCAGTTTTCGACAAATAGCGATATTGGCGGAAACGATATTTATTCTTACGGTTATGCGTTTACTGCGGGGGATTTAGATGATGCGGTATATTCCTTGTCTGCTGTTTTTGAAGATATGTTAAAACTGGCAGAAGTGGAAAAGTCATGTCAGCTGATGGCAGCAGAAATCGAAAAAACACGAAGAAGAGTAAATGCGCTGGAACATGTAATAATTCCAGAAGCTTTGGGAAATATAAAGTATATAACAATGAAGCTGGATGAAAATGAACGCAGCACACAGATTCGCCTGATGAAGGTCAAGGATATGATGATTGAAGAGAACATCAAAGCAAAGAAGAGCGAAGGTGCCGGCGAAGTTCACTAGTGAAAAAAGTAGTGTGGAGGAGTTATTATGAAAATACTTTTTTTTGATACGAAGAAGTATGATAAAGAATCCTTTGATAAGATTTTACCGGAGTACGAAGGAATTGAGATAGAATACGTGGAAGCTGATGTTTCAGAGAGAACAGCAAAATATACAAAAGGATTTGATGCGATTTGTGCATTTGTCAGCTCGAATTTGAGCAGGAAAGTGATAGAGATTCTTGCTGAAAATGGAATTAAGTTAATCCTAATGAGATGCGCAGGATTTAATAATATCGATTTGAAAGCGTGCGAAAAACATGGAATTACCATTTTAAGAGTTCCGGGGTACTCACCGGAAGCTGTGGCAGAGCATGCAATGGCACTTGCATTAGCATGTAACAGACGTGTTCATAAGGCTTATATTAAAGTCAGAGAGAATAATTTTAGTCTGGTAGGATTAACCGGATATAATTTTCATCACAAGACGGCAGGAATTATAGGAACAGGCAAAATTGGCGCGGCGATGTGTCGTATATGCCGGGGCTTTGGAATGAGAGTGATTGGCTATGATGTGTACCAAAATCCTGATTTAGATTTTGTGGAATATGTTGAGTTGGACAAATTATTAGAAGAGAGTGATTTAATTTCCCTTCATTGTCCTTTGACAGATGATTCTTACCATATGATTAATTCTAAAAGTATCAAAAAAATGAAAAATAATGTAATACTTGTGAATACTTCAAGAGGAGCATTGATTGATACGGATGATTTAATCAAGGGAATCCGTGAGCATAAGTTCCATGCTGTTGGTTTGGATGTATATGAGGAAGAGACAGAAAATGTTTTTGAAAACAGAGAAGACGACATTTTAGAGACATCTATTACTTCCCGGTTACTATCATTTCCAAATGTAATTGTTACTTCCCATCAGGCATTTTTAACGGAAGAGGCATTGGAGGCGATTAGCTATACGACAATGGAAAATGCGAAATCATATATAAATGGAGATTGCATTGAGAGTAATATTGTAAAATAAATTTTTGTCAAAAAAGGTGCATTTATTTTAGTAAAGTGCATCTTTTTTTACAACTACTGTTATTAAAAATTTTGGTGTGCTATAATTTTTTCAGTTAAAAAATATGCAGGAGGAAAATTCTATGAAAAAAATAATTTTGATAGCTGCTTCCTTCATTGCAACTTTTGCAATGGGAATTACAGTTTTTGCCGCACCAAATAATCTTAATGCAAATAATATGCAGATTAAATGGTCGGACGAGTTTAATGGAACATCATTAAACAGATCTAACTGGACACCTCAAATAGGCGACGGGTTTGCTTATGGTGGAAGTAATCTTATTGGCTGGGGAAATAATGAAAAGGAAAACTACAAAGAGGATAACGTTTCTGTGTCTAATGGAACAATGAAAATTACGGCAAAGTATGAACCTACCACATATATGGGAAGAGATTATAATTGGACTTCTGCGAGAATTGCAAGCGATAAGTTAGTTCATGTGGGATTAGGATATGTGGAAGCCAGAATAAAGATTCCATCCGCTCAAGGAATCTGGCCTGCATTTTGGATGCTGGGTACCAATGGAGAGGTATGGCCTTCAAATGGTGAGATAGATATTATGGAAGCATTTAATACCAGAAGAACATTGCAGAGCACAATCCATTATCCAAACTGGTCAGGTCAGGATGTGTTTGTCTACAGCTCTACAGAGGAGTACGACAAGACACAGTGGCATACATATGGATGCTATAGGGATGGTGACACGATTGCATTTTATATTGATAGAAAATTATTGAGAGAATATAGCGCAAGTGATGTTTCATCCGGTCCATACGCAGGCAAACGTTCCGTATTAAATGATGATTATTATATTCTGCTCAATGTTGCATGTGGAGGAAATCTTGCAGGAGGAAACCCACCGGTTTCTCCGGATTGGAATGCTGTGATGGAAGTGGATTATGTAAGATATTACACGGGAGACCCGACAAAGGAACCACAGACAACAACACCGCCATCATCACCAAAACAAACACCGTCAAAACCGAAAAGAGTAAAGATTACAAAAGCGAAAAATGTTAAAAAGAGAAAGATTAACCTAAAATATAAAAAAGTTGCCGGAGCAAAAGGTTATCAGATCCGCTGGTGTGACAATAAAAAATTCCAGGGATACATGCAGAAAAAAACATCCAAAAGAACGGTAACATTAAAGGGGTTAAGTAAGAGAACCACATATTTCATTAAGGTAAGAGCTTACAAGGCATCAGGAAATAACAAAGTATATGGAAAGTGGTCCAAAGTAAAAAGAGTGAAAGTTAAGAAATAAAAGATAAATTCCCAAAAATTGGATTTACTCCAATATTTGGGAATTTATTTATATAAAGTATGGTATTTTTTTATTGAAAAATATGTTAAAATAATAAATTGTAAATTATACATAAGGAAAACAGAGTGTATTTTACATTGGTTAAAACAAAATAATATTTGGAGATTGCTATGGAAGAAAATAAGAATATCAAAGAAAATGTTTTAAAAGAACTGGCGGAAAATCTTTGGACCTATGGAAGCCCTATTATTTTTCAGACCGGTACCGTATACAGCGGCGCAAAAGAAAATACAGTATCTTTGGAATTAACGTTTGCTAATATCCTTGAGAAAATAATTCAAGAGATTAATATGAAATTAGTGATTACAGATTCTGACGGAAAAGAAGAGATTGTCACACAGAATTATACATCTCTGGGACTGGGCTATCTGGAATCACAAACCGCTGATGCATTCTCTAATCTGGAAAGTGATGCGGCAAATATTATCATAACAGTTAACAGGATTGTATTTGAAGATGGTACGATTTGGTCAAAAGAAGATGCAGTCTATGAAAGCACCGGAATAATTGATGACCTTGATGTATTTGCAAAGGCAAAAAATAAAGATTATGAGGATAATTATATTATTGCCAAAGAAGATATTGCCAAAGAAGATTTTGTTAACATGAGTAATGGAATTGATATATTAAGGCGTATTTCATGGTACAAGGATTCTGACAAAATTTTAAAAGATACAGAACAAAAATTTAATGCGATAAAAAATACAGAAAACAGAAGAAAAAGAATACAGGCGAAGAAATCGAACAGAAGAGAGTCTGTCAAGAAAAAATACATAACCACGGCGATTATTATTGTCGTTGTCGTAGGAATATTGGCAGCAGGGATTACAGCCTTTATGATACCGAATAATAAATATAAAGAGGCAAAAAAACTGTTAAATAACAAAAAATATGAGCAGGCTGCCAAAGAGTTCAATCAGTTAAAAGGATTTTTAAATAGTGAAAAATATTTAGCTGAAGCCTACTACAATCTTGGACTGAAAGCATTAGAAAAAAATGAGCAAAGCGCAAAGGATTATTTTTCAAAAAGTAACAAAGCTGACAAGGATTCAGAGTATGGAACCATGGCAGGAGCGTTTTTAGATTATTATGAGGGAATGTCACTGCTGGAGAAAAAAGAATATGATAAGGCAATGAACTTATTTAAGGCAAGCGCTAATGCCGCTTCCGATTTCAATCTGGTTAATAAAGCAAGTGCCGGAATGGCGCAAATATATTATTATCAGAATGACTACAGTACCGCATGGAATACAATTAAAAATGTATTTGCGAAAGACCAGTCGTTCGCCGATGAATATGGAACTTATGGATATGCATACGCAAAATCATTAATAGATAGTGGAAAAACAGATGAAGGTATGAATGTCTATAAAGATATTGCAAAGTATACAAAATCTGAAAATTTATCGGAAAGCGTTTACAAGCAGGCAGTCAAGCTGGGCGAAGCCGGCAAGATGACAGAAGCGATGAATCTGTTAAATACTATCAGAAAAGATAATAAGACTGCTGAAAATCTTTATAAAAATATAAAAGAATTTAACCATAAAGTGAGATTCTGGGTTGGCACATGGAGCCATAAGGGAACAGTTAAAGGTAAAAAAATCGTATACAAGATTTATATTTCCACGGTATTATTTAAGGGAGAGCCATGCTTAAGGATTAAAGACCAGAATAATAAACTATTAGGATTTGATACCGTTATCAGCAGCAAAAACAGAGTAAAACAGATATTAATAGGAACATATCAGTTACAGTTCAGGCTTAAAAAATATTCAAATCAGAAGTTTACCTATACGTTAAAAGGCGGCAGGAAAATGATTCGTGCCCAAAAGTACAACAAAAAGACATATACATCTAAATACAGAAAGAAGGCAAAATAAAGAAAAGAGATGGAAGGGGAAAATAAAATTAAAAAGATAAGGTTAATAATACTATTGTTCATTTTCTTCATGGGTTTGAGTAGTGTTGAGATTCAGGCAAAGGCGCAAACGTCTGATATGAAAATACTACCTATGCAAGAACAGATAAAATTAAAATCACTTGAGGGTATGCCTAATGTCGGAAAATATGTGTCGGTTGAGCAGGCAGCGAAAAAAGTGAGACAAAAGGTAATTAATCATCGTTCGAATATAAGTGTATTTTTTAAATCAAAAGCCTCATCACCTACCAAGGCTTATGAAGAGTTTAAAAAGGAACTGACAAAAGATGTAAAGGATATTTCCGGAGGCGATTATCTTTATTGGGATATTAGTTCACAAACCATGCAGTATTCTTATTTTCCAATAAATGAAAAAGGTAAGGAATACTATTGCTATCAGTTTAATATCCGTTATCGCTATTATACAACTCTGGCACAAAAGAAAAAGGTTGTTTCCAAAGTAAAATCGATTATTCGAAGTTTTAAATTTAATAAGAAAACATCCAATTATAAAAAGATAAAGAAGATATATGATTATGTGTGCAAAAATGTAAAATATGCATACAAAAATTTAAGTTTTGTACCGGATGACAGCAATCTTTCCTTTACGTCTTATTCGGCATTGTTTTATGGAAAAGCAGTATGTCAGGGATATTCCCAACTGATGTATATTATGTTGAAGGAAGCGGACGTTCCGGTCAGACTGATTCCGGGATATTCAAAAGGTGAGACGCATGGGTGGAACATTGTCCGGATAGGGAAATATTATTATAATATTGATGCAACATGGGATTCCACTTATTATCACATGAAAACCGGATATAAATATTTCCTGAAAGGGGATAATTTTAAAGACCATGTAAGGTTTGCTGAATACAAAACGGATGATTTTTATAGCAGGTATCCTATGGCACGATATGCTTACAGGAAGGGTAAGAACGCACTGTCCACGAAAAGTAAGAGAGCCAAATTTAAAGTGAAAATACCAAAGATTAAAAATACGAATGGCGGAGAGGTTACATTGGATAAAGTAGAAAGCGGTGTGAAATATATCATACAGTATTCAAAAAACAGCGCTTTCAGCAATGCAAAAAAGATGACAGTCAAAAAAACGAAAGTGAATTTGTCTGATGTAGACACTAATAGTGAATATTATGTACGGTTCCGGGCATCGAAAAAAATCGGCGGAAAAACTGTTTATACGAAATGGTCCGGAAAAAAGACGGTAACAGTATAATGAAATATAATCATGGTACCGCAACAGAGTTTGTGTTAGGAGGATATTATGGATAAAGAAAAAATGATAGATGATATTGTGGCAATGCTTGACGGAAGCATGGAAAAAGGAGACGGACATATCAATGTAAAAGTCAACGAAGTGGTGCAGGGAGAAAATGATGTAAAAAAAGACAAATCAGTTATCAGGGGTTGTGCGGAATGTTCCATTAATCCCACTGCATGTAGTGTTCCGACAGCAGAGCTGCCGGGTGATGATGAAGAATAATAGTGATATGTAAAATAATATTTAAGATATAACTTATCAAAGGGATTGAATTGATATAAAGGGACATCCTAATGATAAGTTATATCTTTTTAGGAGGAATATATGGTAGTAAAATTTTTGTGGAGATATATTATTATTACACTTTCATCTGTTTTATATGCCATAGGAATCGCCTTTTTCCTCAATCCCAATCAATTAGCACCCGGCGGAGTATCCGGGATAGCAATTATACTGAAAAAGGTGTTTCCGTTTCTGCCGGGAGTAGGTATGCTGATTCTGATTATTAACATTCCTATTCTGATATTGGGTGCATGGAAATTTGGAATCAGATTTGTATTATCGACAATTTACACGTTAATTATTTCGTCAGTTGTAATAGATATTGCCCCTTCCTTGACGAACATTACATCGTTTACAAATGATAGGATGCTGGCGTCCATTATTGGGGGAGGCTTGTTTGGTTTTGCCATGGGCGTTATGTTTCGCATGGAGACAACCACCGGGGGCATGGATGTACTTGTAAAACTTGTGAAGCAGAAAAGACCTCATCTGAAGACCGGTCAGATTTATTTACTCATGGATGTGGTCATATTAGCGGCATCTGCACTCGCTTTTCATAATATAGAAGTAGCTTTGTTTGCGGCTATTGCAATTTATGTATCTTCTGTGGTAATGGACAGAGCAATATATGGTGGAGATGAAGCAACTTTAGTTTATATTATCAGCAATCGGAGAAAAATTATTGCGGTCAGAATGATGCAGGAATTAGAAGTTGGCGTCACAATGATGCGGGGAATGGGAGCATACAGCAATCATGATACAGAAATCATAATGTGTGTTATGAGAAAACAAACCCTGACAAAAGTGAGAAATATCTTAAAAGAAGTTGATCCTGATGCATTTATGATTGTCACTTCGGCAAATGAAGTGTTTGGGGAAGGATTTAAGTCTCATTTTAAGAGTGAAATATAAATTAACGCTATATAGAAAGAAATATACAGACTGTACGCGAGAGTGAACTCTTGCGTACAGTCTGTATATTTCTTTCTGCATGGCAATTATAGGTTTACAAAATGTGGAAGGGGATTTAAAATAATATATGTGTGAGTAGGACAAAGGAGAATAGAAATATGGCAACAGTAGATAATGTGGAGCGTATAGTGATAAAGGTGGGAACCTCCATATTAGCGCATAGTACGGGAAAAGCAAATATTCGCAGAATGAAAAAATTAGTTACGGTTATTTCCGATGTAGTAAATTCGGGAAAGCAGGTAGCATTAGTTACATCCGGGGCTATTGGCGTAGGTGTCGGGAAATTAGGGCTGAAAGAACGACCGACTACGACTGCGGGCAAACAGGCAGCTGCCACCATAGGACAATGCGAGCTTATGTTTATGTATGATAAAATGTTTGGGGAGTATGGTCATACTACCGGACAGTTTCTTATGACAAAAAGAGATGTGGAAAATAGTGAGTGCAGAGAAAATCTTATCAATACATTTGAAGAAATATTTAAAATGGGAGCCATTCCTGTTATTAACGAGAATGATGCTGTAGCCATTGAAGAAATCCTTTATGGAGATAATGACAGCTTATCAGCTATTGTTGCAAAATTAATCGGAGCAGATGTATTGTTAATATTAACGGATATTGACGGTTTATATAATGCAAATCCTAATGAGGATGAGTATGCAAGGATTATACCTGTGGTTGAGGAAATCACACCGGAATTATATAAAATGGCTGGAGGCAGAGGCTCTAAATTTGGAACCGGTGGAATGGTTACAAAACTTCAGGCGGCGCAGATTTCAACGGAAGCAGGAATTGATACCATTGTAATGAATGGAAATGAACCGGAGAATATTTATAAGGCATTAGAGGGACATCAGGTAGGAACCTTTTTCATAGGGAAAAAGAAATAGAGAAGTTCACAGAATGTTCAATTTAATTTCATAATAATAAATGTAAATATTTTGTAAAATAGCTATTATACTAAGGAGTATTACAATGAAAAAGCTTTTGTATATTATTAATCCAAAGGCTGGATTGAAAAAAAATAAAAACTATATTGATGATGCTGTGAAGGTATTTGAAAATGCAGGATATAAGGTAGGTATTAAATATACGAAAAAAAGACTGGATGGCACCAACATTGCCAGAGAGTATGGAGCAAAGGCGGACCTGATTGTGTGTATGGGTGGAGATGGTACCCTTAACGAAGTTATTCAGGGTATGATTGAAGCAGAAGTATCTACACCGCTTGGTTATATTCCGGCAGGTTCCACCAATGATTTTGCCGCCAGTCTTGGTTTAAAGACGAATCCAAAGGAACAGGCTGAATTTATTGTAAGCAATGAGGCAAGACCATTAGATATGGGAATGTTTAACGGGCGTTATTTTGTGTATACAGCTTCGGCAGGTATTTTTACAAAAACATCTTATTCCACACCACAAAAAATGAAAAATAGGTTAGGACATTTTGCTTATATATTACATGGAGTGAGAGAACTGTTCCATATTCGGAGGTTAAAATTAAAAATTGAACTGCCGGATAAGACTTATGAGGGAAAATATATTTTTGCTGCCATCAATAATGCAACAAAAGTCGGAGGCATTATGAAGCTCGACAAAGACATGGTGGAGTTTAACGATGGTCTGTTTGAACTGATGCTGGTAGAGTTTCCGAAAGGATGTCTGGAGTTTATTCGACTGGTATTAAAAATATTTACACAAAAATTTACCGGTAAGATAATGTTAGAGCAGATTACATCGGCTCGGATTACGGATTGTACAGATATAGACTGGTCATTGGATGGCGAGAAGGAGACAGGCAGGGCAGTGGTAGATTTTAAAGTTATTCATGATGCTGTTTGGTTTATTTATTAGCAGTTATTACCGGCTGCAATGTAATTAAGGGTTTGTTCGTCTATCTGCAAACTGCATGATGTGATAAAAGTGAAAGAGTAAGTAAAGATGTAAGAGGGGTATTTATGACAATAAAAAAAGAGGATGTAAGAAATTTTACGGAAAAATATGGTAAGATTTGTAGAAAAAACGACAATGTACAAAAAGAATTATTTACGGAGTATGGAGTAAAAAGAGGACTGCGAGACATCAACGGACAGGGGGTTGTTACAGGTATTACAAATATTTCCCGGATAGAATCATCTGAAATAATAGATGGAAAGAGTGTTCCGGCTCCCGGAAGATTATATTACAGAGGATATAAGATTCAAGAGCTGGTAAAAGGATTTATGGGAGAGAACAGGTATGGATTTGAAGAAATAGCGTATCTGTTGCTTTTTGGAGAACTTCCGGATAAAGAAAATCTAACTGAATTTAAGAGAATGTTAGCGGCAGGAAGAAGGCTTCCGACAAACTTTGTGCGGGATGTTATTATGAAAGCACCAAGTTCAGATATTATGAATTCATTGACAAAAAGTATTCTGACATTGGCATCATATGATAAAAATGTATCGGATACATCTTTGGAAAATGTTATTCGTCAGTGTGTTGAACTGATTGCCCTCTTTCCTATGTTGTCGGTATACGGATACCAGGCATACAATCATTACAAAAAAAATGGAAGTCTTTATATTCATCGTCCAAGACCGGAGTTATCTACCAGTGAAAATTTCCTGCGAATACTTCGCCCGGATAAGCAATATACGGAATTGGAAGCAAAGGTACTGGATTTGGCATTAGTTCTGCATATGGAGCATGGAGGAGGAAACAATTCAACCTTTACTACCAGAGTGGTAACATCTTCTGGTTCTGATACATATTCAACTATTGCGGCAGCTTTATCATCATTAAAAGGACCTCGACATGGAGGGGCAAATATCATGGTGGTAGAAATGTTTAAGGATATTAGAAAGAATGTGTCAGATATAACGGATCAGGAACAGGTAAAAGAATACCTCCGAAAGATTCTTAATCAGGAAGCCTTCAATAAGAAAGGACTGATTTATGGCATGGGACATGCAGTTTATTCTGTATCAGATCCGAGAGCAGAGATATTTAAGGCTTTTGTGGAAAAACTGGCTATTGAAAAAGGAAGGGAAAAAGATTTTCAGCTGTACAGTATGATTGAACATTTAGCACCGAAGGTTATTGCAGAGGAACGCAAGATGTATAAGGGCGTCAGTGCAAACGTAGATTTTTATAGCGGATTAGTTTACAGCATGCTTGACATTCCGGAAGAATTATTTACGCCAATGTTTGCCATAGCCAGAATTGTAGGCTGGAGTGCACATCGTATTGAGGAATTAGTCAATGCAGATAAGATAATGAGACCGGCGTATGTAAGCAACTGTGATTACAATGTTTATAAAAAGATTGAAGAAAGATAATAAAACGAACAGCCACGCTGCCGGTTTAGGTGCGTGGCTGTATGATATATGGAGGAATTTATGGAGCTGACAAAAAGCGATGTTGAAAAGATTAAGGAAGAAATAGAACATAGAAAACTGGTCGTGCGCAAAGAAGCGCTGGAAGCTGTTAAAGAGGCAAGAGCACATGGAGATTTAAGTGAAAATTTTGAGTATCATGCAGCCAAAAAAGATAAAAACAAAAATGAAAGCCGTATTCGTTATCTGGAGAAAATTTTAAAAACAGCTACGATTATTTCAGATAAATCAAAGAGTGATGAAGTAGGATTGAATAATACGGTTCAAATTTATTTTGAGGAGGAGGACGAAACCGAAACTTTTAAGATTGTAAGCACTATGCGGGGAGATTCCGTAAAGGGAAGAATTAGTAATGAGTCTCCCATGGGAGCGGCTCTTATGGGACACAAAGTAGGAGATAGAGTGGAAATACAGGTAAATGACAGTTATAGTTATTATGTAGTTATCAAATCGATAGAAAATACCGGGGAAGAGGAAACAGATTCCCTTCGAAGCTATTAACACAGATATAGTTTACATAACACAGGAGAAGTTGGAATGGCAAGGTCTGAAAATCAAAAACAGAAACTATTAGCATTATTAGATATATTTAAAAAAAATACAGATGAGCAGCATGGCATTACCATGGCGCAGATTATCAGTGAACTGAATGCATTAGGAATCAAGGCAGAGCGTAAAACTATTTATATGGATATTGGCGTGCTGAATGATTATGGATATGAGATAGAAGGAAATAAGAGCGGCGGGACTTACTATTATTCGCTTATTACAAGGGATTTCGAACTGCCCGAGCTTAAATTGCTGGTAGATGCAGTTCAGGCGTCAAAGTTTATATCAGAAAAACGTTCAAATGAACTCATTAAAAAAATTGAAAATCAGGCGAGTAAATATCAGGCGACAGAACTTCAGAGACAGGTTTATGTAGCCAATCGTGTAAAAACAAATTATGAAAGTGTCTATTACAATATTGATAATTTGAATTTGGCTATTAATCGTAATAGTAAAATACAGTTTGATTATTATGAATGGACACGCAATAAGGAAATGAAAATAAGAGAAAACGGGCATAAAACGGATATTAGTCCGTGGGCGCTCACATGGGATGACGAAAACTACTATATGGTGGCTTTTGACGGTGAAAGCGGTAGTATCAAACATTATCGGGTAGATAAAATGAGAAGAATAAAACTTTTAGACACTGCCCGTGACGGAAAAGCACAATTTAAAGAGTTTGACATGGCCTTGTATGCAAAAAAAGTTTTTGGAATGTTTACCGGAAATGAGAAAAATGTAAAAATACAATTTGATAACAGACTGATTGGAGTAGTAATAGACCGGTTTGGAAAAGATGTTATGATTATTCCCAAAGATGAAAATTCTTTTACTATAAATGTCAGAGTAAATATCAGTAATATGTTTTTCGGATGGATTATTGGTCTGGGTGAAGGAGTCAAAATACTGGAGCCTGAAAGTGTAGTAGACGAGTTAAAGAATGAGATTGCAAGATTAAACAAACAATATGAGTAAAGATACAGGCAGGGTAGACTTGTAAATGTTATGAGAGGCAATGAGGGGTTGAAAGCAGATGTTGACAATTTTTACCAGTTATACGCCCGGTGCAGGAAAGAGCTATGCAATGGTGCAAAAAGCCATGGAAGAAAGAGCGAAGGGAAAAAAAGTTTTAGTGGGATTTCTGCATGGCGGACATAGAGATGTTACAAAAATACTAGAGGACAATGGAATAAATCAATCGGATTATTGCGCTAAAGGTTTGAAACCGGATGATATTTTAGCGAAGGCTCCGGACCTCGTAATTATGGATGAAATGGGTATGAAGGTCAGACATCAGGGATTTGTCTATAATGTTATAGAAGAAATGTTAAAGAGAGGCATAGACGTATATACTTCTACCAATTTAAAGCGATTTGAAGGAGCGAACCAATATTTTAAAAAAATTACAGGAATAGCTGTCAGAAATACCATTCCTGACAGATTTTTAAAATTGGCTGATGAGATTTATTTTATTGACAGGGAGCCCGAGAAAATGAAGGAGGATTTTCAGTCCGGTGAACTTTTTGGTGAAAAGTATATGAAAAGTAAAATCATGCAGAAAAATTTCCGAAGAGAAACACTGGAGAAATATAGGAAAATCAGTTTAGAGTATTTAAAAAACATCAATCAAAGTGAAACAAAGCTCTATATCATAAAACGGGGACAAAAGAATGAAACGTGAAAAATGGAGTGAAAGGGTATACGATGGAACAGATAGAAATCGGTAAAAGGGTTAAAAAGTTAAGAAAAGAAATGAAGAGACATGGCATAGATATTTATATTGTGCCTACTTGTGATTTTCATGGTTCTGAATATGTAGGTGATTATTTCAAGACCAGAGAATATATTAGTGGATTTACAGGCTCTGCAGGAACGGTGGTTATCACAGATAAAGAAGCATGTCTGTGGACGGATGGAAGATATTTCATGCAGGCAGAAATTCAGTTACCTGAAGAATATACGCTAATGAAGGAGGGAGAAAAAAATACCCCCTCTGTTAAAGAATATATTTTAACCTATATATCAAATCAGAAAAGGGTTATTACCATTGGATTTGACGGAAGATGTATTACGAAAGAGATGCAGGAGAATATCTGTCCGCTGCAAGAGGCAAACGTAATATGCGATATAGATTTGGTGGGAAGAATATGGGAGAACAGACCTGCTATATCCTGCAATCCGGTTTGGAGATTGGAAGATTGTTATGCCGGAAAAACCGTTTCGGAAAAAATTGCTTCCATTCGAACAGGAATGGAGGCTCAATCGTGTGATGTTCTAGTTGAGACACAGTTGGAAAATATTGCCTGGACTTTGAATTTAAGGGGAAATGATATAGAGTGTACACCGGTGTTTTTATCCTATTTGGTTGTTGAAGAAAAACAGGCAATACTTTTCGTACAGCAAAATGTCATAGGGAGTGAGGTAAGAGCATATTTAAAACAAAATGGCATTCAGGAAAAATCTTATGAAGAAATATATAAGTTTGTAAATGAAATAAAAGATAAAAAAGTCTGGGTGGATTTTTCTTCTGCAAATTATAAAATCGTGAATGTGTTGAAAAAGAGCAACGAGATTTATAATTGTTTTTCTCCGGCGCTTACCATGAAGGCAATAAAAAATGATACAGAAATTAAAAATATGAAAAAGGCACATTTGCTGGACGGCATTGCAATGACAAAGTTTATTTATTGGCTGAAAACGAATGTAGGAAAAATTCCTATGGATGAGATTATGCTCGGACAAAAACTGGAAGATTTTCGGAGTATGGCAAAAAGCTATATCGGACCCAGTTTTTCACCTATTGTTGGATACAAAGACCATGGAGCTATCGTTCATTACAGCGCCACTAAAGAGAGTAATTATGCGGTGGAAGCAGAAAATATTATATTAATAGATTCCGGCGGTCATTATATGGAAGGAACAACAGATATTACCAGAACTATTTGTCTTGGAGCGGTTACGCAAAAAATGAAAGAAATGTATACGGCTGTGTTGAAAGGTCATTTGAATCTTGCAGCAGCAGTATTTAAATCCGGTTGTAGTGGTGTTTCACTTGATTATCTGGCACGGAAACCATTGTGGGATATTGGAATGGATTATAATCATGGGACAGGACATGGGGTAGGATATTTATTGAGTGTCCATGAACCGCCAAACGGTATCCGATATAAAATATTAAAAAATCAGGCGCTGAATGTTCCATTTCAGCCCGGCATGATTACCAGCAATGAACCGGGGGTATATTTAGAGAAGGAGTTTGGAATTCGGATTGAAAATCTGCTTCTCTGTAAAAAAAAGATAAGTAACAATTTTGGTGATTTTCTTCAGTTTGAAACTTTGACCCTGGTACCCTATGACAGTGAACTGATTGTTGAAGAAATGCTCAATGATAGCGAAAAAAATTTACTTCAAAAATATAGACAACATGTTTATGAAAAATTAAATGGTTATCTTTCGGAAGATGAAAAAAAGTGGCTGCTGGAGCAATCATAATCTTATGAAATAATATATTATGGGTTGAATATACATGAAAATCTCTGCATAAAATGTACAAAGTGTGTTTTTGCAGAGGTTTTTTTGAAGGCATATATTGAAGAGAGGGTGCTGGAAAGCGCTGAATACATAATTAATAATAAGGCGACAGTAAGAAATTGCGCCAAAAAGTTTGGAATCAGTAAAAGTACCGTACATAAAGATGTATCAGAACGGTTGCTTCAAATTAATCCTTCTATGTCATATAAGGTCCGGAATGTTCTGGATAAAAACAAAAGTGAGAGGCATATAAGGGGAGGAATGGCAACAAGGGAAAAATACAGAAAAGAAAAAGAGAAAGAAAATGAACACAAACAGTAAAATACAGAGAATAAAAAAGCCTTGGGCGAATGTATCGCTCAAGGCTGTTGTTTGCGGGGGACCTAGTGGGAATCTCACCCACTAGGTTGAGTATGAAAAACTTAAAATACGCCATTATAGGGTATAACGTATACAAACTATGTGCACCACCGAGGTGGTACATATAAATTTATAATGTATAAATGTGAACAAACTATTAAATAATTGTAAAAAAAATCGAAATTTGACGAAAATGATAAAAAATAATAAATGATAATAAAAAAATGATAGAAAAAATAAGGAAATTTTGGGATAAAAATCAAAATAAAACATATACATAATGAGAAAAAATTGTTATACTTTATTGTAGTGTGGATATTCTAAAATATAGATAGTTTTATATTAAAAAAAGAATGACCAAAGGAGTAACAAATGTTTAACACAGATATTGGAATAGATTTAGGAACAGCAAGCATACTTGTTTATATTAAAGGAAAGGGTGTTGTTTTAAAAGAACCTTCGGTGGTAGCGATTGATAGAGATACGGGAAAAATTAAGGCAGTAGGAGAAGAAGCAAGATTGATGATTGGTCGTACCCCCGGGAATATTGTTGCTGTCAGACCATTAAAACAGGGAGTTATTTCGGATTATTCCGTTACGGAACAGATGATACGGTATTTTATTCAGAAATCTGTGGGAAAACGTTCATATAAAAAACCGCGTATTTGTGTGTGTATTCCCAGCGGTGCTACGGAAGTAGAAACAAAGGCTGTACAGGATGCGGCATTTCAGGCAGGCGCCAGAGAGGTCTTTGTCGTGGAAGAGCCATTAGCGGCAGCTATTGGGGCAGGAATAGAAATAAAAAAACCATGTGGAAATATGATTGTTGATATTGGAGGCGGAACAACAGATATAGCCGTAATATCATTAGGAGGTACAGTTGTCAGCACATCTGTCAAAGTGGCAGGTGATGATTTTGATGAGGCGATTGTCAGATATATGAGAAAAAAACATAATCTTCTGATAGGCGACCGGACAGCTGAAGAAATAAAAATCGGAATTGGTACATGCTATAACAAGTCTGAAAATCAGAAAATGGAAGTCAGGGGACGTAATCTTGTAACAGGTCTTCCAAAAACGATTGAGGTAACTTCAGAAGAGACAGAAGAAGCATTAAGTGATGTTACTACGAGTATCGTGGATGCAGTTCACAGAGTGTTGGAACAGACACCTCCGGAACTTGCGGCAGATATTGCTGTCAGGGGAATTGTTTTGACGGGAGGCGGTTGCCTGCTGCATGGACTTGATGAGTTGATAGAGTCAAAGACAGGTATTAATACAATGACGGCGGAAGATCCAATGACAGCTGTTGCTATTGGTACAGGTCAGTATTTAGAATACATTGACGCAGATGAAACAGAAAAAATAAAGTAGATTACCTTGCATGTTATAAAAAAGTTTGCGAGGGTATGTCATAAGGCTGTCCAACTAATTTTAAGGGACAGCCTTACTATTTTGATGGTAAAGTATCGGGAGAAAAAATGAAATCAATCAATGGATATGTCGAAAATATAACTTACAGAAATGAAGATAATGGTTATACTGTTCTCACTCTTTCTTATGGAAAAAAGGAAATCAAGTGTACCGGAAATTTTGGATACATAGCAGAAGGAGAGTATTTGGAAATAGAGGGGGAGGAGGTTTTTCATGATGTATATGGGGAACAGATTAAGGTATTGTCTTATAAAGTGGTTCCCGCTACTGATGAATTATCCCTCAGAAAGTATCTGGGTTCCGGCGCAGTGAAAGGACTGGGAGCAGTTCTGGCTGACAGGATTGTGGACAAGTTTGGTGAGGATACTTTAAGAATCGTTGAGGAGGAACCGGAACGACTGGCTGAAATACGGGGAATTACTATCAGGAAGGCTATGAGTATCTGTGAACAGATTGAAGAAAAAAAGGATATGCGGGATGTTATGATTTTTCTTCAGGGATATGGAATCAGTCCTACATTGAGCAATAAGATTTATACGATGTATGGGTCTAAAGTATATGATATTATCAAGACGAATCCATATCGGCTGGCAGATGATGTGTCAGGGATAGGTTTTAAGACAGCGGATGAGATTGCCAGAAGAGCCGGCATCGAGGTTAATGCTTCCATTCGAATTAAAAGCGGCATGTGTTATGCATTGTCTGAAGCTTCAAATTCAGGACATACATATCTACCGAAGGACAAGCTGGTTGAGGCAACCATTAATCTGCTGGGATTAAGAGACCAGTATTTAAATGCTGACGGAACATACAATATGGACCTTTTAGATCACTGTTTTACAGAGTTGATTTTGGAAAAGAAACTAATTTTAAAGACCATTGATAAAAAAGAAGCTGTCTTTTTGTCTACCTTTTATTATACAGAATTAAATATAGCAAGAATGCTTCTAGAGCTTAACATATCAAATCCGGAAGATGACTATATTATGGGAGTCAAATTGGATACGATAGAAAAACTTTCCGGCATACAATTAGATGAGCTGCAGAGAAAGGCGGTCGTTGAAACACAGAATCATGGGGTTTCGATTATTACCGGTGGACCGGGTACGGGCAAAACTACCACGATTAATGCGATTATTCAAATGTTCGAGGCTGATGGCATGGATGTCAGTCTGGCTGCGCCTACAGGCCGCGCCGCAAAACGAATGAACGAGGCGACAGGTCATGAGGCGAAAACCATACATAGAATGCTGGAGGTATCCGGCTCATCAGAAAATGTTGAAAGAGATGAGGTGGAGGCAAGATTTGGAAGAAATGAGCAAAATCCTTTGGAAACAGATGTGATTATTGTAGATGAAATGTCTATGGTGGATACATTTCTGGTTCATGCACTGTTAAAGGCTGTTACGATTGGAACCAGAATTGTTTTTGTGGGAGATGTAAATCAGCTTGCCAGCGTAGGTCCCGGAAACGTATTGAGAGATATCATTGAATCAAAGCAGTTTAGTGTGGTAAAGCTTACCAAAGTATTTCGGCAGGCAGGGGAGAGCGGTATTGTCACGAATGCCCACAAGATTAATAATGGCGAACAGGTAGCACTTGATAACAGCAAAGGAGATTTTCTGTATGTGGAAAGGGAAAATGCCCAGATGGCGCTCAATGCTACGATTGGATTGCTGAAATCAAAACTTCCTGACTATGTGAAAGCCGATGAAAAAGAAATACAGGTGTTGACACCAATGCGTGGTGGAATTCTGGGGGTGAATTCTCTCAATGAACAACTGCAGAAATATATGAATCCGGAAAATGAAACTAAAAATGAACGGGAAATTGCCGGAACGGTATTTCGGGAAGGCGACAAAGTCATGCAGATAAAAAACAATTATCAGCTGGAGTGGGAGCAGAGAAGCACCGATGGTAGAATTTATGACAGCGGTACAGGAATATTCAATGGGGATATGGGAATTATTACAACAATTAATAACACTACAAATTATATGGAAGTAGTATTTGATGACGACCGATATGTGACTTATGATGCCAAACAGGCAGAAGAGCTGGAACTGGCATATGCAATTACCATACATAAGTCCCAGGGGAGTGAATATCCGGCTGTGATTATGCCATTAGTATCGGGTGTTCCTATGCTTATGACAAGAAATCTGCTTTATACCGGTGTGACCAGAGCAAAAAAATGTGTATGCATCGTGGGAAGAAAAGAAATGTTTGCATCAATGATTGCCAATGAAGACCAACAGAAAAGGTATTCGGGATTGAAGTGGCAGTTGATAAATTATTATGAAGAGGGTAATGAAACAGGTTGAAAAGAAATATATTAAAAGCATTGGAAAGAATTTTTTTCCCAAATACATGTCCCATATGTGGAAAAGTAATTAAGCCGAAAGAGAAGATCTGTAAAGAATGTATTGAAAAAGTAAATATAGTGCAGGAACCCAAATGTCAGAAATGTGGGAAGCAGTTAGGAACAGACGAGAAACTGTTCTGTACGGATTGCAGTAATACAAAGCACATATTTGACAGGGGAGTATGTATTTTTGAATATACAGATGAGATAAAAAAATCATTATATGAATTTAAATACGGAAATAAGAGATGCTATAACGATTTGTTTGGGTATACAGGTGCCGTAAAATATCGAAAATTATTCAATGAGTGGAAAGCGGATGTCATACTGCCGGTTCCAATGTATTATAAAAAACAACGTAAAAGAGGATATAATCAGGCAGAGGAGTTTGGAAAATCATTGTCTGAATATACAGGGATAGAAATAGATTGTAAATCACTGGTACGAATGAAAGATACAAAGCCGCAGAAGGGATTGGATAAAGAAGAAAGATATACCAATCTGCAAAATGCCATTGCTGTTGATAGGAAAAGAATAAAGGGAAAAACATCGGTTTTGCTGGTGGATGATATTTATACGACAGGGAGCACTTTAGATGCCTGTGCAGAGGTTCTGAAAAAGGCGGGAATAGAGAAAGTTTATTTTATGTGTGTGGCAGGAGGAAGAGATACGAAAAAGTTCGAAGAGAAACAGCAAGGAGCTTTCTATTAACCAAGGAGGCAAAAAAAGAATTGGCAAACGATAATTGATATTTAGAGCATACATAAGTATAATACAAATAGGATTAATATGGAGGAACGGTTAAAAATAAAAGTAAGGAGCAATTATGGAAAATCAAATATATAACATAGAATATATCAAGGCAATTTTAACTCCTGTTTTTGAAAGTTATGATGTCAAAAAAGCTGTCGTATTTGGTTCTTATGGAAAGGGAAGTGCAAATATTGGAAGTGATATTGATATATTTGTGGAAAGCAATTTAAAAGGATTAAAATTTATTGGTCTGCTAGAAGATATTAGAAAAACCATAAAAAAAGATATAGACTTATTTGACAGGACTCATATCGAAAAAGATTCATTAATTGATAATGAAATAAAAAAAACAGGAGTATTGATATATGAGAAATGAGATTATAATATAAAAATATTCCGTGGAAACAAGTCTATGGATTAAGAAACAGAATTGTGCATGATTATGAAGGTGTAAATTTAATACTTGTGTGGGAAATAATATGCGATGATATTCCGGAATTAAGAGAAAAATTGTTAAGTTTACAGTAGCTGTTCCTGATTTTGCCGAAAAAAGACTTTAATTAAATTTTATGCAAACTTTGTGTTATCACCTAAAATTTGGTTGACGAGTGAGTTTGGGTGTGATATATTAGTAGTGCGTAAGAAGAGAGGTCTTTTTTTTTTTTGCATTATTTTTTTAGGAATAATGTGTTATATTATATGGAAGAAAAGCCCTATGAGAGAATAAAGCGGAGGTGAAACGCATGAGAACAAAAATCACATTAGAATGTACAGAATGCAAGCAGAGAAATTACAATACAACCAAGGATAAGAAGACTCATCCGGACAGAGTTGAGACAAAAAAGTATTGTAAGTTCTGCAAAAAACATACAATGCACAAAGAAACAAAATAGTCTATATGGAGGTAGAATTATGGCAGAAGCAAAGAAAAAAGGTGGCTTGAAAAACTGGTGGACAGGCTTAAAAGCTGAATTTTCAAAAATTATCTGGCCTACAAAAGCATCAATCATCAGACAGACTGTTATTGTTGTAATTGTCACTGTTATTATGGGAATTCTTATTGGATTGATTGACCAAGTTATACAGTTTGGTTTAAATAACATTATTAAATAATAAGAATAATAATAAGAGGTGATGATATGTCAGAAGCAAATTGGTATGTTGTGCATACGTATTCAGGCTATGAAAATAAAGTGAAAACAAATATAGAGCAGTCGATTGAAAACAGAAAACTGCATGACCAGATTTTAGAAGTATCAGTTCCCACACAGGAAGTGGTAGAATTAAAAAATGGTGTAAAAAAAGTTTCTGAAAAAAAACTTTTTCCCGGATATGTGCTTATCAACATGGTTATGAATGACGACACATGGTATGTGGTGAGAAATACCAGAGGTGTTACAGGATTTGTAGGTCCGGGATCAAAACCAGTTCCTTTAACAGCAGAAGAAATGATGACATTGGGCGTTAAGACCAATGAAAAAATCAGTGTTGATTTTAAAGAAGGAGAGATGGTTAATGTTGTCTCGGGCGTATGGGCTGGTACAGCCGGTGAGGTAAAACGTATTGATGACGCTAGACAGACGGTCACAATTAACGTGGATATGTTTGGAAGAGAAACTCCGGTAGAGTTGAACTTTGCCGAAGTAAAAAAATTGCGATAAGACCGTTGAGGTTTTATGAAAATGCTTATCATTAGAAAAGCATTGATAGAGAATGTTTTGTAATAGGTACAAAACAGTGGGAGGGGTTCCCGATAATACCACAATTTTTAGGAGGTGCCTGATATGGCTAAAAAAGTAGAAGGATACATTAAATTGCAAATTGAAGCTGGAAAAGCAACGCCAGCTCCACCAGTTGGTCCAGCGCTTGGACAATGGGGATTAAACATCGTTCAGTTCACAAAGGACTTCAACGCAAGAACAGCAGATCAGCCGGGAATGATTATTCCAGTTGTAATCACTGTTTATCAGGATAAGAGTTTTAGTTTTATAACAAAGACTCCACCGGCAGCAGTTCTATTAAAGAAGGCTTGCAAGATTCAAAAGGGTGCAGGCAATTCATTAAAAGAAACAGTTGCGACAATTTCAAAAGCAGATTTACAGCAGATTGCTGAAACAAAGATGAAAGATTTGAATGCAGCGAGCATTGAGTCAGCAATGAGTATGATTGCAGGTACAGCAAGAAGCATGGGAATCAAAGTTGAAGACTAATCGATGATTATCGAAATAAGAATTGAAAAACGTGGGAGGTATATCCGTTATTACCACGAGGAGGTTTAAATGAAGAGAGGAAAGAAATATACAGATGCAGCTAAAAATATTGACAGAGCTGTTCAGTATGACACAGAAGAGGCGATTTCTTTAGTAAAGAAATCAGCAGTTGCAAAATTTGATGAAACAATAGAATGTCACATCAGAACAGGTTGTGACGGTCGTCACGCAGACCAGCAGATACGTGGCGCTGTAGTATTACCGAACGGAACCGGTAAGACGGTTAAGGTTTTGGTTTTTGCAAAGGGCGCTAAAGCTGATGAAGCAGAAGCAGCAGGAGCTGATTATGTTGGCGGCGAAGAATTAATACCAAAGATTCAGAATGATGGCTGGTTTGACTTTGATGTCGTTGTTGCCACACCGGACATGATGGGTGTTGTTGGTAGACTGGGTCGTGTACTCGGACCAAAGGGCTTAATGCCAAACCCAAAAGCTGGTACAGTAACTATGGACGTTACAAAGGCTATTGAAGACATTAAAGCAGGTAAGATTGAGTACAGACTTGACAAGGCTAATATTGTTCACGTTCCGGTTGGTAAGGCTTCATTTACAGAAGAACAGCTTACAGAAAACTTTAATGCGCTGATGGATGCAATTTTGAAGGCAAAACCGGCAGCTTTGAAGGGTGTATACTTAAAGACAATTACTCTGACTTCTACGATGGGTCCTGGAGTAAAAGTTAATGTGACAAAACTTGTAAATGCATAAATGATTTGACAAATTAATATTCTTATGCTATTATGCACAAAGTGGTTTCTAACCAAATGCCGAAGACAGCAGGTTCCGAAAGGAGTAAACGCAAGTGCCTGCCGAGGAATGAAGTTGTAAACGTTTTTTTATGACGATTTATGCCTCTCTGTTTCGGCAGAGAGGCTTTTCTTTTTCAAAGTAGTATAAGTGCTTTGGAAGGTTATAAGCGCATGAGGTTGCAAACCTGAATCTAAAAAGGAGGTAAACCATTCATGGCAAAAGTAGAGTTAAAGAAGCCTATTATAGAAGAAATATCAGAGTTGCTCGAAGGTGCAGCTACAGCAGTTGTAGTTGATTACCGTGGACTGACTGTTGCACAGGATACAGATCTTCGTAGACAGTTAAGAGAAGCCGGTGTGATATACAAAGTATATAAAAACACTATGATTAACTTCGCAATAAAAGGTACAGACTTTGAAGATTTAGCTCAACATCTTGCAGGACCAACTGCTATTGCAGTTTGCAAAGATGATGCTACAGCAGCAGCCAGAGTTTTATACCAGTTTGCAAAAAATGCTGAAGCTCTGGAAGTTAAAGGTGGTATTGTAGATGGTGTTTACTATGATGAAGCAGGATTAAAGATGATTTCAAATATCCCGTCAAGAGAAGTGCTTCTTTCAAAGTTACTTGGATCTATCCAGTCACCTATCACAAACTTCGCTCGTGTTATTAAGCAGATTGCTGAAAAAGACGAAGAAGCTGCATAAAGTGTAAAACAAAGTAAAAACGGGATAATCCCGTCAGTGAAAATTATTAAATTGAAATTTAGGAGGATATTAACAATGACAACAGAAGAAATCATTGAGGTAATCAAAGGATTATCAGTATTAGAATTAAATGACCTTGTAAAGGCATGTGAAGAAGAATTTGGTGTATCCGCAGCAGCAGGTGTTGTAGTTGCAGCAGGTGGTGCAGAAGGTGCAGCAACAGAAGAAAAGACTGAATTTGATGTTGAGTTAACAGAAGTAGGTGACCAGAAGGTTAAGGTTATCAAGGCTGTTAAGGATGCAACAGGTTTAGGACTGAAAGAAGCTAAAGAAGTAGTTGACGGAGCTCCTAAGGTTGTTAAAGAAGGTCTTTCTAAAGAGGAAGCAGAAGCTCTTAAGAAACAGTTAGAAGATGTTGGAGCAACAGTTACTCTTAAATAATTACATGATGGCAATAAGCTGTATGTATAATAGAAGAATACCCGCATTGTGCTTGCACTGATGCGGGTATTCTTTTGTTTTACGGTAAATAAGGGAAGAGAACATATATTGTTGATTTTAGTGCAAGTTCTAAAATTAATTACACCTTTCATTTTCTGAATCGTCTTTTGTAAGCTTTGTTTTCTTGCAATATTTATAATTTACATATATTAGCATTTTATAATTTGATATAGATATGTAATATATTTTGACTTGCTATGAATTTTCCAAAAATTTACATATATATTTGGAGTGTATTGTAAAGAATATATGTAATGCATTCTTTCCGATTATGAATTCACCAAGAATTTACATATATATCAAGAGTGTATTGTAAAGAATATATGTAATTGATTCTCCCCAATTATGAATTATCCAAGAATTTACATATATATGTGGTTTGTATTGTAAAACATATATGTAATGCATTCTCCCTGATTATGAATTCACCAAGAATTTACATATATATCTGGCTTGTATTGTAAAAAATATATGTAATTGATTTTCCCACATCATGAATTTGCCATAGATTTGATAAAGATAAAATAGCTGGTGTCTTAAATTTTAATGATATGATACCGATTGATGAAAGGTATATAAAAATTTGAAACGGCGTTGTTGTGATTTTCGCAAGTTGGAAAAGATTACAAAAATGCTTGACTTCTTTTTTTTTTAATGGTATATTTAAATTTGATATGCGTAAAAAAGGGCGTAGTGCGCCCTTTTGGCAGGTGTCTGGTTGACATAACGACCAAAAAACTTAATTAAATTAAGTAATAGTAGTAAAATAATTAATTATATTAAGACAAGGAGAGTAATGTCGATGGAGAAGAACAGAATCACTCCTGTAAAAGCAGGAAAAGGTATTCGTATGAGCTATTCAAGACAGAAAGATGTGCTCGAAATGCCAAATCTTATTGAAGTACAAAGAGACTCATATGAATGGTTCCTTACTACGGGATTAAGAGAAGTATTAGATGATATTTCTCCGATTGAAGATTATGCCCAAAATTTAAGCCTTGAATTTATCGACTTCAGACTATGTGAAGAAGATAAAAAGTATTCGATTGAAGAGTGCAAGGAAAGAGATGCAACTTATGCTGCCCCTTTAAAAGTAAAAGTCAGACTTCATAACAAGGAGACAGGGGAGTTTACAGAACACGATATTTTCATGGGTGATTTACCGCTTATGACAGAGACCGGTACTTTTGTAATTAACGGCGCTGAACGTGTTATCGTCAGTCAGTTAGTTCGTTCCCCGGGAATTTATTATGTTATCGCTCATGATAAGGTAGGAAAGAAATTATATACATCACAGGTTATTCCAAATCGTGGTGCATGGTTAGAATATGAAACAGACTCTAATGATGTATTCTATGTTCGTGTGGACAGAACCAGAAAAGTTCCTGTAACAGTTCTTATCAGAGCGCTGGGCGTAGGAACGAATGCTGAAATTACAGAGTTGTTTGGTGAGGAAGATAAACTGCTTGCGACTTTTGAAAAGGATCAAAGCGAAGACTATGAAAGTGGTCTTTTAGAATTATATAAAAAGATTCGTCCGGGTGAACCGCTTAGTGTCGATAGTGCGGAGTCTATTATCACCGGTATGTTTTTTGATCCAAAGAGATATGACCTTGCAAGGGTAGGCAGATATAAGTACAATAAAAAACTTGCTTACAAGAGCAGAATTGTAGGACATATTTTAGCGGAAGATGTTATTGATATGTCTACGGGAGAAGTTCTGGCAGAGGCAGGAACAACGGTTACAAAAGAGCTTGCTATTCAGATTCAGAATGCCGCAATTCCATCCGTTGTAATACAG
Source organism: uncultured Lachnospiraceae bacterium (assembly GCA_947625755.1). GTDB lineage: Bacteria > Bacillota > Clostridia > Lachnospirales > Lachnospiraceae > Eubacterium_G. The sequence continues at coordinate 33,425 of CANQPJ010000005.1, read as the reverse complement.
ACAGATGTGAAGAATGAAAAAGTGTTGTCAAATATGGCAGTTGATATTAGCACATATGTTGATTTTGATTGTAAGGAATTAGGTATTTTAGAGGATGTTTATTATCCGGTACTTGCTGAAATTTTAGCAGAAAATGAGACGGAAGAAGAATTAAAGGATGCAATTAAGAGAAATGCACATGAATTAGTTCCAAAGCATATTACAAAGGAAGATATTCTTGCATCCATTAACTATTTGTTAAATATTGAATATGGGATTGGAACTTCTGATGATATTGACCATTTAGGAAACAGACGTATCCGTGCAGTGGGCGAATTACTTCAGAATCAGTATAGGATTGGTCTTTCAAGAATGGAAAGAGTTGTTCGTGAAAGAATGACAACACAGGACTTGGAAGGCGTTTCTCCACAGACATTAATTAATATCAAACCGGTAACTGCGGCTGTAAAGGAATTCTTTGGAAGCTCCCAGTTATCACAGTTTATGGATCAGAACAACCCACTTGGTGAGTTGACGCACAAGAGACGTTTGTCGGCGCTTGGACCTGGCGGTCTTTCCAGAGACCGTGCCGGCTTCGAAGTCCGAGACGTTCACTATACACATTACGGCAGAATGTGTCCGATTGAGACACCGGAAGGACCGAACATTGGTCTGATTAACTCATTTGCTTCTTTTGCAAGGTTGAATGAGTATGGATTTATTGAGGCTCCATACAGAGTTGTAGATAAGTCGGATCCGGATAATCCACGTGTTACAGATGAAGTAATATATATTACAGCAGATGAAGAAGATAACTATACTGTTGCACAGGCGAATGAGCCTTTAGATGAAAACGGATATTTTGTAAATAAGAATGTATCCGGACGTTACAGAGAGGAGACATCACAGTTTGATAAGAAGAGAATTGACCTGATGGATGTTTCTCCTAGAATGGTATTTTCTGTAGCAACATCCATGATTCCATTCCTGCAGAATGATGACGCAAACCGTGCCCTGATGGGTTCTAACATGCAGCGTCAGGCAGTTCCTCTTATGACCACAGAGGCACCGGTCGTTGGTACCGGCATGGAAGGTAAGGCAGCGGTGGACTCGGGTGTATGCGTAGTGGCAAAACGTGCGGGTGTTGTTGAAAAATCAACTTCCAAAGAGATTACCGTTAGAACAGATGATGGCGATTTAGATGTATATCATTTAATTAAGTTTGCCAGAAGTAACCAGAGTAACTGTTATAACCAGAGAGCGATTGTATTTAAAGGCGACAGAGTGGAAGCCGGAGAAGTCATTGCCGATGGTGCATCAACATCAAACGGTGAAATCGCCCTTGGAAAGAACCCATTGATTGGATTTATGACATGGGAAGGCTACAATTACGAAGATGCGGTACTTATCAGTGAAAGATTAGTACAGGATGATGTTTATACATCTATTCATATAGAAGAATACGAGACAGAAGCAAGAGACACAAAACTTGGACCGGAAGAGATTACCAATGATGTACCGGGCGTCGGTGATGATGCGAGAAAAGATTTGGATGAAAGAGGTATCATCAGAATCGGTGCAGAAGTAAGAGCCGGTGACATTTTGGTTGGTAAGGTTACACCAAAGGGAGAGACGGAGCTGACACCGGAAGAGAGATTGCTTCGTGCAATCTTTGGTGAAAAGGCAAGAGAAGTGAGGGATACATCTTTGAAGGTTCCTCATGGTGAAGCAGGTATCGTGGTTGATGCCAAGGTATTTAAGAGAGAAAACGGAGATGAATTAGCTCCGGGCGTAAACGAATCCGTTCGTATTTATATCGCCCAGAAAAGAAAGATTTCTGTTGGTGATAAGATGGCTGGACGTCATGGTAACAAGGGTGTTGTTTCCAGAGTGCTTCCGGTAGAAGATATGCCATTTCTTCCAAACGGAAGACCTCTTGATATTGTATTGAACCCATTGGGCGTACCTTCGCGTATGAATATTGGACAGGTACTTGAGATTCATTTAAGTCTTGCCGCAAAAGTGTTAGGATTCAATATTTCTACTCCTGTATTTGATGGAGCAGACGAGTTTGATATTATGGATACTTTGGAACTCGCCAATGACTATGCCAATACAGAGTGGGAAGATTTTGTAGAAAAATATAAAGACACATTAAAACCGGAGATTATGGAATATTTAGGAAATAATTTAGACCACCGGGAAGAGTGGAAGGGCGTGACCATTGCAAGAGATGGTAAGGTAAGACTTCGTGACGGTAGAACAGGTGATTATTTTGACAGCCCGGTTACAATCGGCTTCATGCATTACCTGAAACTTCATCATCTGGTTGACGACAAGATTCACGCACGTTCCACAGGTCCATATTCGTTAGTAACCCAGCAGCCACTTGGCGGTAAGGCACAGTTTGGTGGACAGAGATTTGGTGAAATGGAAGTTTGGGCATTGGAGGCTTATGGCGCTTCTTATACATTGCAGGAAATCTTAACCTTCAAGTCTGACGACGTTGTAGGACGTGTTAAGACATACGAAGCAATTATTAAGGGTGAAAATATTCCTCAGCCGGGAATTCCGGAATCATTTAAGGTACTTGTAAAGGAACTTCAGGCATTGGCACTGGATGTAAATGTATTGGATAAAGAAGATAACGTAGTTGAATTGAAAGAAAGCACCGATTATGGTGAGACAAATTTCAATGCAATTCTTAACAGTGACAAAAACTTTAGTCAAAATAAAGAAGACAGTCAGGCATTTGCGCAGGCGGGGTATCAGACCCAGGAATTTGTTGGGGAAGAACTTCAGACAGTAAATGCTGATGGTTCCGTATTTGAAGATGGTCAGGAAAATGAATAGAAGGGAGATTTGATCATGGCAGATGTAAATGTAAGTGAACAGCTTTCATTCGATAAAATTAGAATCGGTCTTGCTTCACCGGAAAAAATCAGAAAGTGGGCTACCAGAAAAGTAGGCGACAAAGAAGAGCTGGGTGAAGTTACAAAGCCGGAGACAATTAACTATAGAACACTGAAGCCTGAAAAGGACGGTTTGTTCTGTGAAAAGATTTTCGGACCAAATAAGGACTGGGAATGTCATTGTGGTAAATACAAGAAAATCAGATACAAAGGCGTAGTGTGTGACAGATGTGGTGTTGAGGTCACAAAGGCAAGCGTGCGTCGTGAACGTATGGGATGCGTAGAATTGGCGACACCGGTATCACATATTTGGTATTTCAAAGGAATTCCTTCAAGAATGGGTCTGCTCCTTGATATTTCACCGAGGGTTTTGGAAAAGGTACTATACTTTGCTTCTTATATTGTACTGGACCCTATGGATTCCAATTTAGAGTATAAGCAGGTATTAACGGAGAAAGAATATAGAGAAGCCTATGATGAGTTTGAAGGAAAATTCAGAGTGGGTATGGGTGCAGAAGCTATCAAGGAACTGCTTCAGGCAATTGATCTTGACAAGGAAGCAGAAGCACTGAAAGAAGAACTGTATGAGGCATCCGGTCAGAAAAAAGCAAAACTGGTTAAGAGACTGGAGGTTTTTGAAGCCTTCAGAAGTTCAGGAAACAAACCGGAATGGATGATTATGGATGTAATTCCTGTTATCCCTCCTGATATTAGACCTATGGTTCAGTTGGAAGGAGGAAGATTTGCCACTTCTGACTTAAATGATTTATATAGAAGAATTATCAACAGAAATAATCGTTTAAAGAGACTTCTTGAATTAGGAGCTCCTGAAATTATCGTGAGAAATGAAAAGAGAATGCTTCAGGAAGCTGTGGATGCATTGATTGATAATGGAAGACGTGGCAGAGCTGTTACAGGACCTGGTAATAGAGCTTTGAAGTCTCTTTCCGATATGCTGAAAGGTAAGCAGGGACGTTTCCGTCAGAATTTGCTTGGTAAGCGTGTTGACTATTCAGGACGTTCGGTTATCGTTGTAGGACCAGAGTTAAAAATTTACCAGTGTGGTCTTCCAAAAGAAATGGCGATTGAATTGTTTAAGCCATTTGTTATGAAAGAATTAGTAGAACAGGGAACAGCCCATAACATTAAGGCTGCGAAAAAGATGGTAGAAAGACTCCAGACAGAAGTCTGGGATGTTTTGGAAGAAGTTATTAAGGAGCATCCGGTTATGTTAAACCGTGCCCCTACCCTTCACAGACTGGGTATTCAGGCATTTGAGCCTGTACTTGTAGAAGGCAGGGCGATTAAACTGCATCCGTTGGTATGTACGGCGTTTAATGCCGATTTCGACGGTGATCAGATGGCTGTTCATCTTCCACTTTCCGTGGAGGCACAGGCAGAATGCAGATTCCTGCTGCTTTCACCAAACAACCTGCTGAAACCATCCGATGGTGCGCCGGTGGCAGTTCCTTCACAGGATATGGTACTTGGTATTTACTATCTTACAATGGATAAGATGGTTGACTATTCCAATGATGCAGAAATTACCTCAAAAGCCGGAAGAAAGATTTATAAGTCTTCGGATGAGGTGAAAAAAGCCTTGGATGATGGCAAGATTGGAACACATGATTATATCAAATATCAGGCGGACGACAGAGTGGTTGTCTGTGAGCCGATTGATGTTTTGGGACATTCGTTCAGTGATGTAAATCAGGCTATTTTGGCATATGAAAATGGAGACATTTCACTTCATCAGAAGATTAAAGTTAAGAGAAAAGTCTTTAATGGAAAAGGTGAAGAAGTAGAAGGCATTATTGAGACAACGCTCGGACGCTGCCTATTTAATGAAATTCTTCCACAGGATTTAGGATTTGTTAAAAGAGAAACAGATGAAGACTGGCTCAAGTTTGAGATTGATTTCCATGTAGGAAAGAAAGGTTTGAAACAAATACTTGAGAAAGTTATAAATAACCATGGAGCTACGAAAACCGCAGAGGTTCTTGATAACATCAAAGCGATGGGTTACAAGTATTCTACAAAGGCAGCCATGACCGTTTCTATTTCCGATATGACAGTACCGGAAGCGAAAAAACAGATTTTAGCAGATGCCGAAAACACGGTAGATGAAATTACAAAGCATTACCGCAGAGGATTCTTGACAGACGAAGAAAGATATAAAGAGGTTATCGAGACATGGCAGGATGCCGACAATCAGATTACGAGCGCCCTGTTAGGTGGACTTGATAAATACAACAATATCTTTATGATGGCAGATTCCGGAGCCCGTGGTTCTGACAAGCAGATTAAACAGCTTGCCGGTATGCGTGGATTGATGGCGGATACAACAGGTAAGACCATCGAACTTCCAATTAAGTCAAACTTCCGAGAGGGACTTGATGTTTTGGAATACTTTATTTCTGCCCACGGCGCAAGAAAAGGTCTTTCAGATACTGCTCTTCGTACAGCCGATTCCGGATACCTTACAAGAAGACTTGTAGATGTATCACAGGATTTAATTATTCGTGATGTTGATTGCTGTGAAGGAAAAGCAATTCCATTTATGGAAATTGAAGCATTAATGGATGGCAACGAAGTTATCGAAAGTCTGGAAGAGAGAATCACAGGAAGAACCGCTGCTGAATCAATGTATGATGCAGATGGTAATATGATTGTAAAGGCAAATCATATGATTACGCCAAAAAGAGCAGCTGCTATTGTTGCAACAGGCGTGGAAAAAGTAAAGATAAGAACAATCCTTACATGTAAATCACAGGTAGGTGTCTGCGCAAAATGTTACGGCGCTAACATGGCAACAGGACAGAGAGTTCAGGTAGGTGAGGCTGTTGGTATTATTGCTGCACAGTCTATCGGTGAGCCGGGTACACAGCTTACTATGAGAACCTTCCATACCGGTGGTGTTGCCGGTGACGATATTACTCAAGGTCTTCCTAGAGTAGAGGAGTTGTTTGAGGCAAGAAAGCCAAAGGGACTTGCAATTATTGCAGAATTTGGCGGAAAGGCTGAAATTAAGGAAAATAAAAAGAAACGTGAAATTGTTATAACCAATGAGGAGACCGGAGAGTCAAAGGCTTACCTTATCCCATATGGCTCAAGAATTAAGATTCTTGATGGCACGGTTTTGGAAGCAGGTGACGAGCTTACGGAAGGTAGTATTAATCCACATGATCTTTTGAAGATTAAAGGACTCCGCGCAGCACAGGATTATATGATTCGTGAGGTGCAGAGAGTATACCGTTTACAGGGTGTAGAAATTAATGACAAGCATGTCGAAGTGATTGTGCGTCAGATGCTTAAAAAGATTAAGGTTGATACAGCAGGTGATTCTGATTTCTTACCGGGAACAACAGTTGAGGTTCTTAACTTTAACGAAGTAAACGAACAGTTGATATCAGAAGGAAAAGAGCCGGCTACGGGTACCCAGATTATGCTTGGTATTACAAAGGCTTCGCTTGCTACAAATTCATTCCTTTCTGCAGCTTCTTTCCAGGAGACAACAAGAGTTCTTACAGAAGCCGCTATCAGCGGTAAGGTAGATCCGCTTGTAGGACTGAAAGAAAATGTATTGATTGGTAAACTGATTCCTGCAGGTACAGGACTTGAAAGATACGGTTCTGTAAAACTGACTACAGATAATCAGCCGGCATCAGAAGAAATGATTGCTGTTTCAGAAGATACGGAAGAAATTTCGGAAGAAGAAATTCTTCAGGTCTCTGAAGATATGGAAACGATAGAAGTTGATGAGGAAACAGTAGAAATTACAGAAGAATAATCTTTTATAACAGACAGTTCGAAAACCATCCTGTCTTTAAACAAAACTAGGGATTTACCACAGGTAAAGTGTGGTTTAAAAAGAGTACCCTAGGGTACTCTTTTTTAATATATAACAAACAAAATGGCATAAGACCGGTCGCGCAGAGAAATTGATGCGATGACTGTAATAAGCAAAAGAAAAGGAGGAGAAGTGTTATGTCAAATGAAGTTTTATTAATATTATCCATATTTATTATATATGGAAGTGAGTTACTGTTTTTTAAATTATTTGGAAAGTATGGCTTGTTTTGTTTTACATCTATTGCAACTATCGCCGCCAATATTGAGGTTTTAATTGTAGTTAATGCCTTTCGAATGGAAATGACGCTTGGAAATGTACTCTTTGCCTCGACATTTCTGGTTACGGATATTGTCAGCGAGTTGTATGGAAAAAAAGAAGCGCAGAGAGCTGTCAATTTAGGAATTGCCACATCTTTGGTGTTTATCGTATTTTCACAATGGTGGCTTTTATATACACCGGCAGGCTCGGATTTTGCAATGCCTGCCATGAGGACAATCTTTTCCAATACACCAAGGGTTATGATTGTGAGTATGGTTGTATATGCTATTGTCCAGAGGTTTGATGTGTGGGCTTACCATAAATGGTGGAATTTTACGGAAAGAAAATTTGGCGACCGGGATAAATTTCTTTGGATAAGAAATAATGGTTCAACATTAATATCCCAGTTTTTAAATAATCTTTTGTTTAATTTTGGAGCTTTTGGAGGGATACACAGTGTAAATACTGTGATGCATATTGTTCTGTCAAGTTATATTATTTTTATTGTAACAAGTCTGACCGATACACCATTTATATATTTAGCAAGAAAAATATATAAAAACGGATATTGTAAAAATTAATAAAAAAATAAATATATTAAGGCAATAACCTATTGACTTTGAAAGTTGATAGGTTATAATTGTTTTATAAGATATTTTTAGATTTGGAGGTAATGATATGGATTACACAGCGATGATTGAAGATTTGGAAATACAGATTTCCATGTTGCCAATAGGTTATATTTCAAAGAAAAATATTAATGGAAATGTTTATCATTACCAACAGTGGGCAGAAAATGGAAAGGTTAAAAGCAAGTACATAAAAAAAGGCGAACTTGAACGGATGGAGAGCCAGATTGCCAAAAGAAAAGCACTGGAAAAGCAGTTAAAGGAACTGAAATCAGAAAAGAAAAAACACATAGAGGTTGTGCCTTATGTTCCCCATAAAGAAAAATATAAAACAAATGTTGTGTTTGGTACTGCCCTTCAGGATATGGGAGAGGCAGTTCGGGGACTTGCCATGAGAGATTGTATCAAGCAGTTAATGAATTATTTAAACAGCCCTGAAGTGGATAAAGTTTGTGTGCTTTATGGATTACGCAGAACCGGAAAGACAACATTAATCAGACAGGCACTGCTTAATATGCCGAAAATACAGTTGGATCGGTGTGCTTATATCAAAATAATAAAGTCAAATACCATGAAGGAATTGGCAGAGGACCTTCAGGCTTTGTATGATAAGAAGGTAAGATATGTATTTATTGAAGATATTTCTAATGTCAGTGATTTTGTAGAATCGGCTTCTGTGTTGTCAGATGTTTTTGCTGCCACCGGAATGAAAATGGTTCTATCCGGTCAGGAGCCTTTGAGTTTTTGGCAGTCGGTTCATGGGGAATTATACGAAAGAGCAGTCATGATTCATACTACATATATTTCGTATAGAGAGCACAGTTTGTTAATGAATGATGATGATTTGGACCGATATATTGAATATGGAGGTGTATTGGGAAACGATCGTCCAAAGTTTGGTGAATCGGTTGGAAAAAACAACGAAGCGGCAGATATAGATATTGATAATGAAATAAAGGCTGTTTGCCACAATTTTCTGTCCGGAATTTTGACAAGGGAAGTTATTAGCAAAAAATCAGGAGCATCTTCCAAAACTTTTATCTGGGACAGGAGAAAGGAAAAGCAGTCTCAACCGAGGCTTCACACTGTTCCTTATAATAGGAAAATTATTAATCTGATAAAAGATTTGGATTATATTGCAGAATGTCCGGTGGAAAGAATGAATGATACAGTGGAGGATATAGAAGAATTTTTATTTTTACAGCCGGGAAGAAAATATTTGAATTCTAAAAAACTCATCGGTGAATGTTTCAAAGAATTAAAGGTTGATACTATAAGTGAGGCTGACAAAAGCACGATAATCAAAGATATATTAGAAGAAATCAGAAATTCTATTTTAAAGGATATTGTTTTGATAGAAACATGCAGAGGAATTTCGAAAAGGTATCGGGCATTTCGGTTGCGTCTACCGGAAGGAAGTTTTGACATGGTTGTGTATGACACGGAGAAAAATGAATGTACAGTGTTTGAAATTGTCAATGCCAAAGAAATACAACAGAAACATTATAGAAATTTAGTGGATGAAAATAAGATTCGTGAACTGGAAAACCGTTTTGGAAAAGTTACTTCCAAATACATACTTTACAGAGGTGAGGATTATTTTGAAGATGATAAAATAATGTATATGAATATAGAGAATTATTTAAAACAATTATAATTCAGTGTTATCTTCTCCGACAGGAACGCCGTGAAGGTGATTCCTGCCGGAGAATTTTTGCTTTGCAGTGTCAGTGTTTTAATGAAAATCATTCTATTTGCATTAATTTCTATTTATATTTTTTATAAAATATTTTTCGTTCTGTTTTCGGCTTGCTCATATTAAAACTGTAAATCCCATGATTGCAGTCAACAATATAGAAATAATCTCCGATATATATTCCTTTAATGCTGTCTGGCTGGCAATCTTTTAAAGGAATCTTTGCAATACACTGAAATTCTTCTTTTTCATATGTATACAGTGTATAGTAAGCTTGAAGAATATATTCATTTGCATTACCACTAATATCATCATCATAATAAAAGCCAATCAGATTTTTTTCCGAGTCTGTCAAAAGCTGTTTGTAGTCGTCAAGTGCAGGAGAATAAGCATCTGTTTTTCCTACATATTGTTTTGCCTTTTGAATAGCTTTTCCGTTTGTGATGTCATACATTTCCAGTTTCAGTCGTGAACTTCCCTTTTTTATTTCTTCGCCAAATCCAAAAAGCAGATTATTACCATAAAACCCCAGATAGGAAGAATAGCCCGGAAGCTTCAGTTTTGAAATGATTTTTGGATGTTTCATGTCATTAAAATCGACAGAAAATAGAGGGTCTTTTTCCTGAAAGGTAACAAAGTATCCATAACCACCTAAATACCGGGCAGCATAGAGAGATTCTCCTTTGGCAAGATTGTCAATCAATGCAATTTTGTTTAAATTTTGGTCTAATACCATCACCTGCGAAGTAATCGGCAAAAACTTATATTTGCGGGCATCGTAATATGATGAAAGTAAATGATTTTTTTTATCATATAAATTAATTTGAAAACCGGTATTATATTCAGGTTCCATGGAGGATACAAACCTCAGGCAATCATCTTTTTCATCAAAAAATAAGTTATTGTAAGCAGTACCATTGAACTGATTATCCGCTACAAAAGTCAATTTGCTTTTGTCATAATGAAATTTGATAATATTAATGAAAGAAATATGTTTGATGTCCCTGCGGTAAACTTCTTCTTTAATTTTTTTTATTGAAATTTCAGGACATGATTCTTTTATCTGTTTTTTCATGGAACGGACATTATCTTCTATCTGGTTTCCTTTTTTAAGTTTTTTCTGTTGGAAAGGATTCTCTCTTTCTGATGAATCTATAATGTCATCATAGTTGTTTATCAAATACAAATTGTCTTCACTCACATAAATCTGGTCGCAGTTTCCGGCAACACAAACGGAATTTTTAAAGTCAGAACTGTCTGTCACATCAAGAACTGTGGCAATGGAAAATCCCGGCACATCAATTTTATCCGGCACATAAATATCTTTGGGGTCAACCTTTACTTCATTTATTTTTGGAATACAATTCTCATCATAAAGTGAAGTAAAATTTTTGTCATAGGATGCCGTTGGATATTCAAAAGCAGTTCTTGCAGTGACCGTAGTGACTGTATATAAATAAGCATCTTTCATTCTGGAAGAAACGTAAGCTCCCTCCTGTGTGTTTGTGTGAAGCAGTTTCGGATTGCCGGCATCAGAAATATTATAAACCTTGATAATGACTTGTGATTCAGACGGAGACAAAACATCTGCTGTTTTTGAACTACCACATGTATCATAGGAATTATAGTTTACGGATTCTCTTATCATGTTGTTCGTAGAATACTGATTTCTCGTGTACAGGGCAATCAGATAGTGCTTATAAATATAAATTCCGCAAAAAATTTCCGTGGTATCACTTTTTTTAGGCAGTTGGGAAACCGTTATGGAAGAAACTGTCCGGGTGGACGTCCCTTCTGCTTTAGTAATGTAAATAATTTTTTTTCTAGGCGTTTGTTTTACGGAATAAATATATGTTCCGTCGGTCTTTACAAAATCATTTTCATCAATTCCGGCAGACTGTACATTGGTGGTACTGTAATCTGTGGCGTCATTTGCTGACTTTGCAGTTTCTTTTGCCGCTGAAATGGTATCTGACAAAACAGATTCAGTTGTTGCAAAAGACCGGGTATGAGAGTACGCATTTTCAAATGCTTTAAAAACTTCGTTGTATCCGTGAGCCTGATGGGAAGTGAAATCTGTTTTGGTTTTTGACGGATTTTTATTTTCAAACTGATTGTTTGCAATTTGGGTTACGGACCAGAAACTTCCTGTGGCAAGCAAAACAATCAGACAGGCAGCCAGTGCAGCAATTTTATTTCGCTTTCCTTCAAAAATTTTTGCATATTTTTTACTGCAACTGCTTTTTTTCGTATTCTTAATCAATTCGTCAAATGTCTGATGGTTTGGAATTGGAATTGTCCGGCTTTCCTCTAACAGTTTGTTTGCAATTTTTTTATTTTCCTGTTCAATATCGTGATGAAAGTATTTACTCATAACCATGTTCCTCCAATTCAGTTTTCAATTTTTTCAGATTACGATTCAGACGCGAACGGACCGTAGCGGCATTCATGGAAAGAATTTTTCCCACCTCACGACTAGAATAGCCTTCAAGAACACATAACGAAATAATCAGGCGGTCTATGTATTTTAATTTTGACATTGCATTGAGCAAATCAGTTTTTATAATTTCATTGTCCGACCAATCTGAAGCTTTCAAACCGATGGTATCCATTTCCACGGCATTCGGATGAAAGACCGAAAAACTGTGATATTTTTGATGGAAACTCCGTTTTACTATAATGGACATAATTTTAAAAATCCAAGCTTCGAATGCCTCCGGTGATTTGAGTTTGTTGATGCCTTGATATGCAGCAAGAACTGTTTCACTCACAAGGTCATCTGCAATGGTCACATTGCCTGACATATAAATTGCCATGCGGTATAATTCCGGATAAATTTCATCATAGAGCAGGGCAAATGCCTGTTGGTCACCGTTCATAGAAGCGGTTAATAATTTTCTGTCGTATGTCATATCGTACCTCTTTATCTGGTAATAAAGCTTTAACACCTTCACAGATATAGTGTAATATATTTTGAAAATTGTTGCATGAAAATTTTGGATGATGGAGATACTATGATTTCCTGCCAAAAAACTTGAAAATATGACAACCTTTGATATAATAAAAATTGCGTGTTTTTTAACGACACAGCAAAAAGATCAGCGTCGGTTTTCTGACGGCTGATACAATCAATTGAGATAAGAAAAGAAAAAGAAGGAAAAAGATATGAATAATACCCTTGAAATCAGATGGCACGGTCGCGGAGGACAGGGCGCTAAAACAGCGGCGCTTCTTCTGGCAGAAGTGGCTTTTAAAACAGGAAAAAACGCACAGGGATTTCCAGAATACGGACCTGAAAGGATGGGAGCTCCAATTACGGCGTATGACAGAATCAGTGATACTCCTATCCGCGTACATTCTAATATTTATGAACCGCAGTTTGTAGTAGTAGTGGATGAAACACTGCTTGAAATTGTAGACGTAACAGCGGGGCTTCGTGCAGATGGAGCCATACTGATTAACACATCCAAAAGCAGAGATGAGATAATTCCACTTTTAAAAGGATATAAAGGCAAAGTGTACACAATTGATGCCAGACAGATTGCTATGGATACCCTGGGAAAGAACTTTCCTAACACACCAATGCTTGCAGCTATTGTAAAGATAACAGGTGTGATTGATGATGAGACATTTCTGAAAGAGATGGAAGGTTCATTTAAGCATAAGTTTGCGAAAAAGCCGGAAGTAATAAAAGGTAATATGGATGCACTTAGGATGGCGCTAAGGGAGGTAAGATAATGGCAAAGTCGGATATTAAAAAATTAGGTCAGGACGTGTGCTGGCAGGATGTGACAAGAGGAAATACCATTGTAGGAAGCGGTACGACCAGAGAGTTTATTACAGGTGACTGGACTGCAGTTGCGCCGGTAATTGATGAAGAAAAATGTAAACAATGTCTTTTATGCGTGCCGGTCTGCCCGGACAGCTGTATTCCTGTAAAGGATTATAAAAGACAGGCGATTGATTTAGATCATTGCAAGGGATGTGGAATATGTGTCAAAGCATGCCCATTTCACGCAATTAAGATGGAGGTGAAATAGTTATGCCAAAGAAAGTATTAATGTCAGGAAATGAGGCAGTGGCAACAGCACTCAGACAGATTAATCCAGATGTATTCCCGGCATTTCCTATTACACCATCTACAGAGATACCACAGTATTTTTCCAACTATGTTGCCAATGGACTGGTGGATACAGAGTTTATCACGGTAGAATCGGAGCATAGTTCCATGAGTGCGGCAATGGGTGCCTCTGCGGCAGGAGCCAGAGCATTGACAGCTACATCATCAGCAGGTCTTGCATTTATGTGGGAGGTACTGGGAGTTGCAGCTTCCAGCAGACTGCCGGTAGGACTTGCAGCTGTATGTCGTGCGCTCACAGGACCGCTTAATATTAACTGTGACCATTCTGATACCATGGGGGCAAGAGATTCCGGTTGGATTCAGTTATATGCAGAGGACAATCAGGAGGCTTATGACAATATGGTAATGGCATTTAACATTGCTGAACATAAAGACGTAATGCTTCCAATTATGATTTGTCAGGATGGTTTTATTACCAGTCATGCCATGATGAACATGGAGCTTTTGGATGATGTGACTGTAAAAGAATTTGTAGGAGAAAGAGAACCGGTTGAGTATCTTTTAAATCCGGAAGAAAAATTTGCAGTCGGTCCATACGCCGTATCTGATTATTACATGGAATCAAGAAAAGCACAGGCACATGCCATGGAAAATGCGAAACAGGTAATTTTGGATGTGGCAAAAGATTTTGAAAAAATTTCCGGACGTAAATACGGTCTGATTGAAGAATATAAGATGGAGGATGCAGAGTATGCAATGGTCATTATAGGTTCTGCAGCAGGTACTGCAAAGGAAGCCATTGACCAGATGAGAGAGGAAGGACAAAAGGTAGGATTGGTCAAGATTCGTTCCTTCAGACCTTTCCCGGGTGCAGAAATTGCAGCTTCTTTAAAGAAATGTAAGGCAGTAGCCATCATGGACAGAAGCGAATCATTTTCAACCAATGGAGGTCCGGTCGGAGCAGAGACCATGCAGGCAATGTATACCGGCGGCTGCACAGCAAAGACAATCAATATCATGTATGGTATTGGCGGCAGAGATGTTACGGTAGACGATATGAAAAGCGTGTACACTACATTGATGGAAATTGTAAAGACCGGTGATATAGGACCTACACACAGATATATCGGATTAAGAGATAAGGAGGCAAAATAGGATGGGTTACAATTTTAAAGAGACAATGAATAAGCCGGAACGTTTTGCTCCTGGTCATAGAATGTGTGCGGGATGTGGAGCTACGATTTGTGCCAGAAACGTACTTCGCGGACTGCATGAAGGAGACCATGCAGTTATCGGGTGCGCTACGGGATGTTTAAATGTGTCATCGTTTCAGTATCCGTATGTGGCATGGGAAGACAGCTACATTCACAGTGCATTTGAAAATACCAGTTCAACAATGAGTGGTGTGGAGGGTGCATACAAGGCATTGAAAAGAAAAGGAAAGATAAAAGAAAACTATAAGTTTATCTGTTTTGGCGGTGATGGCGGCACTTATGATATTGGTATCCAGTCACTGTCCGGCGCAATGGAGCGTGGAACAAACTATACCTATGTATGTTATGACAATGGTGCCTATATGAATACCGGTACACAGAGATCATCTGCTACCCCTATGTATGCAGATACTACGACTACACCGGTAGGAAGCCAGTCAAACGGTAAGGAACAGTATAGAAAAGATCTTGCGGCAATTTTGGCAGCCCATGATATTCCGTATGCGGCGCAGACAACCTTTTTTAATGGATTTAAAGATTTACATACAAAGGCAGAACGTGCTATTTATACAGACGGACCGGCTTTCCTGAATGTGTGTGCTCCATGTCCGACAGGCTGGAAGTACAAGACAGATGATATTATGGAAATCTGCAGACTGGCAGTTGAGACAAACTACTGGCCGCTTTATGAGGTTGTGGATGGCAGATGGAAATTAAACTATGAGCCGAAAAAAAGACTTCCAATCGAAGAATTCTTAAAGACACAGGGAAGATTTAAACATTTATTTAAACCAGAAAACCAGCACTTAATTGAGGAGTACCAAAAAGAAGTAGATAGAAGATGGGAAGATCTTTTGTTTCAGTGCAGCAGATAGCCGGATGCAGATATTGTAGTAGAAAAATACCTGCATCGAGTAGAAGGTGAAAACATGAAGATTGAATATAATACGGACAAAGAAAGTTTATTCAATGTGATGTTGAATAAAGCAAAGAAGAACAATATTGTTATCAAAAAGATTGGAAACAGCATTGAGATGACTCTTTTATTAGAAAAAGCTAACCGTACAGAAACAGTTCCGATTATTTTTAAAGGAAAAATTGTTGATGATGAAAAAGGGTGTAAAATCAAAGGAGGGTTTACTTTTGCATTTTACCTTTATGTACTGATAATTGCGGCTTTATGTTTTATTGTTGTCAGATTTTCATGGTCTGTATATGAAATGCAGACAGACAATATGATTTTGTGTGGAATTTCAGCAGCGGTATTGATGATTGCCGTGATAGTGGTTGTAAAGAAGACATCAGAGTCAAGGAAAGTCATCATGGATTTTCTAAATGATTTGGACATAAAATAAATTACAGCTATATGCAGATTTTTTGGCGAAATGTAATAGAACTTGACATATGAAGAAAATAATTTTAAAATTATGTTGGTTTACCAAAGGAGGTAGCTGTATTAAGCGCCTCCTTTTTTGCGTTAAACAGCGCATATTTATATTTTATAGTGAAGGAGAAAAAATATGAATTTTTCAGACATTATTAAAGTAGTGGATGATTTCGTATGGGGACCGGTTATGCTGGTACTTCTTGTAGGAACAGGAATTTTTCTTACAATCAGATTAAAATTTCTGCCTTGGAGAAATCTGGGATATGCTTTAAAAAGCACATTGAGCAAAGAAGCAAGAACCACAAAAAGAGGAACAGGTGATGTTTCACCGTTTTCAGCATTGACGACTGCGCTTGCGGCAACGATTGGAACCGGTAATATTGTAGGTGTAGCAACAGCCATGGTTTCCGGCGGACCGGGGGCTTTGGTATGGATGTGGATTTCAGCATGCTTTGGATTGACTTCAAAGTTCAGTGAATGTATGTTGGCGATTAAGTACCGTGAGGTAAATAAAAACGGGGAAATGTCCGGTGGACCAATGTACACAATGAAAAAAGGATTTAAGCACAAAAAAATAGGTGCATTTCTCGGTATGCTTTTTGCAATATTTGCAATAATGGCTTCCTTTGGTATTGGAAATATGACTCAGGCAAATTCCATTTCGGACTCCTTAAAGAGTACATTCAATATTGACGAAAAAATCGTAGGTATTATATTAACGATACTGGCATTGGTTATTATTGTAGGCGGTATCAAGACAATTTCAAAGGTTTCATCAGTTGTTGTTCCTTTGATGGCTATTTTCTATGTATTGGCTGGTCTGATTGTTATTATTGTAAATATACAGAATGTCCCTGCCGGTGTTGTAATGATATTTAAGATGGCATTTTCACCACAGTCAGTTGCAGGTGGTGTGGCTGGTACAATTACGGCAAGTATGATGAATGCCATGAGATTTGGTGTAGCCCGTGGTGTATTTTCCAATGAGGCAGGAATGGGTTCTGCTGCTATCACAGCCGCAGCTGCCACAACAGATGATCCGGTACGTCAGGGTTATATTAACATGACAGGAACATTTTGGGATACTATTGTTGTATGTACGATTACCGGTCTCTGCATTGCATCATCAGGAGTTTTGGGAACCGTTGGTGCAGATGGAGAATTAGTACAAGGCGCAGCATTGACAATTCTTGCATTCAAATCAGCTATCGGCGAATTTGGTGGTATTTTAGTAACAATAGGAATTGTGTTGTTTGCATTTTCAACAATTCTTGGTTGGGAATACCATGGTGAGAAAGCTTTCGAGTACATATTTGGAACACATAAATATAATATGGTATATAGAATATTTTTCTGTCTTATAGTATTTGTTGGAGCTACAACAACGCTTGAGGTGGTATGGAACTTTTCAGATATTGCCAATGCATTGATGGCAATTCCAAATCTAATCTGCTTACTTGTAATGAGCAATGTGATTGCAAAGGAAGTAGAAAGATTCCAGCCGATATTAAAAGAGGAAAGAAAAAAGAAAAAGAAAAAATAAAGATAGAACAATCATATCATAAAAGAGGTGGAAATCAGCTCCACCTCTTTTATTTTGCAGACAATCAGTTTTCTTTCATAATACTATATTGTGATGATTCCCAGTGCGTTTGCAATAGAGCTTACAAGTATCAGTATTAGAAAGATTGGCGCAATCCATTTTATCATAACAGTAAACATTTTCCTTGAATTAAATTTTGCTCCGTTTTTGGTCACTTCATCAATAATTGCCTGAGGTTTGATGACAAAACCTACAAAGAAGCAGGTCAATAAGGCACATACCGGCATCAATACACTGTTGCTGATAAAGTCCATAATATCCAATATGGACATTCCCATCCATGAAATAAAGGACAGTGGACCAAAACCAAGACAGGATGGAATTCCAAGTGCAAGTGAAAACGTGAAAACAATCAGACAGGATTTGTGTCTGCTCCATTTGAACCTGTCACAAAATATTGAGACAATAGTTTCCATCAGTGATATTGCCGAAGTTAAAGCTGCAAAGAACACCAGAATGAAAAATATGGTTCCGATAAACGTCCCAAACCGCATACTGCTAAAAACTTTTGGCAGTGTTACAAACATTAATCCGGGTCCGGCATTTAAGGCACTGTGACTTCCACCGGAAAAAGCGAAGACAGCGGGAATAATCATCAATCCTGCGAGAAAAGCAATGGCAGTGTCAAAAATTTCGATTTGTCTTACAGAGCTTTCCAGACTGTCCTCTTTTTTCATATATGAACCATAGGTAATCATAATACCCATAGACAGCGACATGGAATAAAACAGCTGTCCCATGGCAGCTAAAATAGTTTTCACGGAAACATCTGCCAGATGTGGCTGCAGGTAATATGCCAGTCCCTTTATCGCTCCATCCACGGTAAGTCCGTAGACTGCAATAAACAGTGTAAGAACAACTAGGATAGGCATCATTATTCTGCTTACCTTTTCAATCCCCTGTTCAACGCCAAACCATACGACCAATGCAGTAAATCCCATAAAAAGAATAAACCATATCAGGGGTTCGTAATTTCCTCCGATAAAGTTATTAAAATATCCATCTTTTGCCGAGACTTCAGCGCCGCCGGTAATAAAAACGGTAAAATACTTAATAACCCATCCACCGATTACGGAATAATAGGGGAAAATCATTATCGGAATAATTGCAGTCAGAATTCCTAATCCGCCAAAACGTTTATCCAGTGATTTGAATGCGCCGATAGCGCTCAATCCGGTTTTTCTGCCAATGGCAATTTCGGCAATCATCAAAGAAAATCCAAAGGTGACAGCCAGAATTAAGTAAATGATCAGAAATGTTCCACCACCATATTGTGCAGCCAGATAGGGAAATCTCCATATATTTCCTAATCCTACAGCGGAACCGGCAGCTGCCAGCACAAATCCAATTTTGTTTGAGAAATTTCCTCTTTTTTCCATAAAAGTACCTCCAATTAGTATCGCGAATAAATATGTTGGAATTATACAATATATATGAAAGAAAAGAAATAGAAATTTAGTTTGCTTTGCAAACCGGTTGTATTTAGAGTATATTTATTGTAGATAATATAAGGAAAAAGAAAGGAAGATACAAGATGGCAGAGATAAAAGAATTATTTTCCGATACTGAAAAATATATAAATAGGGAAATTCAGGTAGGAGGATGGGTTCGAAGTATCAGAAATTCGAAAACTTTTGGATTTATTACCTTAAATGACGGCACATATTTTCAGCCGGTGCAGGTAGTATATAGTGATAACCTGAATAACTTTGATAAAATTTCAAAATTGAATATTGGTGCGGCGCTGATTGTTACAGGAACGCTGGTTTCTACACCAAATGCAAAACAGCCTTTTGAAATACAGGCATCAGAAGTAGTAATCGAAGGGGAAAGCACACCGGATTATCCATTGCAGAAGAAACGTCATACATTTGAGTACTTAAGAACAATTTCTCATTTAAGACCCAGAACGAATACTTTTCAGGCAGTGTTCAGAGTGCGCTCACTATGTGCCTATGCCATTCATAAATTTTTTCAGGAGCAGGGATTTGTGTATGTGCATACACCGCTGATTACGGGCAGTGACTGTGAGGGTGCAGGTGAAATGTTTCAGGTGACAACAATGGACCTGAATAATGTTCCGAAAACAGACGAGGGAAAGGTTGATTTTGGACAGGACTTTTTTGGCAAACCTACCAATCTTACAGTTTCCGGACAGTTGAATGGTGAGACATACGCTATGGCATTCAAAAAAATATATACGTTCGGTCCTACATTCCGCGCAGAAAATTCTAATACTACAAGGCATGCGGCAGAGTTTTGGATGATTGAGCCGGAAATAGCATTTGCAGACCTTTCAGATGATATGGACCTTGCAGAAAGAATGATTAAATATATTATTCAGTATGTTTTGGAACAAGCGCCGGAAGAGATGAACTTTTTTAATTCTTTTGTGGATAAAGGGCTGTTGGAGCGGCTGAATCATGTCATGAATTCTGAATTTGGTCGCGTAACTTACACGGAGGCAGTTAAATTGCTGGAAACGCATAATGATAAGTTTGAGTATAAAATAAGGTGGGGCGCCGACCTGCAGACAGAGCATGAGCGGTATTTAACAGAAAAGATTTTCCAACGTCCTGTTTTTGTGACGGATTATCCAAAAGAAATTAAAGCCTTCTATATGAAATTAAATGATGACGGTAAGACCGTTGCCGCTATGGATTGTCTGGTACCTGGTATTGGAGAGATTATTGGCGGAAGTCAGAGAGAAGAAGACATGAAAGTGCTGAAAACCCGGATGAAGGAATCAGGGTTAAGTGAAAAAGATTATGGATTTTATTTGGATTTAAGAAAATACGGTACGGCAAGACATGCAGGTTTTGGCTTGGGATTTGAAAGAATGATTATGTATCTGACCGGTATGTCAAATATCAGAGATGTTATACCGTTTCCAAGAACAGCAGGCAACTGCGAGTTGTAAAATCCGGTTTGAGGAGAGTGATGGAAAAATCTTTTTTCTTGTAAAAAGAAAAGTTAAGAAAATCTTAAGAAATATATTTTGTTTTTGTTAAGAATTAAATTATATCCTATTTACAGGTAATCCCAATGATTACCAAACCCCCAAAAGGGGCGTATAAAATAAGCGGAGGATTTGGTATGTACAATATCTTAGTGTGCGATGATGACAGAGAGATTGTGGAAGCAATTGACATCTATCTGACAAAGGAGGGCTACAATGTCATTAAGGCGTATGATGGGGTGGAGGCAATAGAAAAACTGAAAAGTCAGGAAGTCCACCTTTTGATAATGGATGTGATGATGCCGAGACTGGATGGTATTCGCGCCACATTGAAAATAAGGGAAGAGAACAGTATCCCAATTATTATCCTCTCGGCAAAATCAGAGGATTCTGACAAAGTTATTGGCTTGGATGTGGGGGCAGATGATTATGTGACCAAACCATTTAATCCCCTTGAATTGATTGCCAGGGTAAAATCACAGTTGAGACGGTACACCAAACTGGGGAGTATGATACCGGTAAAGGAGAATGTGTATACGGTGGGAGGTTTGGAAGTCAATGATGAGACAAAAGAAGTATCTGTTGACGGAGAACGTGTGAAACTGACGCCGGTGGAGTACAATATTCTGCTTCTTCTGATTAAAAATCCCGGACGGGTGTACACCATTGAACAAATCTATGAGAACGTTTGGAATGAAGAAGCTGTGGCGGCAGACAACACAGTGGCTGTACATATCAGACATATCCGCGAAAAGATTGAAATCAATCCCAAAGAACCAAAATACCTGAAAGTAGTATGGGGAGTTGGATACAGGATTGAAAAGCTTTAAGGAGGATATGATTTATGAAGAAAAAAAGAATTGTACTGCATATCGTGACATTGGCATTGGCACTGGCAGGTATGGTATGTGTGGCATTGGGAACATTGAAATGGATTTCTTTTAATAGCAGTTGGACCAAAGAGGAACAAGAGGAAGCATACGGAGACTATTATATTCAATGTGTAGAAGAAACACTGGGCAATGTTTATGAACAGTTGAATAACAGGAAAAAACCAATAGAAAATTTCGGATTACCGAAGTTTGAGTTTTATGTGACTATCGCAAAAGAGGGAAGCAATAAAAAAATCTTTACTAATTATCGGGGAAAAGACAGTGAGAGAAGTAATATATGTACCTTTAACAAAAATGGAATGCACATTGACACAAAGCAAAAATACAGAGATGATTTTGTGACGGACCGCCTGTACAACATGTTAAATGAGAAATCATTTTATAACGAAGAACTTGGCAGGGAAATATCTTTTAAGAAACTGCAGAAATTATGTGAAAAAAAGAAATTTTATATTGAAATGTATACTTTGCGTCAGGAAGGCTTTAAGACATACATTGATGACTGGGATGATGAGTTTAAGTTGGAAGTATCCAGGCAGCAACAGGAATCATGGAAGAGGGAAGCTGTTGCATATTATATCATTGCCGGTGTATTTGCGCTGTTGGTATTATTTCCATACATATGGTTATTAGTGATTGCCGGACATAAGGAAAAGAAAGACAAACCAAAGTTACAGAAAATAGATAAACTTTGGATGGATGTAGAAATCATAGTGGCAGTGAGTATATACGCAATGGCAATGCTTTTGACCGGAGATGAATTTTACGATGGATTAAATGTCTCGGATTCCATTGTTTTCGGCGTGTGGATTTTTATCTCTATGCTTGCTGTAGAAGCAATATTACAGATTAGTGAAAGTATTGCCAGACGGTTAAAGACAAAAAGTTTTATAAGGACGACCATGATTGGAGTCATATGCATTTATCTGAAAAAAGCTATCTGCCAGATATTCCATAATTTAAAACTAACCGGAAAAGTTATTTTCATGTGTGTCGTGTTGGATATAGTATTATTTTTTGATTATTCTTTTGCGGAGATGAGCGCTGGTTTATTTGGGGCGTTGTTTTTGATTAGCATACCGGTCGCAGTTATTGGAGTAGTTGTATGGAATTACTACAAAGAAAAAGAACTTATTATAGAAGAAACTGAAAAACTAGCGGGAGGAGAGGCAGATAATAAAATCAATGATGAGATGATGAGATTTCCTTCCAATAAAAAACTGGCAGAATCCGTGAATGGCATAGGCGAGGGACTCAGCAGAGCAGTATCTTCCGCTTTGAAAAATGAAAGAATGAAAACTGAGTTAATTACCAACGTATCGCATGATTTAAAAACCCCGTTGACTTCTATTATAAATTATGTGGATTTGTTAAAGACGGATGGATTAGACAGCGAAAAAGCGCCGGAATATCTGGACGTGTTGGATAAAAAATCTCAAAGGTTAAAGACATTGACAGAAGATTTGGTAGAGGCTTCCAAGTTAAATTCCGGAGTAGTGGAGTTAAATGTGGAAAATATCGACATTGTGCAGCTGGTTAATCAGAGCCTTGCGGAATATAGTGAGAGATTTGAAAAAAGCGGACTGCATATTATCAAGAATATTACAAAGGATACGATTATTGTGTGCGCAGATGGGAGAAAAACATGGCGTGTACTGGACAATCTGTATAGTAATGTGTGCAAATATGCAATGCCGGGTACCCGCGTATATATTGATGTTATTGATGAAGAGAACAATTCCGTTATTTCCATAAAAAATATTTCTGCCAGCGCACTGAATTTTAGCGCAGATGAGTTGATGGAGAGATTTGTACGGGGAGACCTTTCCAGAACAACAGAGGGTAGCGGACTCGGTCTTTCCATAGCCAGAAGCATTATGGAAAAACAGGATGGAGAACTGAAGATTATGTTAGATGGTGATTTATTTAAAGCAGAATTAAAATTAAGTAAGAGGGGTTGACTTTAAAATATTACAACGTTATAATGTTAGGGCACGCTTAATGGGAGTAGTGTGCCCTTTTTGCATGCATGTGTAACGATTTAACACATAATTCTAATAACAGGAGGTGAAAAAAGGAATGCCTACATTTAACCAGTTAGTAAGAAAAGGACGTAAGTCAGCGGTTAAAAAGTCAACAGCTCCAGCTTTGTTAAAGACATACAACTCTTTAAATAAGAAGATGATTGACACAGCTTCTCCACAGAAGCGTGGTGTATGTACAGCTGTTAAGACTGCTACACCTAAGAAGCCTAATTCAGCTCTTAGAAAAATTGCCAGAGTGCGTTTATCTAATGGTATTGAGGTAACAAGCTATATTCCGGGCGAAGGTCACAATCTTCAGGAACATAGTGTTGTTCTTATCCGTGGTGGAAGAGTAAAAGACTTACCAGGTACAAGATACCATATTATCAGAGGTACTCTTGATACTGCAGGTGTTGCAAACAGACGTCAGGCTCGTTCCAAGTACGGCGCTAAGCGACCTAAAAAATAGGCTGCAATAGGAAAGACGGTTTCGTCAATCACAGGTTGAATGATTTGTAACGGTTATTAGGGTTATGTTTTCAGATAGTCTTAAGCCGTGAGCAAGACACAACTTTTGTGAGTACCTATGATTTAATTAAAATAATTAAGGAGGGAAGTAACATGCCACGTAAAGGACATACTCAAAAGAGAGAAATTTTAGCAGATCCAATGTATGGTAGTGTTGTAGTTACCAAGCTTATCAACAATATTATGTTAGATGGTAAGAAAGGTGTAGCTCAAAAGATTGTTTATGGCGCGTTTGAAAAAGTGGCAGCAGAAACAGGAAAAGATGCTGTTGAAGTATTTGAAGAAGCTATGAACAATGTTATGCCGGCGTTAGAAGTTAAGGCAAGACGTATCGGTGGCGCTACTTATCAGGTACCGATTGAGGTAAGACCTGAAAGAAGACAGGCTTTAGGACTTCGTTGGATTACATTATACTCACGTCAGAGAAGTGAGAAGACAATGGTAGAAAGATTAGCTAATGAGATTATGGATGCCGCAAACAATACCGGCGCATCAGTTAAGAAGCGTGAAGACATGCATAAGATGGCAGAGGCTAATAAGGCTTTCGCACATTACAGATTTTAGTTAGCATAGCAAAGCGAAGAGTAATCGGGCTAGGCAATGCAAATATTTATATTCATTGATTAAGATGCAGAAATGCATGACATAATAAAGGCATAAGCCTTTAGAATAAAAAGAGGAGGAAAAAATCTTGGCTGGAAGAGAATATCCATTAGAAAGAACCAGAAATATAGGTATTATGGCTCATATTGATGCCGGTAAGACGACATTGACAGAGCGTATTTTATATTATACTGGTGTAAACTATAAGATTGGTGAAACTCATGACGGGGCTTCTACCATGGACTGGATGGAGCAGGAGCAGGAAAGAGGTATCACAATCACATCTGCAGCTACGACATGTCACTGGACATTAGAGGATCATCATAAACCAAAAGCCGGCGCTCTGGAACACCGTATCAATATTATTGATACACCGGGACACGTTGACTTTACAGTTGAAGTAGAGCGTTCCCTTCGTGTATTGGATGGCGCAGTGGGCGTATTTGATGCAAAAGCCGGTGTTGAGCCACAGTCAGAAAACGTATGGCGTCAGGCTGACACATATAATGTACCACGTTTGGCATTTATTAATAAGATGGATAAAATGGGTGCAGATTTCTTTTATTCTGTTCAGACAATTATTGATCGTCTGGGTAAAAATGCGATTCCGGTTCAAATTCCAATTGGTAAGGAAGATGATTTTGCAGGACTTATCGATTTGTTTGAGATGGAAGCATATTATTATAAAGATGATAAGGGTGAGGAAATCGAAATCACAAATATTCCTGATGATTTAAAAGATCTTGCCGACGAATGGCATGACAATCTCGTGGAAAAGATTTGTGAATTAGATGACGACCTGATGATGCAGTATCTGGAAGGAGAAGAACCTTCTATTGACGATATGAAGAAAGTTCTTCGTAGAGCAACAATAGCTAACGAAGCAGTTCCCGTATATTGCGGTTCTGCATATAAGAATAAAGGTGTTCAGAAGATGTTGGATGGCGTTATTGAATATATGCCTGCACCAACAGATATTCCTGACATCACAGGTACAGATGAAGAAGGAAATGAAGTTACAAGAAAATCATCTGATGATGAACCATTTTCAGCTCTTGCATTTAAGATTATGGCTGACCCGTTTGTTGGTAAACTTGCATTCTTCAGAGTTTACTCCGGAACAATGAATTCCGGCTCTTATGTATTAAATGCAACAAAGGGTAAGAAGGAGCGTGTCGGACGTATTCTTCAGATGCATGCAAATTCCAGATCAGAGCTGGATAAAGTTTATTCAGGTGATATTGCCGCAGCCGTAGGTTTCAAAATTACCGGAACAGGTGACACAATCTGTGACGAACAGCATCCGGTTATTCTTGAGTCTATGGAATTCCCAGAGCCGGTTATTGAGCTCGCTATTGAGCCTAAAACAAAAGCCGGACAGGGTAAGATGGGTGAGGCTTTGGCAAAACTTGCTGAAGAGGATCCTACATTTAGAGCACATACAAACCAGGAAACCGGACAGACAATTATTGCCGGAATGGGTGAGCTTCATCTTGAAATTATCGTAGACAGACTTCTTCGTGAATTTAAGGTAGAAGCAAATGTCGGCGCACCACAGGTAGCATACAAAGAAACATTTACCAAGGCGGTTGATGTCGACAGCAAATATGCAAAACAGTCCGGTGGTCGTGGACAATACGGTCATTGTAAAGTTAAATTCGAGCCTATGGATCCAAATGGTGAAGAAACATTCAAGTTTGAATCTACAGTCGTTGGTGGTAACATTCCAAAGGAATATATCCCGGCTGTCGGCGCAGGTATCGAAGAAGCAGCACAGACAGGTATTGTGGCAGGATTCCCGGTACTTGGTGTTCATGCAACAGTTTATGACGGTTCATACCATGAAGTCGATTCATCAGAAATGGCATTCCACATTGCCGGATCTATGGCGTTTAAAGATGCTATGGCAAAGGGTGATCCGGTATTACTTGAGCCTATTATGAAGGTTGAAGTAACAATGCCTGAAGAATATATGGGTGATGTAATCGGAAGTCTTAATGCAAAACGTGGACAGATTCAGGGAATGGATGATTTAGGCGGTGGAAAGATTGTCAGAGCATTTGTTCCATTATCTGAAATGTTCGGTTATTCAACAGAACTTCGTTCATCCACACAGGGACGTGGTAACTACTCCATGTTCTTTGAGAGGTATGAGCAGGCACCTAAGTCAGTTATGGAAAAGGTTGTTGCAGCAAAAACAAAATAAGGCTTGAAAATATTGCCATTATCAAATATAATGGGAATAGCCTTTTGAAACAGACCATGACAGGTCAATAAGTATATTAGAATTTTATTAAATTAGGAGGATTACAAAAATGGCAAAAGCTAAGTTTGAAAGAACAAAACCACATTGTAATATTGGTACAATCGGACATGTCGATCACGGTAAAACTACTTTAACAGCTGCTATCACTAAAGTATTATCAGAGAGAGTTGCTGGTAACAATGCAGTAGATTTCGCTAACATTGATAAAGCTCCGGAAGAAAGAGAAAGAGGTATCACAATCTCTACAGCTCACGTTGAATATGAAACAGAAAAGAGACATTACGCTCACGTTGACTGCCCGGGTCATGCTGACTATGTAAAGAACATGATTACCGGTGCTGCACAGATGGATGGTGCTATTCTTGTTGTTGCAGCTACTGATGGTGTTATGGCTCAGACAAAAGAGCATATCTTACTTTCACGTCAGGTAGGTGTTCCAAAAATTGTTGTATTCATGAACAAGTGTGATATGGTAGACGATGAGGAATTATTAGAATTAGTAGAAATGGACGTTACAGAAATCCTTGAAGAATATGGTTTCGAAGGAACACCAATTATTCAGGGTTCAGCTCTTAAGGCTCTGGAAGATCCATCATCAGAATGGGGAGACAAAATCATGGAGCTTATGTCTACAGTTGATGATTATTTCCCAGATCCACAGAGAGATACAGATAAGCCTTTCCTTATGCCGGTAGAGGATGTATTCACGATTACAGGTCGTGGTACTGTTGCTACAGGTAGAGTAGAAAGAGGAACTCTTCACTTAAATGATGAAGTTGAAATCATCGGTGTTAAGGAAGAAACACAGAAGACTGTTGTAACAGGTATCGAAATGTTCAGAAAGCTTCTTGACGAAGCACAGGCTGGTGATAACATTGGTGCTCTTTTAAGAGGTATCAACAGAGACCAGATCGAAAGAGGTCAGGTTCTCGCTAAACCTGGTACAGTAACATGCCATAAGAAATTTACTGCACAGGTTTATGTATTAACTAAAGATGAAGGTGGACGTCATACTCCATTCTTTAACAACTACAGACCACAGTTCTACTTCAGAACAACTGACGTAACTGGTGTTTGTAACTTACCTGCAGGTACAGAAATGTGCATGCCTGGTGACAACGTAGAAATCACAGTTGAACTGATTCATCCAATCGCTATGGAGCAGGGTCTTGGATTCGCTATCCGCGAAGGTGGTAGAACAGTTGGATCTGGAAAGGTTGCTACGATTATTGAATAATCAATATTAGTATCAAACAATATTCCGCAATCCCTTATGATTAAAGGGGTTGCGGATTTTTGCGTGTAAGCAGTGAGAAACGTACAAAACCGCATAAACAGGGCGGTTGAGCGTGCTCAAAGAGACCGTTTATGCGGTTTTAAGATGTGGCGAACGCCACGACCGAGACGTCAGTCGAGGTGTCGTTTCTCACAAAAAGATGGCAGAACAAAAATAGGGCGTGCACTTGAAATGCTCTTGAAAAATGGGAATTGATACACTTTTGATACACATTCAGGGCTCTTGCCGGTATCAGCAGGCATAAAAGAGCGGATATACTGATTGCGTATCAAAAGAAAAACGGCACTTTGCAGTGCCGGAATTTCCTAATCATTATGAGGCCATTTGATTTTCCATTCAAAGTATTCTTCTCTGGTAATCCTGCCTTTTGCCAGTTCTTCTTTTTTCTTCTTCCAGTCGGATAAAAAGTCATCAAGCAAAGAATAATCAAAACCTACGCATATGTGTGTCTCTTTTGTTTTCTTATCTTTTACTTCGTATAAGGGCATATCATAGTGCTCGTCTAATTCAAACAACGTGTACATCACATCTTCCGCAGCATACAGAGTGGGTTCGTAGATAGAGCGGTAATTGCAGTCAAGGGCAACTGCCAAATCCTTAATCATATCTTCCTTTGGTGTCCTGTTTCCGATTTCATACTGGCGGATACGGACGTCGGATAAGCCGACAGCCTCGCCAAGCTGGGATTGTGTCATTTTTCTGAAATTTCTGATTCGTTTGATTCTTTCACCGATAGCCATAAGTCAATACCTCGTTTCTTGTAATTTTGGATTATTGTTCCGGATTTCAATGACATTGTTGCGGAACCACATGCAATGTCCGTTTTATCTCTTAATTGTCCGGCAAATATACAGTAACTTTGTTGTTTCTATTACAAGAATAACATAAATGTTACTGTATGGCAAGACAGAATTTAGATAATAGAACATACCCATTGTCAGAAAAACACACCATAAAGTGGTGAATTTCAAAAGAAATCCACACTGATAGGGTGGAAATGGAAACAGGTATTGACAGAAACATATATGTTACTGTATAATTCAAAATGCAAAAACAGTAACATATGTGTTACTAAACAGGAAAGAGAGGTGAGAAAAGATGAATCAGATTTTTATGGATGTGAAAGAAGTATCTGAGAAACTCGGAGTATCCAGATCAAAAGCATACCATACTATTCGGGAATGGAACGACGAACTGAAGTCTATGGGATACTTCACAAAATCAGGAAGTGTCCCAAGAGCATTCTTTAAAAAGAAGTGCTACGGATATGAAGGGCAGGAATAACAAAAAAGCCGGAACTGCTCCGGAAGCAGCCGGGGCAGGAAATCCGGATTTATTTTAATAAGTACATTAAAAATGGAAAAAGGAGGACAAAGTTATGCCGGCATATAAAGACGGAAAAACAGGAAAATGGTATTGTAAGTTTAACTACAAGGACTGGCTTGGAGAGCGAAAGACAAAATTCAAACGTGGATTTGCCACCAGAAAAGAAGCACTGGCATGGGAGCGGGAGTTTCTGATGACGGAGCAGGCAGACATGAACATGGAGCTGGCACCATTTGTGGAAATTTACTTTAAAGACAAGAAAGGAAGGCTGAAGGAGCGGAGCGTCATCAGCAAGCGGCAGATGATTGAGCAGAAAATTCTTCCGTACTTCGGAAGGAAGCAGATGAATGAAATCACTCCGGCGGAAATCCTGAAATGGCAGAATGAAATGATGTCGATGGGATATAAGGACACATATCTTAGAATGATACAGAATCAGATAACTGCATTGTTCAACCATGCTGAAAGATATTACGGGTTGAAGGTAAATCCATGCAAAAAGATTGAGAAGATGGGACGGTCGAATGCAAGGGAATTGAATTTCTGGACAAAAGATGAGTTTGACATTTTTATCGGCAGTTTCGGAGAAGATGAGGGAATGTATAAGTTGATTTTTGAAGTCTTGTTCTGGACGGGCTGCAGGTGCGGTGAGATGTTAGGATTGTTTTATGAAGATTTGGATTTCAGAAACAGTACCATCAACATCAACAAGACATTTTACCGGAGGAACAGGCAGGATTATCTGACTTCCCCAAAAACGGAAAGTTCCAACAGAAAGGTAACGGTTCCGGATTTTTTGATGAAGGAATTGAAAGCTTATACCGGTTCTCTGTATGGATTAAAGGATCAGGACAGAATTTTTCCGGTAACTGACAGGGCAATTCAAAAGAAACTGAAAAGTAAGAGTGAGGCGTTGGGACTTACGAAAATCAGAATCCACGATATCCGGCATTCGGCAATCGCATTTCTCATAGAGAAAAATGTGCAGCCATTGGCAATCGCCCAGAGGGTGGGGCATGATTCGGTAAATACGACATTGAATATTTACGGACATCTCTATCCGAACAAACAGAAGCAGATTGCAGATATGCTGAACAGCGAGGCAACCGGACAGACGCAAAGCAGGGTGGTGGCAATTGGACAGGGTTACGGAAACAGAATGGCAGGCGGGCTGTGGTGACACAGCCCCACCGCATACAGCAGAAAGGAGCAGGTATGATTCTATATGCAGAATACAATCAGTGGCACAACTGTATTGAGATTAGGAATATTGAACTTGGAATAATATTCAGGCTGAATTGTAATGAATGGGAAGATGGACTAAAGACCACGCCGAACTCACAGGGGGCATTGGATGCACTGGCAATAGATGAACCATTGGAGTATGCAACGCTGATGCTGGATGGCGGGATTCAGGCTTGGATAGATGCACAAGATGATATGAGTGTGTGGTAAAAAGATATATGGGCGGTACAAAATTTAGCGGTTTTGTATCGTCTTTTTTTGATGGGATTTTTGGACTGAGTATCCATTGATAGGAAAATCTGCCTGTATATTTTGATGGATCTTATGATGTCAGATTTCCTAAATTCTGTGGCAGAGGATTTGGATAAGGAAAAAGTTTGGTTACTCGTGGAAAATGCAAAACCGTATGGAAACCTGTTGGAAAAGTGGTAGTGGAAAATCCGTTTCCGTATGGTTTTTCTGTATGGTTATAAAATCGGGTTACTCGTGGAAAATGTAAAACCATATGGAAACCTGTTGGAAAAGTAGTAGTGGAAAATTCATTCCTGTATGGTAATCGGTATATTTCCGTATGGAATAGGGGTATTAGGGGATATTCCCCTAACAAGAGGCACTTTGCTTTACAAAGTGCGTATCTTGCAAAGGAGAGTAGGGGGATTGTTGGGATAGGAAATTCCAAAGAAAAATGGTAAATCAGAACTGATGGCAGCAATTGCACCTGGAATGAATTTGGATAGAATAACCAGAAATGAAGGTAATACCTCAAGTGTATATGATGATAGGGGAATATTGTTTTTTAAAAGGAACAAAAAACAGAAAAAAATTAGCCAAAATATATCTGATATACTACGCATATCAGATATGAGGGTGTCCCAAAAGTATGACTTATAAAACGTCATATCTGAGGTGGTGCCCTCTTTTTTCTGCAAAAATTTTAGATTTTCAATAAATTCGTTAAATTATAAAAAAAACGCTGGATTTTCCTACATTTCCAGCGCCATTTTTGTTATGTTGTGGGCTATGGACAGTAAGCCCCATTCGATTTTTACCTTGTCCTTTCCACGAAGAAGAAATCTCCGGAACGACCAGCAGCCTTTGATCCTTCCGAAAGTCTGCTCAACTTCCACAACTCTTTTAGAGCGGAGTTCCAGACCTTTTTTAGAACAAAGGTTATCATTTGCCTGTTTCTTTAATTCATTCAACCGGTGTGATATCTGTATGGTTCGTGGTTTTTCTGATTTCTTACACATTTCTGCCTGCGGACAATCTCTGAATCCTCAACCGGTAATAGTCCCTGATCGTTTCATATCCTGCTTCTGTTACATAGTTGCGGGTTTCCACATGCTCCATCTTTCTTCCTTCGGGCCAGATGTATTCGTTGTTTTCTTTATCGTATCTGAGATGTTCTGACAGATATGGATTCTCTCTGTTTTTCTTTTTCTTCCCCAATGAAATCTGTTATATTTTACATATGCCCCAGATTATATTCCCGTAAGAATTCATAATTCTCTTCACTGTCATATCTGCATCGGCAACAACATTCTGCGGCAGTACCCCAAGTTTTTCTTTCAGGTGTTTTAAATGCGGAATCATTGTTTTTGTATCCGTCGGATTCGGATGGATCGTGTATCCAACAATGTAATTATTCTCTGTTCCAATCTGAATGTTGTATTCAGGTTTGAACTGTCCGTTAAGCATGGCGTCTTCTTTCATCCGCATGAAGGCTGCATCGTAGTCCGTTTTGGAATAACTGTTTTTTCCATAAAAAACTTCCATGGACTTTTCATATCTCTGTTTTCCTGGAAGAATGTCCTTCTTAAATTCTTTTGCGGTTTTCTCCAATCACTTATCTTCCAGAATTTCTTCCAGCCTTCTGTCTATGGTTTCCACAACAACTTTCACCTGCTCCGCGGTGATCTGGGTGTTTTCCCCATTCTCCTCAAGATCATCATCAAGATAAATCCTTTTTTCTTCAGCAACAATCCGGTCAATCTCTTTTAAATGGCTTTTGATTTTCCCGTCCAGTTTCCTGTCATAATGATTAATGGATTTCTTCCACACAAAAGTATACTTATTGGCATTGGCTTCGATCTTTTTTCCATCCAGAAAGTAATTCTCAAGTTTTATATATTTCTTCTCAATCAGGAGTTTTATGACTTCGTAGAACACATCCTCTATGATGTCCTTCATGTTCAGGCGGAAACGGTTGATTGTCCTGAAATCAGGCTTATTCCCTCCGGCAATCCACATGAAGTTGACATTTTCCCTGAGTGCCTTGGCAATCTGCCAGGAAGAGCATGTTTTTTGAGCGTATGAGTATATCACTACCTTCAGTATCATCCTTGGGTAATATGCAGTGCATCCGCCTTTTTATAGCTGCCGTAGAGTGAACTTAGCTCCAGACTGTCCACGATTGTATTTACGACCCTTACCAGATGATTTTCCGGCATGAATTCCTCAAAAGATAGTGGTAATTGTAATTGATTCATAGTATAATCTTTAAATGTTGGCATACCTTATTATATCACATAATAAGGTGGAAATGGAGATTAGTGTGGTACTGGTCTCCATTTTTTTGTGAAAGAGGGTGCCCTCAAAGAATAAATATTAGGAAGGAAGTTTGTTTAAAATTTTA
This sequence comes from uncultured Lachnospiraceae bacterium, assembly GCA_947625755.1. Lineage (GTDB taxonomy): Bacteria > Bacillota > Clostridia > Lachnospirales > Lachnospiraceae > Eubacterium_G. The sequence continues at coordinate 37 of CANQPJ010000005.1, read as the reverse complement.
AGTATTACTTGACTAGGCAAAGTAAGGATGATATCTT
>CANQPJ010000004.1:0-122500 GCA_947625755.1 uncultured Lachnospiraceae bacterium | reverse complement strand
GATTTTTCCCTATTTTCCATTGCGGTTTTTGAGAAGCAGTTCTGCTATCAAAATATCCTCCGGAGTGGTTACTTTTATATTAGAATAGTCACCCTCTACAAACTTCACTTTATGGTCGGAAAACCGTTCTATCACCATAGCGTCATCTGTAATGTTCTCACAATTACTTCCCTGCATTTTATCATATACAGTTTTTACCAATTCATACAAAAAACATTGCGGAGTCTGCGTTATCCACGTATTTTTTCTGTCAGGAGTATCTGTTACAATCCGGTCTTCATCAACAATTTTAATTGTATCTTTGACAGGCATCCCGGCAATACAGGCGCCATAATCCATGCCGCCTTTAATGCATCGGTCAATAATTTCATGTGAAATCAATGGTCTGGCGCCATCATGTATCAACACAATATCTCCCGATACTGCCTGCAGTCCGTTATATACGGACTGATAACGTTCATCTCCGCCTGCTACAATGTCAGTAACTTTGGTAAAACCATATTTTTCTACAATCTCTTTTTTACAATATTCAATATCTTCTTTTCCTGTGACTAAAATAATCTGGTCAATACCATAAGATTCAAAAGCAAAAAGAGAATACCATATGACAGGCTTCCCTTTTATTTCCATAAACTGTTTTTTGATACTGCTGTTCATACGGCTTCCTGTTCCCGCCGCCAATACGATTGCTGTTATCTTTTTCATCGTTTCGCTCCTTTGCCTTATCCGGAATCTATTCATAGGATTTCCTAACGCTCTCCCAATTTCAAATTTGGTATGGCATTTAAATCCCATCCGTGTCTTACTCCATTGATATACTCAAAATATGCTGCCGAGCCAATCATCACAGCATTATCCGTACATAAAACAGGAGACGGATGGTAAAATTCTATTTTTCTTTTTTTACATTCCTCTTCAAATGCTTTTCTGATTGCTGTATTCGAAGCTACGCCACCGGCAATAGCCAGTTTTCTCATTCCGGTTTCTTCCATGGCAAGCATGGCTCTGGTGAGCAGAATATCTACAACAGAATTTTGAAAGGATGCAGCAATATCTGCCGGATTGATTTTCTCTCCCTTCATCTGTGATACATTTAATTGGTTTAATACCGCAGACTTTAATCCGCTGAAACTGAAATCATAAATACTATCTGTTATTTTAGCTCTTGGAAATTCGTATGCATGTGGATTTCCTTCTTTTGATATTTTGTCAATTTTTGGTCCGCCCGGATAACCCAATCCTATGGCTCTCGCCACTTTGTCAAACGCCTCACCGGCAGCATCATCTCTGGTCTTTCCTAATATTTTGTATTTTCCATAATCTTCTACTACAACCAGATGGGTATGCCCTCCGGATACAACCAGACATACAAATGGAGGCTTTAGCTCTTTGTTTTCTACATAGTTAGCACATATATGTCCTTCTATATGATGCACTCCTACTAACGGAAGTTTTTTTGCAAAGCATATCGCTTTTGCTTCTGCGACACCTACCAGAAGCGCTCCTACTAACCCCGGTCCATATGTGACTCCCACTGCATCAATGTCATTTAACGTAACACCTGCATCTTTTAATGCTTTTTCAATAACATAATTGATATTTTCGATGTGTTTTCTCGATGCAATTTCCGGTACAACTCCACCATATAACGTATGCAAATCAATTTGAGAAGAAATCACATTGGATAATGCCTCTCTTCCATTGACAACCACTGCTGCCGCAGTTTCATCACAAGAACTTTCTATTGCTAATATTTTTATATCTTTCAAACTAATACCTCTGCTTCATCTTCAAATCGTAAGTCTACAGACATGCCGTCTTTTCCCGCTTTTGCATTTGGGAAAATTTCTGTTACCGTATCCATGTATAACCATGGTTTGACCAAAGAAGGACTGTAGTGCGTCAGCCACATTTCTTTTGGTTCTGCAGCTTTTGCTATCAGAGCGGCTTCCTTAAAAGTCATATGTTTATGTTCTTTTGCCTTTTCCTCTTTGTCAGGTTCTCCATACATCCCTTCACAGATAAATAAGTCTGCGCCGGTTGCTGCCTCCACGATAGAATCAACCGGACGGGTGTCCGTAGAATAAGTTACCTTCAATCCTTTTCGCGGGGCTCCCATGACCATATCCGGTGTAAATATTTTTCCTTCCCATGCAACAGTTTCACCTTTTTGTAATACGCTCCATTTGTTGATTGGTATATCTAATGCCTTTGCTTTGTCTGCATTAAATTTTCCGCTTCTGTCTATCTCAATCGAATAGCCATAACAGGTTACATTGTGCTTTGTTTTGAATGCATGGATTCTGTATGCTTCAAATTGTATGGTCTGTTTATCTTCCGTTAATTCGATAAACTGTATCTCAAAAGGCAGCTCCGGAGCAATCATTCTTAAAGAATTGACTACCCTCTCCAAACCCTTTGGTCCAACCATGATAAGGGGTTGTGTCCTTTCGGCATTTCCCATTGTAAGAAGCAGTCCCGGCAGTCCACTGATATGGTCTGCATGGAAATGTGTAATACATATCACATCAATCGGTTTAAAAGTCCATCCTTTTTGTTTGATTGCAACCTGTGTTCCCTCTCCGCAATCAATTAATATATTGCTTCCATTATACCGGCACATCAGCGCACTCAGCCACCTTCTTGGAAGGGGCATCATTCCACCTGTGCCTAACAGACAAACATCTAACATTCCTACCTCCTAGCAAGTCAGAGAAGCAGTTTACAATAATTCCATATATTCTTCATCTTCGATGGGACGTTTGAAACTTTTTACAATTTCATCATAGCAATTTTCGCATAAATCAAATTTATGCCGGCGCCCATCTTTATTGGAAAAATAATCCCATCTGTAATCTACGGAAAAACTGCCCTCTTTTATTATTTCATTTTCTACCTTAATCTGTTTACCACACTTATTGCAGTATAATTCTGCCAAGCGTTCCTCTTTATATATTCTCATACTTTCCTCCTAATGTTTTTTACGCAATGATTTTCACAGATACTATTCTACATTTTTCTATAAAAAAATCATAGTGGAAAGTAATTCCCATTATAGATTTTGTTTCCACATAATCAGTGCATTCTCTGTAGGCTCCTCGTAATAGTTTTTTCTGATACCTGCTTCAACAAATCCCATATTCTCATAAAGTTTTATGGCAGCCACATTTGTTTCTCTCACTTCTAAAGTTACATGTTTCACGCCGGCAGCCTGTGCTTTTAACAATATATCATCCATCATTTGTTTTGCAATATGCTGTCTTCTATATTGTTTGGAAACTGCGACATTTGAAATATCTGCTTCCTCTGAAAATATGTACATGCCAAGATACCCTAATATTTCTCCTTCTTCTTCAGCTACAATAAACAATGTATTTTTATTTTTTACAGAACTTTCAAAGGAATCTTTTGACCATGGAATAGAAAAAATGCTATTCTCCAGATTATATACCTGTTCAATATCTTCCAAAGTCATTTCTCTAATATGAATCATTTTTCTTTTCCATCTTTTCTTTTTCTTTTCGTTCTCTCTCTGCTTGAGAAAGTCTTAAATACTCCGGTTTATGTTCCTCTGCACTTTCATATTTTCCATTTTGATAATAAAGTTCTGCCAAAGATGCCAGAGCAGATGCCTTCTGGCGATTCATAGATGCCGGAGCATAATGATGTTCCACCCCTATCTTACTTTCAATTATTTCTTTTTGTGTATCTACGCCATCTCCCAAAAACATCACCGGCATACCGATTTTGTTTAATTCATAAATTAATTCATCTATCATTATCATGCACTGCTCTTTAATGACTTCCATTTCCGTTCCATGAAACCGATAGATACCTGTATATACCTGCCCCCTTCTTGCATCCATAATCGGACAGATGATAAAGCAGGACGAAAACATATTATATGCCAGGGCGTCCATAGTAGGCACATTGATAATTGGTTTATTTAATGCAAGACCAAATCCTTTTGCAGTGGCGCTTCCAATCCTAAGTCCCGTATAGGAACCCGGTCCCCCGGAAATGGCAATAGCATCAATACTTCCCATATCCAGCTCAAGAGCTTTACATATTTCGTCAATCATGGGAAGCAGCGTCTGTGAATGTGTCCTCATGTGATTCATTGTATATTCCGCATTTAGTATGCCATCTGTTGTAACCGCCACAGTAGCTACCATTGATGAACTGTCAATCGCTAATATTCTCATATCCCCTCCACTACAATCTCTCATTATCTGATATGTTTATATCTGTCTATTGTGATTCTTCTATAATCTAAACCTTTATTCAGATTCTTTTCTATCATTACCTGAATTGCATCTTCCGTAATCAATTCGTCTATCAGGCTTGCCCATTCAATCAGGCAGACTCCTTTTCCAAAGAAATATTCTTCGTATCCGATTTCATACATTTCTTCCGGATTTCCTATCCGGTATACGTCAAAATGATATAAAGGAATACGTCCTTCATCATAAATCTGAACAATGGTAAAAGTCGGACTATTTACGCTTTCCGTAACTCCCAATCCGCTCGCAAAACCTTGTGTGAAAACAGTCTTTCCAACGCCCAGCTCTCCATCCAGACAAATAATTTGTCCCGGTTCCGCATCCTGTCCCATTTTTTTCCCTAATTCAAATGTCTCTTTTTCTGACATTGTCTCAAAAACCATAGTGCCTCCGCCATAATGTTCTTATCGCAACAAATAAACAAAATCATTCTAACTTTTTTATTATATAAAAAATAAAAAAAAATTCCTACAGACAAAAACAGGAATATTGTCTACCTGTAAGTATAAACAATATTCCCATGATTTTCAAATCTTATATTTTTATTGTAACAGTGCGGGCATAACATGATAAAAACAGCCCCTGCCCTTTACCTTTTACTGCCGATTCCTTTAATCAGCGTACTGATTCTTTTATAAATGACTGCTGTAATCAAACTGTCGATAAGTCCTTTTACAATATTAAATGGTGCCACGCATATAAATACAAAAGTCCATTTATTAGAAATCATCGGATTAATTTTTGCTCCCATATCAATAATTACATCCAAAGGCATACCAAATGCTTTTACATAAAATGGAATTAAAACAGCATAATTAATAATTACTCCTGCTGCTGCCATAACTAATGTTCCTACGCCCATTCCAATAAATGCGCCCTTTTTGGATTTATTCACTTTATAAATCCAACTGGCAGGAACAACCAGACAGCATCCGATAACAAAGTTTGCCAAATCACCGACATATGCCGTAGAAGTTCCTTTGATTAATAATTTTAATCCGATTTTGATTACCTCAATAATAACACCTGCAAGCGGTCCCATAATGAATGAGCCAATTAATACCGGAATCTCACTTAAATCAATCTTGTAAAAATCCGGTGCAAGAAAAGGAATTGCAAAATCAAAAATGTGCAGTACAACTGCCAATGCAGAAAACATGGCAATAAGTACAAGGTTCTTTGTTGTGAATAATTTTTTCATTATATCAATCTCCCTTCTTTTAGGAAATTCTTCTTTTCTTTCACATGGTAATTTCGTCTCTTTATGTAAAAGAAAAAAGCCCTGAAAACAATCAGGGCTATATAATCATAGAATGGAACATATCAAATGATTCATCTAATCTTCTCACATCCAGACTATACTGTCGGTTATGGAATCTCACCATATCATGCCTTGCGGCTCGCTGACTTATGCAATAGCAAACACAGCCGGTCAGGAATTTCACCCTGCCCCGAAGAATTTCTCTATTAAATTATTCTTATATATACTAATACCATATGCACTATCTGTCAAGAAGTTACAAACTTTCCCTCCGGCAGATTTTATTTTTTTACATTAATGAATGCATTATAAATAGCACGCATTGCTACCTCAAAGTCTTCCTCTGCCACACCGATAATAATATTCAGCTCAGAAGAACCCTGATCAATCATCTTCACATTGACGCGCGCATTGGCTAATGCTGTAAACAAAATAGCCGCTGTTCCTCTGGCGCTCTTCATGCCACGTCCTACCACTGCAAGCAGGGCAAGGTTTGACTCAATAAATAACTGGTCCGGATGAACTCTGGAACGGATTTCATCCAAAATGATGGTCTCTTTGCCTGTCAGTGCATCCGTTTGAATGACCACACTCATTGTATCAACACCGGAAGGCATATGTTCAAAGCTGACATTGCTCTTTTCCAACGCACGAAGTACATTTCTGCCAAATCCAACTTCGCTGTTCATCTTATCTTTTTCTATGTTAATTACAGACATGCCTTTTTTGCCTGCGATACCTGTAATAATATGCTCGCAAGGTTCTGCTGTCTCTGAAACAATCATTGTTCCTCTGTCTTTTGGACAGTTCGTGTTCTTGATATTCACCGGTATGCCTGCCGCTCTCACAGGAAAAATTGCATCTTCATGGAGAACTGTGGCGCCCATATATGCAAGCTCTCTTAATTCCGCATATGTGATTGTGTTAATTGGAATAGGATTATTGATAATTCTTGGATCACAAATCAAAAATCCACTCACATCTGTCCAATTTTCGTATAATTTTGCTTTTGCCGCTCTTGCTACAATAGAACCGGTGACGTCTGAACCGCCTCTGGAAAAAGTCTTGATGGTTCCGTTAGGCATGGAGCCGTAAAATCCCGGTATTACAGCATATTCTGTTTTTTCAAGTTTCGGACCCAACTTCTCTGATGTCTTATCCCAGTCAAAATTACCTCTGTCATCAAAGAAAATATATTTGGATGCATCAATAAAATCAAATCCCAGATACTTTGCCAGAACTTTACTATTTAAATATTCACCACGACTGGCTGCATAATCCCTGCCAGCCATATGTGAGAATGCTCCTTTAATCATCTCAAAATCTTTTTCTAATGAAAAATCTTCTATACCAAGTTCTTCTATAATTCCATTATATCTATCTTTAATACTTTGAAACTGTTCTTCAAATTCTTCGCCTTCAGATGCAAGTTCATAACAATTATAAAGCATGTCCGTAACTTTAACATCTTCAACAAAACGTTTTCCCGGTGCTGATGCCACAACAAAACGCCTGGATGGATCTTGCAACACTATCTCTGCAACCTTCTGAAACTGTTTTGCATCAGCAAGTGAACTTCCGCCAAACTTTACAACTTTTGTCTCTTTCATTATTTTGCTTTCCTTCCTATGTTCTATTGTCACATTTTTATTATATGAATAATCTACGTTAAGTCAACTATTTTGACAATAAATACTTCATCATCTCATATCCATTCGCCATAAACAGCCCACTTCCTCTGCCGCATCTTTCATTGTAATCCAATGTATTGTTCTTTACATCTGTGCTGTCAAACAACATGTACGGCACCGGACTGCTTGTATGGGTTCGGACACATATCGGCGTCGGATGATCCGGCATCACCAGCATACGGTAATCTTCTCCGGACTTATCTAATGCCTCTTTTACTACTTTAATGACTCTGGAATCCAGATTTTCAATGGCTTTTATCTTTTTTTCTATACTTCCCTGATGCCCCATTTCGTCCGGAGCTTCCACATGGATATATACCATGTCGTAATTTTCATTTAGCAGTACATCTATGGCAGCATTTGCTTTTCCTTCATAATTGGTGTCCAGTCCCCCATTGGCGCCCTCTACTTCTATTACTTTCATATGAGCTCCAATGGCAATTCCCTTTAGAAGGTCAACCGCTGAAATCATGGCTCCTTTTTTATGGTACTGTTCTTCAAAAGATGTCACGCAGGGTCTGGTGCCTGCTCCCCAAAACCAGATAGAGTTGGCTGGATTCTGCCCTTTTTTCATCCGTTCCACATTAATTGGGTGATTGGACAGAATATCATAGCTTTTTTCCTGCATCCGGCGCAAAGTTTCATCTTTCGGGAGATACTGTCCTATCTTTTGTCCCAAAACATCATGCGGTGGCGTAAGAGAAACTACCTCTCCCTTATCCCATATGGTCAAATGCCGGTAACTCGTTCCCACATAAAACCTGTATGTATCTGTTTCTAACTCTTTTTTCACTGCGTCTAATAATATGGCAGCATCCTCTGTACTGATTTCCCCGGAGCTATGGTCAATAATTGTTTTTTCTTCATATGGTAAATCATCTGTTGACACTGTAACAATATTACATCGCAGCGCAACATCTGTATCCTTCATATCCACACCAATACTTAACGCCTCCAATGGGGAACGCCCTGTATAGTATTTTTTGGGATCATATCCTAAAACGGATAAATTCGCAGTATCGCTGCCCGGACTCATTCCCTCCGGAATGGTATGTATCAATCCTATCTCAGACTGTTTAGACATGCTATCCATAGTAGGTGTATCTGCATATTCAAGCGGTGTCTTTCCTCCTAATTCTTCTATTGGCTCATCCGCCATTCCATCCCCTAAAACAACTACATATTTCATAAATACTCCATTCCGTTGCCATGCAACTTCTTAAAAACAATACAATGAATCAGAGCCGGCTTACGCTTCGACTCTGATTCTGGATACCACTTTTCCAAGCCTGTCTGCTTTTTCTTCAAAATCCTCTTCACTGATTTTATCTGTAATAAATCCTATTTCTCCATCAATTCCTGCATCGATGTATTCTACAGAACCAAATACGGACTCTGCTTCTTCCTTTGATACCTTTGCCCGTACAAAAAATTTCTTTCGGGACTTTGAAAAATCTTCTAATTCTAATTTTTCCTCATCCCAGATAATAGTCGTTGGTACATTCAAATGTCTGATACTATCCACGACATCTGATACAACTGCGCTGGCGGTTGGAAGTTTTCCTGCACCGCTTCCAATGAAGACCAAATCTCCCACCATATTTCCGCGGATTAAAATGCCATTCACAACATCATTCACGTTATATAACGGATGGTCCGGCGCCAGAAGTCTTGGCGCAACAGATGCAACAACAACATCATCTTCATTCTTGCATTTTCCAAGAAGTTTGATAGAACGCCCCATAGCTTTCGCATACTTAAAATCTTCTGCTGTAATCTTTGAAATGCCTTCTGTATAAACTTCCTCAAAATCTACTGTCTTTCCTTTGGCAAGAGATGCTAAAATAGCAATCTTCCGCACGGCATCATATCCTTCAATATCTGCTTCCGGATTGCGCTCTGCATATCCTAAATCCTGTGCAGTCTTGAGGGTACTTTCAAAATCTGCACCTTCTTTATCCATTTTGGTTAAAATGTAATTGGTTGTTCCATTTAAAATTCCTGTAATCTCACAAATCTTATCCGCTGTAATATGCATGTTGATTGGGCGGATAATAGGAATTCCCCCGCCAACAGCGGCTTCAAAAAGAAAATTTCTATTATGAGAATGGGCAATCCTCACCAGCTCTGCTCCATATTTTGCAACCAGCTCTTTGTTAGAGGTACAGACACTCTTCCCTGCATCCAGCGCGGATTTCACAAAGTCATAAGCCGGTTTTAATCCTCCCATCACTTCAATCACAACTTCCACTTCCGGATCATTTAAAATAATATTGTAATCATGCACCAATACCTTCTCGCATGGGTCTCCCGGAAAATCTCTCAAATCAAGTACATATTTGATTTGAATTTCATCTCCCGTATTGGCAGTGAGTAATTCCTTATTTTCATTTATAATTTCAAATACACCTGAACCTACTGTTCCGTATCCCAAAATTGCAACTTTAATCATATTGTCCTCCTTATGTCTTATCCGGAAGCACTCTGCTCCTTTATCATGTAAAATAATACGTGTAGATTTTAGCATGGTTATTTATATTTCGCAACTAAATTTCATTATCTTTATCTACATTTATCCATTTTAGATAAGCATTGATAAAAGGGTCCAGATAACCATCCAGCACTTTATTTACATCTGCAACTTCTTCGTTTGTTCTATGGTCTTTTACCATCGTATAAGGCTGCATAACATAGGAACGAATCTGGTTCCCCCAGCCAATCTCTTTTACTTCTCCTCTAATTCCGGAACGCTTTTCTTCCTCTTCCTGTTTTTTTAGGACATACAGTTTGGATTTCAGCATCTTCATGGCTCTGTCCTTATTCTGTAACTGCGAACGCTCGTTTTGGCACTGTACTACAATTCCAGTTGGTAAATGCGTAATACGGATAGCAGATGACGTTTTATTAATATGCTGCCCTCCGGCGCCGCTGGAGCGGTATGTGTCAATGCGAATATCATCATCATTAATTTCCACATCCAAATCTTCTTCAATATCCGGCATCACATCAAGAGATGCAAAGGATGTCTGTCTCTTTCCTGCCGCATTAAAGGGAGATATGCGCACCAGCCGGTGTACTCCTTTTTCTGATTTTAAATAACCATATGCATTTTCACCTGACACCTGAAATGTAATAGACTTTAACCCTGCTTCTTCTCCATCCAGAAAATCAATTACTTCTGTCTTATATCCCTTTGATTCTGCCCATCTTGTAAACATGCGGTAAAGCATGCCTGCCCAGTCGCAGGATTCGGTTCCACCTGCACCGGCATTAATTTTTAAAATTGCATTATATCTGTCATAATCTCCTGAAAGCAGAGTTTGTATTTTCACTTTGTCAAACTCTTTTATGAAAGATTTAAGTTCCGATTCCACCTCTTCAATGATACCGGCATCCTCTTCTTCATCTCCCATTTCTATTAATATACCCAAATCTTCATATCTATTTTGAAGATTTTGGATAATATCCAAAGAAGATTTCAATGATTTTAATTCCTGCATGATTTCTGTTGACTTTGTCACATCATCCCAAAAATCCGGGTGTTCCATTATCTCTTCAATTTCTTTAATTTTTGATTGTTTCATTTCAATATGAAAAGAATCCGCCAACTCTTTTATTTTTTCTTTATACTGACTCCATTCATATTTATATTGCTCTAATTCAATCACAAAAATACCTCGTCTCTAATTTCTGAAAAGCGAGGCAACTTTTGTTACCTCGCTTCCTTTTGTTTACGCTTTTCTGCCACAGCAATTCTTATATTTTTTACCACTTCCACAAGGACACGGGTCATTAGGATATATTTTCGCCTCGCTTCTCTGCTTTGGCTTTCTCACTCCACCGTCGTCATCCTTGTTGGTTCCGGTAACTTTTGCTACTTCTTCACGTTCTACATTCTGTTCTACCTGAATATGATATAGCGTCTTAACCGTATCGATTTTGATATTTTCAATCATAAATCCAAACATATCGAAGCCTTGAATCTTGTATTCTACAGCGGGATCTTTCTGTCCATATGCCATCAGTCCGATTCCCTGCTTGAGCTGTTCCATATCGTCCAGATGATCCATCCACTTTCTGTCAATAACTTTTAACAAAACAATTCTCTCTAATTCTCTAATATGTTCCGGTTCAGGAAATTCTGCTTCCTTCGCTTCATAAAGTTTCAATGCTTCTTCCTTGAGCATCTGCTTAAATTCTGATTTACTTAAATGTTCAATATCTTCTTTTTTACCTGAAAGTTTGAACGGAATAATTTCAAACAAAGACTGTGCAAGTCCGGTCAAATCCCAATCCTTTGCAGACTGGTCATCTCGAATAAACATATCTACTTGAGACTCAATAACCTCATTAATCATCTTAATGATAGAGTCTCTCATGTTTTCGCCATTCAAAACCCTTGCTCTTTCTGAATAGATAATTTCTCTTTGGTCATTATTTACCTTATCGTATTCCATCAGATTTTTTCTGATACCAAAGTTATTTCCCTCAATTTTTTTCTGCGCTCTCTCAATCGTACTCGTAAGAGACTTATGATGTAGCTCTTCGTCTTCAGGTACTCCAAGCGCGTTAAATACTGCCATCAGTTTTTCAGATGCAAATAATCTCATAATATCATCTTCCAAAGAGATATAAAACTTTGATTCGCCCACATCTCCCTGACGTCCTGAACGTCCGCGAAGCTGATTATCAATACGTCTTGACTCATGTCTTTCCGTACCAACAATCTTTAAACCGCCTGCTGCCTTTGCCTCATCATCAAGTTTAATATCCGTACCACGACCAGCCATGTTCGTAGCAATCGTTACTGCACCATGATGTCCTGCCTGTGCTACAATTTCTGCCTCCATCTCATGGAATTTAGCATTTAATACCTTATGCGGAATACCGCGTTTTCTTAATATGCCACTGATTTCCTCTGAAGAATCAATATTAATCGTACCAACCAATACAGGCTGTCCTTTTTTGTAAGATTTTTCTATTTCATTTGCAACTGCATTTAATTTTCCACGTTTGGTTTTAAATACGGCATCGTTATGATCGATTCTGGCAATTGGTTTGTTGGTAGGTATCTCCACAACGTCCATACTATATATATCCCTGAACTCCTTTTCTTCCGTAAGCGCTGTACCGGTCATGCCGGCTTTCTTCGGATATTTGTTAAAAAAGTTCTGGAATGTAATTGTAGCTAAAGTTTTACTTTCTCTATTAACCTTTACATGCTCTTTCGCCTCAATCGCCTGATGTAATCCGTCAGAATATCTTCTTCCCGGCATAATACGTCCGGTAAATTCATCAACAATGAGAACTTCATCATCTTTCACAACATAGTCCTGATCTCTGTGCATTAAATTATGCGCACGAAGAGCCAAAATCACATTATGCTGTAATTCCAGATTTTCTGCATCAGCATAATTGTCAATATGGAAGAACTTTTCTACTTTAGCAATACCTTGAGCAGTAAGATTGATAATCTTATCCTTTTCATTGACAAGAAAATCTCCATCTTCCTCAATATCTACACCCATAATGGCATCCATCTTGCTCAACTCCGGATTTGCTGTACCTTTTTCCATCTGTCTTGCTAAAATGTCGCACATTTCATATAACTTTGTAGACTTTCCACTCTGTCCGGAAATAATAAGAGGAGTTCTTGCCTCATCTATCAAAACAGAATCCACCTCGTCTATAATACAATAAGATAATCCACGCTGGACTAACTGCTCTTTATATACGACCATGTTATCTCTTAAATAATCAAAACCTAATTCATTATTGGTAATATAGGTAATGTCACAATCGTATGCCGCCTTCTTTTCATCATGGTCCATATCAGCTAAAACACATCCAACCGTAAGCCCTAAGTATTTATGTACTTGTCCCATCCATTCAGCATCACGGGTGGCAAGATACTCATTAACTGTTACAATGTGAACTCCTTTTCCTTCTAATGCATTCAAATAAGCCGGAAGTAAACAGGTCTGTGTTTTACCTTCACCGGTTTTCATCTCTGCAATACGTCCTTCATGAAGAATAATTCCACCTAAAATCTGGCATGGATAATGCTCTGTTCCCAGCGTTCTACGGGTCGCCTCACGGACTAAAGCAAATGCTTCCGGCAGAATATCATTTAAAGTCTCTCCATCCTTTAACCGTTTCCTGAAGTCCTCCGTCTTTGCTTTCATCTGTTCTTCAGAAAGTTTCTCCATTTCCGGTTTTAATTCAAGAATCTTCTCCAACGTATGTTTGTGTCTTTTTAGTTCACGCTCACTATGCGTTCCTACAATTTTACTAATTACACTCATGGTAATCTCCTCTAATATATTTGTGAAATCTTTTTACACACTAATCAATATATTACCATTTTCATTTTATTTATTCAATATTTTTGATTTTATATTATTGTAAACATTGTAAATTTTTCGTGAACAAAAAAAAGACGGTATCATGTGATACCGCCCTGTCATTATTTTATTTAATCAAAAATTGGTTCAATCAAACCATAGGTTCCACCTTTTCTCTTATAAACTACATTTACCTCATCCGTATCTGCATTGAGGAAAACAAAGAAATTGTGTCCTAATAATTCCATCTGAACACAAGCCTCTTCCGCATCCATAGGTTTTATACCGAAGCTCTTCGTTCGAACTATCTTTATTACATCCTCATCTTCTTCATCATAATCCGTATCAATATAATCTTTTGTAAAATTATCACGATATGCTTTTTTTCTGTCAATTAATTTATTTTTATATTTAACTAACTGGCGCTCTATTGTCTCCTCGACCATGTCAATAGATGCATACATATCTTCACTTATTTCCTCTGCTCTAATGATATTGCCCTTTACCGGAATTGTCACCTCCACTTTCTGTTCGTTTCGGTTTACGCTAAGAGTCACATCCGCTCTGACTTCTTTGGTGAAATACTTGTCCAACTTGCCAAGTTTTTCATTGATAGCACTTTTAATGCCCTCTGTCACTTCAATGTTTTTTCCGAAAATTTTAATTTTCATAGTGCCACTTCCTTTCCTTATCTGGTAATTAAATTATATCATATTTCATATAGTATTAACAACGGAAATCCTATTTTTTTCTTGAATAATTTGTAGATACATTTTTGTGCAAAATACACAATTGTTTTCTTTTTTTCATTTTTCGACTGTTATTGACATAATTGTGTGTAAGTTAAGTTATTAACATGTTTTTTGCTGTATATTTTTTCGAAAACATGGGTTATTAACCGAGTTATTAACATCATTAACCTTTTTTCGTGTTTTTTTATGTAAATCTTTGTCGAATTAAAAAAGAACGTGCGTTTTGTTAAGATGTAATGAAATTGTGCATTTTCAACATAAGTTCTTGACATTTTTAAAAGCCATATGTATGGTCTTTTCTCTGTTTATTCTTCTGTTTATATACCCTGCAATTTTCTTTATGAGCTTTCTCTCACAGGGAGAAAAAAGAATATTAAAAAGAGGGAGTTTAATAAAATTTTTTATCATATTTCCAAATATATATGTAAAATCTTGAGGAATTCATAGTGGGTGAGAATCAATTACATATATTTTTTGTAAAACAGAACAAGTATATATGTAAATTCTTGAGGAATTCATAGTGAGGGAAAATCAATTACATATATTTTTTGTAAAACAAACCAAACCTATATGTAAAATCTTGACCAATCCATAGCAAGTGAGAATGTATTACATATATTCTCCACTAAACAAGCCAGATTATATGTAAATTCTTGGGAAATCCATAGCAAGTAAACATATATTACATATCTATATCAAATTATAAAATACTAATATATGTAAATTGTAAATATAGAAAGACAGAACCTGCAGCCGCTAATGCGGATGCAGGTTCTGCAAACTAGGGACTTTTCACAGCCCTCCTAATATTTTATTCTTTTACTAACCAATAATTCTTCTTGCCGCACATGGTGAACCCATTCCACCGATAGTAATTCCTGTCGAAGGAGTCGAAGCATGAATAATTTGTCCTCCTCCAATATACATTGCCACATGGCTGATTGTTGAACTATTATACTTATAGAACAACAAATCTCCCGGCAGCAATGAACTCATGGATACAGCTCTTCCATTATATACCTGCGTATAAGACGAGCGGTTCAGTGAATATCCAAAATGTGCATATACTGACATGGTAAATCCGGAACAGTCGGTTCCCCTTGTCAGGCTTGAACCGCCATATACATATGGATTTCCAAGAAATTGTTTTGCGTATGCTACTACAGCTGATGCTCCTGAACCTGAACCATTTCCATATGTAGTTTTCTTTGGTGCCGGCTGTGTAGTTTTCGTTGGAGCATGATATGTATTATTATTATTATTGTTGTTATTATTTGGACTTACATTTCCATTATCAGGCGCCTGCTGATTATTGTTTTCTGCAGGTTGATTATTCTGCTCTTCTGCCGCCTGCGCTGCTAACTGCGCCTGTCGTTCTCTTTCTTCCTGTTCTTTTTGAGCTTTAATCTTGGCTTTCTCTTCAGCGTTGGTTATCGCAGTTTCCATATCCACGCTGACTTTTACATAGTCAGAAGAAACCCATCCGCTGACACCATCACCGATTTTAACTTTAACCCATTTACCATCATCACTGAACTTTTTAATAACACAGTTATCATTTCGGTAAATGTTAGTCACTACCTCTCCGCTCTGGTTTGCTGTTTTTCTGACATGGAGTCCGTTTGCTTTAACATTTGCAAACACGTAACCATTATCCATTGCATTTGATGCGGCTTTCTTTCCGGTTACAAAATATTCAGCTTTAATATAACCTGTACAGTTTCCGGATTTTATTTTGTACCATCCGTTTTTTGTTGTCTTGATAATTGTCGCTCCACAATTATTGTATATTTTCCCCACTCTTTTTGATTTTGTACCGGGTTTTTTTCTAACATTAACGTAATCTTCATCTCCACCGCTTACTTTGGCAATGGCAATATCAGAAAACATTTTGATTTGTTTACTTTGTAACTTATTTACAGGCTTTTGTGTCTGTTGTACCTGTTCCGGTGCCGGAAGATACTTGGATAATTCCTCTTCGCTACCGGTATTTTGAATGTAATTTTCAATGGCTACTGCAGCACCTGCACTTGCTATCTCGGTATTTAACTCTTCTGCAAGCACCGGTCTTATGGGCGTAGCAACCATAATAACTGTAAGAACTCCACCAATAAACTTCTTTGCAATATTGCGTTCCATTGATATGTGCCTCCATTTATTATTTTCTCAACTCTAAATGTTACAATTTTATTACAATATAGCACCCTGTCTAACCTATGTCAACCATTTTTTCATTTTATGTAAACAATCAAGCAGACCGGTACAAATAAAATTCAACGCCGAAGGTGCTTCTAACCTGCTTTATTAAAGTAAATGTGCATAGAAAATTATTCCATTATATGTTATTTTAAATATAGAAAATAATTGTTTTGATAAAAGTTTGAAATTTAGGAGATATGAATGAAGAAAACAGCGATTGTTACCGGTGCATCCGGAGATATTGGAGCAGAGATTACAAGAAAATTAGTAAATAACGGTTATACCGTTGTGGGGACATACTACAGGAATGAAGATTCTATACAACAACTGTCCCGCCAGCTGGGTGAAAACTTTTATAGTTTTCCATGCGATTTATCAGATTTTGATTCTGCAAAAAAATTATTTTTTTATATAGAAGAAAAAAATTTAAATGTAGATGTTCTAATAAATAATGCAGGTATTTCTGTCGTAGGTCTAATACAGGATTTATCAAAAGAAGCATGGAATAACCTATGGAACACCAACGTTACCTCTGCATTATCGCTCAGCCAGGCAGTTATCCCCTTCTTTTTAAAACAGGGATATGGAAAGATTATTAATATTTCCTCTGTATGGGGCAGCTGCGGCGCTTCCTGTGAAGCAGCTTACTCTGCAACAAAAGGAGCGCTAAACGCATTAACCATGGCGCTTGCAAAAGAATTGGCTCCTTCCAACATTCAGGTAAATACTATCGCCTGTGGAATAATTGATACGCAAATGAATGCCCATCTTTCCGATGAAGATTTAAATAATATTATAGAAGAAATCCCTGCCGGACGCATCGGTACGACAGGGGATATTGCAGACACAGTATATGCCATTCTTACCGCCAGCCCATATATGACCGGACAGATTATCACTGTAGACGGGGGCTGGACCATATAAGCTGTTATTTTTTATCTAAATATGCCATATCTTCATCGCTGATTTCAAAATCAAGCTGCGCATTTGATATAATTCTCTCTTCTTTTGTTGATTTTGGTATGGCAACTGCTCCTTTTTGTATACAGTATCTGATACAAATTTGAGGAATGGAAGCATTATATTTTTCTGCAATTTTTGCAACATATTCATCATCTACCAATCCACCTGTTGCCAGTGGCGAATATGCCATCAGCTGAATATTGTTCTCCTTACATTTTTCTACAATATGTTCCTGTCTGTTTCCGACATGGAAACTAATCTGGTCTACCATAGGAACTACTTTACAGTGATCAAGCACAGGTTGTATGTGTTCCGGAGCAAAATTTGAAATTCCGATTGCTCTTGCTTTTTTCTCCCCGTAGATTTCTTCCATGGCTCTCCAGCTTTCTATATTTCCCTCTGTACAATCCATTCCGATTTTGTCCCAAGGCCATGGCGCATGTATTAAATATAAGTCAATATAATCCAGTCCTAAATCAGATAAAGATTCCTCAAAACATTTTTTTGTAATATCATATCCTTTACATTCTGCCGGAAGTTTTGTTGTGACAAATATCTCTTCTCTGGCAATTCCAAAATCTTTGATGGCTCTTCCTACACTGCCTTCATTTCCGTAAGCCTTTGCTGTGTCAATGTGTCTGTATCCGTTTTTTAGAGCAAACATCACTGATTTGTATGTTTCTTCTCCATCAGGAATCTGCCATGTTCCTAAACCGATTTTTGGTATTTTAACACCGTTTGCCAGTGTGAATGTTTCATTTAAAATCATCTTTTTACCTAACCTTTCTCTATGTTCTCTTTATATACAGCGATTATATGCCATTTACTGTATCAATCCGTTTTCATACTCCATAATTCTACAAGCCTGTCCGCCATTTTCAGTAGAAATTCCCTCTTTGTTTATGACATGGGCAATCTTTCCATTTCCATTTAACTTTACTGTACAGGTATTGTGTAATTTTATTCCTTTTTTATCAGGTACTTCTACTGCACTGGCAATCACAATATTCGCATCTCTGTTATAACAGTAAATTCCCACACCGTAACTTTCAAAGGTCTTTACCTTATCGTCCACCTTAATCGATGCATAACCTTTTACCTGCCCATTATGACTCATATAGGCTTTCTGATTCGGTGCATCATATGGCATTTCACTCTGATAAAAATACAGCCTGCCATCATCGCCATTCCATATTGTCTGATATTCTTGAAAATGCTCTACAAACAATCCATACATGGTTACATGATCTCCATTGATAACAATACCGTTTGGAGCAGTATTCACATCCCAGCCTACATTTGTACTATGGTCGCCTCTCCATACCCAAAAATTATCTCCAATTACATCATTACAGTTGAGTGTTACGCAGTTTTGAACCTTTCCAGCGTATTTTCCGCCGCCCACTCTAAAGTAAACATCGCTAAAACAGAGTGGATTTTCTGCATGGGAAACCTGCGTTTTTTCTTTTCCAATTTGTAATAACGTGCGGGATTCCTTTTCCCCTGCTTCAAACAACAGCCCGCACACTTTAACGCCATCTACATCTGATACTTCCATACAGACATTTCCATTTTCTGCTTCCAGAGTGGCAAGCCCCATACCATATATGATGGTATTTTCTCCGGTCACTTTTAAAGCCTTATCTAATTTGTATATCCCCGGTGTCAACAAAATGTGTTTTCCGCTTTTTAATGCCTGATTTATGGAATCTGCATTATCCTTGGATGGATCTGCAATATAAAATGTATTCAGACTATAAAAAGTTCCTGAAACACCTTTTTCCCATGAAGTACCTTGGGCATCCTTTCGCATCTGCGGAACCATAATCCCGTAACCATTTTTCTCATCATAGCAGATATATGGTTTTTCCTGTATTTTAGGAGTATTGTTTACACTTGTATAAGGTGCATAAGGCCATTGTCCGGATGGGATACTTGAAGGATCTTCTCCTACAAATACCATGTTCCATACACCATTCTCCCAGAATGTCCACTGGTTGTTTCTGCACAGGTACTGCTGCTGGGAACCGGAAGAAACCATGCCCTGAAAATTACAATCCGCCATAAAGCCGCCGCTGGACCATCCTTCCCCATCACTTAATACAATACCGTCACCGGAATTTACCCTCCTAAGGGATACTGCCTGCGAGTTTGCCCACATGCAATATTCATTAATACTGAAATTCTCTGCGCTTCTCCAGAAATTGCATGTAGCATTCATACGCATCCAGCTTGCATCTACCCAGAGTTTGTTGATATTGGTATCGGTAGGTAAGATGCCAAGACCGGAGATTTGCGTGTAAAAACCTACCTGAACATTTAAAGAAGTATCATATGTACCCGGTTTAAATAAAAGTGCATATCTTTCATCCCCAAACTGATTGCTTTCCTGCGTCTGGAAAACCTGATCTACTTTCTTTTGCACCTCTTCCTTTGCATCTTTGTCACTAAATACATAAACATTTTTTCCAAATACAGAATCATCTTTCACGGGTTCTCCGTCACTGACGTACTGAATCTTGTTTTCTCTCTTAATTGTTTCCTCTTCTGCTTTTGTAGTTGCTGTCTCTGTATTGTCTGCCCGATTACCCGAACATCCAAAACAAAATACCGCCGCCAATATAATTATGGCTGCCATCAAATACCTTTTCATAGTACTCTCCTTTTAATTTTTATTTACCAGATAAACGGCATGTCGTGTAGTTACAATCATATTGTTTCTTTTTTCTCCTCCAAAATCAAATGTAGTCGGACGCTGGGGAAGTTGAATTATCTCTGCGAGTTTTCCGTCCTCATACACTTTTATATTATCATCTCCAACATAAATCTTGTGGTTAAACTTCCGTACTTTGTAATCTCCTTCTTCAATAATGGGAACAGGATTTGTTAATAATCCCTCTTCCGTAATGTCACACTGCCACACCCGCTTATACATTTCATCAATGGAATACAGCTTTCTTCCCGGCTTTGACCGCGATAAATTATTTGCTCTGATTAAATCATAATGACAAGGTATAATCGTAGCTCCATCCGGCGCAATAAATGCCTTTTTCGGGTTGTATTGAACAACCTCTTGAAAATCCGCTCCATCCCTCCAACGGTTGCCCGGATATAACACACGTTCCGGTTTTACATCACCAATATTAATTTTTTGGAGTTTTTCTATTTCACCATTTTTATCTATAGTAAATGCCACGACCATAGCTCTGTTATCATACCAGAAACCATAGGACGTGCCTAAACTGTCCGGCGGTAATTCATTAATAAGCTGCTTTCCGTTAATGGCTGCCTCCAATGGAATGGAATATTCCCCAATAACAATGATATTATCTCTGGTATCAAAACCGATAGAATTCATCTTAAACGGTGATTCAAAAAACATTGTAAGCTTTAAAGTCTTCGCATCAATCCGATAAATCTTTTTGTCCGGACCATCCAAAAAATAAAAATTCCCTCTACCGTCACAGCATCCCCCATCTGCGAACCGAAATCCCGAATAAAGCAGTTTACTGCTGTATTTATTCTTTCCGTCCATAGGAAATTCTACCTTGGCATTTTTTTCGGAATCTGCGAGTACATTATCCTTTCCGGTAACTTCTATTCGCGCCGCCTGCCATGGACGGATTTCTATCCCGGTATTTACGTCCAGTAAAAAATTGTCTATCGTATATTTCATCTGTGAGTAATTGTGTACATTTAAAAATCTTATATCTTTACAATTCCATACCTTGACACAATATGGAAATGGCTTCTGCACAAATACGGTACGGAAACAATAGGTGGTAGCAAATGTGATATTCTTACAGTTATGAAGCTCTATAGGTAATGCAAACTCACCTTCTGCCTTCTCTTCCTCACTCTGGAAACCATAAATGGTTATGTTTTCGGCATTGATTATTCTCAATTCACATCTTGTATGATGCTCCAGTGACAGACAGTATATCTTAATTGGAATATCCGTATGCTGTATCTGTAATCCTGCTGTCACATATGGGCTGGCAGACCAAATATCTTTAAACACACCACCGCCGCCACATATCAGAAGACTTGGATACTGATAGTCCCATATTCTCTCCAGATGGGCATCTCTTGCCCTGCCCTCATCATATGGCATTTCAAACGCACCGGTTCCTTTTTCCAGATTTCCATGTCCACCCAAAAATTTCACATCATTCATATAAGAATGCTCGTCCGCTTTCCAATAAACGCCGCAGGCTTTCGGGTTTCTTCCACCTGTATTAATTCCCAGACCAAATATAATATTTTTCTTTTTAGATGTTTGAATAAAAGGTCTTACCTTTCCAAACCCTGTAAACTTCTCTGAATTTTCCAACAGAACCAGTTGGGTAGAGATAGGGTTCATGCCGATTAACACCGTGTTTTCCTTTAATTGTATTGTATCGGACAAAACATATTCTCCCTGCGGAAAATATATTACTTCATACTGTTCTATCGCCCTTTTGAGCGCATTTGTATCATCTGTAACGCCGTCTCCACGCAGTCCGGCTTCTCGTGCATTCGTCCATTGACTCATATCCGGAAGCGATGGCAAATCTGTGTTTAATATGGAATAATCTATCTCCCTTGAATAACGATATATCTCATCATGAAACTGCTTTTCCGGATTCATATCGCTGGCAACCACACCGTGGACATATTTTTTTAAATTGCATGGATTGTCTTCATTTGTGATTTTCTTTTCTGTATCTTTAAAAACAACAATATTTTCCACGTTCTTTAAATAACAGTTTTTTACATTTATCTGTGTTAATTCATTTTTTTCCTGTGCAATATCTAAAAGAATATCCATGTTTTCAAAAACGGAATCTTCGATAATTAATTTTTCAAAATATCCATCCTCCACATCAATAAATCTGGATGTATTCCTGCTATGTGTCCGGATAATATTTAATCCTGCCTCCCTTGTTTTGATTGCCGCGATTTTCTGTCCGCAAAATCTGGTATCTGCCATAACGAAGGGCCAGCCCGGTGAACACTTTGTTGTAATAATTCCATATTGTCCGCCGTTGATATATATATCCTCCATCTCGTTGCCCACATCATAGATTCCTGCCATTCCCGAGTTTACATAAATATCAATATGATTGATAAAACAATGCTGCGCATAATGAGTCCGAAATGCCACGGCATATGGATTTCCCTCTCCCAAATTTACATCAATATTCGAAATTGCACTGTAAAATGTTCCCGGATTGGCATCTTCTATCAGGCTTTCATCCTCCTGCATCATATTTGTAAACCAGAACAAATACTTAAACCCGCCCTTTTGTGACTGTTGTTTCACATGGAAACCTTCTGCATTGTCTTTCAAAACAAACTGCGGTCTGTTTTTTCCATATCCAATCATTCTTACTGCCTTTGGCATATAGATTGTCTTGCTTAACAGATATTTTCCTTCCGGCACAAAAAGAACACCATATCCATCCTGCTTTACAACAGAATAAATGGCATCCTGCAACTGTTCGCTCACATCAACCGTTCCATCATTTTTGATGTCGAAAAACTCTTCTGAAAAATATACTGCTTTTTCATCAGTTATTCTTTCCTGATAAAATGATAATCCTTTCATCTCACAACCTTTCATTATGTATATCTGTGTTTTTCATAAAGCATTATTTCTTTTTAATTCTCTTTTTAATCATTTCCATCCGATGGTCCAGTTCAGCGCTAATATTGGCACATTCCGTCAAGTCTTTAGACAACTGTTCTAATAATTCCGGTTCTATATTTTTCTTATATCTTAACTTATGTTCTAAACTTGCCCAAAAATCCATGGCAATGGTTCTAAGTTGAACTTCGACCTTCATGGAACGCTTTTCATCCTCTAAAAATATAGGTACTTCTACAATCAGATGCAGACTTCTATATCCGCTTTCTTTAGGGCTTGCAATATAATCTTTCTGTTCAAGCAATGTGATATCATCCTGTTGTAACAACAGTTTTGCCATTTTGTAAATATCTTCTTCAAAAGAGCAGATAATTCTGATTCCTGCAATGTCTGTAATGTGTTCCTCAATTATATCGGTCGTCATAGGAAGCCCTTTTTTCTTTAGTTTTTTCATAATGCTGTCAGGAGACTTTAATCTGGATTTGATGGTCTCTATTGGATTTTCATCATATTTCAGTGAAAACTGTTCATTTAATACTTTAAACTTTGTTTCGACCTCCATAATGGCACACTTATAATATGACATCAATCTGGCATATGGAAGCGACCCCTCCTTTATTTTTTCAATACGCTCGTCCCTCGTCAACTCCTTAAAAAAATGGTCCTTTAAATGCTTTATAATCATATTTTTTCTCCGTACACTTAAACTAGTTTTTATTATAACATTTTATATATAAATTTGGAACAATTTTATCCTTTTAAATAAAAATAATTACCAACTCTAACCAAAAGAAAGGAACTACCAATATGGCAGTTCCTCCTTTGTTACATAACTGTTTCCTTCTTTTCTCTTTTTCATTTTATAAATGGAGAACCCTGTCTTTAATTTCCTGGGTTCGTCCCTGATTCCAGAATTGGGTTCCAATGTAACCACAGGTTCTTCTGGCTACACTCATTTTATCCTGATTCCTATTGCCGCAGCTTGGACATTCCCAAAGAAGTTTTCCGGATTCTTCATCTGAAATAATCTGAATTTCTCCGTTATATCCACAACATTCACAATAATCTGACTTTGTATTTAACTCCGCATACATAATATTATCGTAAATAAATTTCATAACCTCGATAACCGCTTCAATATTATCCTGCAGATTTGGAACTTCTACATAACTGATAGCCCCGCCGGGTGACAGCTTCTGAAATTCAGATTCAAACTTCAACTTGCTGAATGCATCAATCTCCTCTGTCACATGTACATGATAACTGTTTGTAATGTAATTTTTGTCGGTAACTCCCTGAATCATACCAAATCTCTTCTGCAGACATTTTGCAAACTTATATGTTGTCGATTCCATCGGCGTTCCGTATACGGAATAACTAATATTTTCCGCTTCTTTCCACTCACGGCACTTATCATTCAGTCTCTGCATTACTTTTAACGCAAATGGTTTTGCTTCCGGATCGGTGTGAGACTTTCCAGTCATTCTCACACACATTTCATAGAGCCCGGCATATCCGAGGGAAATGGTGGAATATCCGTTATATAATAATTTATCAATGGTTTCTCCTTTTTTGAGACGTGCAAGCGCACCATTCTGCCAAAGAATCGGCGCCACATCAGACGGAGTTCCTAAAAGTCTCTCGTGTCTGCATCGAAGTGCTCTGTGACACAGTTCCAATCTTTCATCCAGAATGTTCCAGAACAAATCCATATCTCCGTTAGAAGAACAAGCCACATCCACTAAATTAATTGTGACAACTCCCTGATTAAAACGTCCATAGAACTTATGACTTCCGTCAGCATTTCTCTGACTGTCTTCTACCGTAAGGAAGGAACGGCATCCCATACAGGTGTATACATTGCCATCTTTCATTTCTTTCATTACTTTGGCAGAAATATAATCCGGAACCATTCTCTTTGCCGTACATTTTGCGGCTAATTCCGTTAAATACCAATATGGGGAATCCGGTGTGACATTGTCTTCATCTAAAACATAAATAATTTTAGGAAATGCCGGAGTAATCCAGACACCTTTTTCGTTTTTTACACCCTGCATACGCTGTTTCAATGCTTCCTCTATAATCATTGCAAGGTCATCTCTGGTCTGTCCTTCCGGTACCTCGTCAAGATACATAAACATAGTAACAAACGGAGCCTGACCATTACATGTCATAAGTGTAATCAACTGGTATTGGATTGTCTGAATACCACGATTAATCTCATCCTTTAATCTTCTTTCAACAATCTTTTTAATCTGCTCCTGTGTATATTCAATTCCAATCTCTTCCTGTTCTGCCAATACTTCTTTTGTAATTTTATCACGGCTGATTTGAACAAAAGGAGCTAAATGTGCCAGTGAAAAAGACTGTCCTCCATATTGATTACTTGCTACCTGTGCCACAATCTGGGTTGTCACATTGCAGGCTGTATAAAAACTGTGCGGCTTATCTATTTTTGTTTCGGAAATGCAGGTGCCATTCTGAAGCATATCCTCCAGATTAATCAAATCGCAATTATGCTCTTTCTGTGCAAAATAATCGGAATCATGAAAATGAATAATTCCCTGCTCATGGGCATCTACAATTTCTTTTGGAAGTAAAATACGTTTCGTTAAATCTTTGCTGACTTCTCCTGCCATATAATCTCTCTGGGTAGAGTTAATCGTAGGATTTTTGTTGGAGTTCTCCTGCTTTACCTCTTCATTTAACTGCTCGATTAAAGCAAGAATCCCTTCATCTGTCGTATTGGACTTACGTGCCAGTTCACGTACATAACGGTATCTGACATATTTCTGCGCCACCTCGTAACCACGCATCTCCATAATACCGCGCTCAACCATATCCTGAATATCCTCCACTGATACAGCATGCTGTGAAGCCTCAATCTGGCTGGTCACATTTTTTCCGACTGCTGCAATCTGATATTCATTTAATTTATAAATCGGTTCAATCTCGTTATTTGCCGCTCTTATAGCATTGAGTATTTTATTAACGTCAAATGATACTTCCTCTCCATTTCTCTTGATAACTTTCTGTACTTTTACATCCATCTTTTTTCTCCTTTAAAAACAATAAATAATAGGTACTTTCACCTGTTTTGTATAAAAATAAAATGATCTTGTCCTGAACCCGGACCGCCTCACATAATATGTACATTTCTATCAAAACACTATATCTTGTGTTCACCTTCTGAATTATAACACAATATCTTCTGTTTTGTACAGTAAAAATTCAAATAAAATGAAAAAAAATTAAAAAAATAAGATATAACAGCGTACAAATCCATCTGTAAAGCCATTATATCTTATCTTTTTCCTATAAAAATTTCCTATTTCTCTACCGTGTCAGTTTCCTGAATACGCTCCTGATAACAATCAGCGACAGCATTGCCGCCATAAAATCAGAGACGGGCGCCACATACATGACACCTTCTATTCCATGTGACGCTCCCAGAAAATAGGTAAACAATAATGGGAATAATAGCATCAATGGAACAAAGCATATCACCTGTCTTGTAAGAGATAAAAACGTTCCCTTGTTCGGCTCTCCGATAACCGTACAAAAAGTAGAAGTAATCGGTTGTATGCCATTTAAAAAAGTCATAAACAAAAAGATTCGAAAATAATTTTCTGCAAATTGAAAATATTCAGGACTGCCGGAACCGAAAATACTGATAATTTGTCTTGGCATCGTCTGGAATACAACAAAAGCTATACAGGAAATAACGGTATTACAAGTTAATGCCAGCCGATAGGTCTTTTTTACCCTGTCAAATTTACCTGCACCCCTATTGAAGCTGGCTATTGGCTGCATTCCCTGCGCAATTCCGATACATACGGAAAAATATACCTGATTGACTTTCATTACAATACCGGTACACGCTAAAGGAATATCTGCGCCATACACACTTAACGGTCCATAATATGTCAATGTCTTATTCATAACAATTTGAACCAGCATAATTGCCAGCTGATTCAGCCCCTGCGCCATTCCCAGATGACAGGCTCTTCCACATATTTTTGCTTTTAGTATAAAGTGTTTTCTTTGGAGTTTTACCGTTTTAAAATGCGCCAGATACCATATAACCATGACAGCGGATATGAACTGACCTGTGATGGTAGCTATTGCCGCTCCTGACATTCCCCAACCGAAAACAAGCACAAACAGATAATCTAAAACCACATTAATCACTGCGCCGGTAAGATTACATGCCATGGAGAATTTCGGACTGCCGTCTGCTCTGATTAAATGTGCACCGCCGGCAGAAACAATCGCCATGGGAAAGCCTATGGCAATGATTCTTGTATATTCCATCGCATAAGGCAGAATATTTGATGTTGAACCGAAAAACAATAATAGTGGTTTTAACATTACACTGGCAAACAACGCCAGAATAATGCCGATTCCTAACATCATTGTTGCGCCATTTCCTATAAAATATGGTGCTTTCTTATCATCTCCTGCCCCGAGATTTAAATTAAATCCGGAGGCGCCGCCTATTCCAAAAGTAAGCGCTGCAGCGATACAAAGTGTAGTAAGCGGAAACGCAACATTAGTAGCTGCATTTCCCAGTTCTCCTACTGTTTGTCCAATAAATATCTGGTCTACAATATTATATAGGGACATGACCAGCATTGAAATAATACTTGGCACTGCAAATTTTCTCAATAACTTCCCTATGGGCTCTGTTCCCAAAGGATTTTCCTGTCTGTTAACCTCATATGTTTTTTCCATTTATATAATCCTCTTTTTAGCACTTATTTTTTATTCATTATCATACTCGCCAACACATATAATACAACCTGATATACAAATTTTTCAACTATAAAATAAATAAAATGTCATAATTTCCCTAAAAAATTTATTTTTCTCATGGGATTGTTAATTTTTTAACTATTTTTCACTTGTGCCTGCCGCCTCTGCTATGTTATACTTTATAAAAATGATTATACTCTGCAGCATTTATCTTTCAGATAAAAGAATGGAGAAAATATGAGAGGAATATACTCAAATAAAACAGAAATACGGCATAAGGTATTTACCGAAATCGCAAGGATGGCTTATGAAGATTATCCTCTATCCCATATTGAGGATCTTCCCTACGAAATCATCCCTGGTGAAATTGGCAAAAACTATGATAATATTTTTCTTGAGCGGGCTGTGATTGGAGAACGTCTTCGTGCAACGCTGGGGCTTCCTATCAGAAATATGTCAGAGCATGCCCCGTTATCGGCAGGAATTGATGCGACTGCAATTGACGAGAAATACTATGACCCGCCACTGATTAATATTATAAAATTTGCATGTCATGCATGTCCTGAAAACCGTGTACTGATTACAAACGGCTGTCAGGGATGTATCGAACATCCTTGTATTGAAGTATGTCCTAAAAATGCTATATATATGGAAAACGGGCGTTCCGTAATTCATCAGGAAAAATGTATTAAATGTGGAAAATGCCTGAAGGCATGTCCATACAATGCCATTATCAAACAGGAAAGACCTTGTGCTTCTGCCTGTGGCATGAATGCGATTAAATCAGATGAATATGGACGGGCTGATATTGATTATAATCAATGCGTATCCTGTGGTATGTGTTTAGTAAGTTGCCCTTTTAGCGCCATAGTGGACAAAAGTCAAATTTTTCAGACAGTGCTGGCTTTAAAGAGTAACACTCCAGTATATGCTGCGATTGCACCTTCCTTTGTGAAACAGTTTGGTGAAAACGTAACACCGGAACAGGTACGCGCGGCATTAAAAGCAGTCGGCTTTGAAGATATGGTAGAAGTGGCAATCGGCGCCGACCTGTGTGCTGTACAGGAAGCTGTAGATTTTTTAGAGCAGGTTCCTGCAAAACACTCTTGGCTTGGCACCTCCTGCTGTCCTGCATGGTCTGTTATGGCAAAAAAAACATATCCTGAATATGCCGAACATATTTCCATGACACTGACTCCTATGGTTTTGACCGGACGTATGACAAAAAAACAGCATCCGGACTGTAAGGTCGTATTTATCGGACCTTGCGCGGCAAAAAAATTAGAAGCCAGCCGTACTTCTGTCAGAAGCGACATAGACTTTGTTTTAACTTTTGAGGAAATGAATGGTATTTTCGATGCACGGAATATTAATTTTGAACAATTAGAAGTAGAAGAACCTATCAAGACATCCAGTTCCCTTGGAAAGGGATTTGCTGCCAGTGGCGGTGTTGCCGCTGCCGTTGTCAATGCTATTCATTGTGTTGAACCTGACATGGAAGTAAAAACCGTCAAGGCAGAAGGTTTATCTGAATGTAAAAAAATGCTTGCCTTGGCAAAGGCAGGTGTTTATGATGGTTATTTATTAGAAGGTATGGCATGTCCCGGAGGATGCATGGGCGGTGCCGGCGTACTGGCAGATGTAAAAAAAGCAACTGCCGCCCTTGAAAAGCAAAAAGAAGAATCAGAATTTGAAAAGCCTTCACATTCAGATTTTTTAAGATATTTACACTTAATCACGAAGGAGGAATTATACGAAAATGAAAATGAGAACTAGAACAATAACAGTAACTGCCATTATGGTGGCACTCTGTGTGGTTGTACAACTATTTAAAAATCCCGGAACCATTCCTATTACAGGCGGATTAATCAATCTGATTCTTATCATTGATACGCTTTATTGTGGATTACTGAGTGGTATTATTCTTTCAGCAGTAGCGCCAATTACTTCATTTATTATCACCCAGTCTCCAATCATTGCGTCAGTACCTATGATTTTGCCATTTATTATGATTGGCAATATTGTTATTATACTGTTTGCATGGGCTGTAAGATATAAAAAACTGGAACTGAATCTTCTTCCAGCCAGCCTTGTGGCAGGGTCCTTTGCCAAATGGGCAGTTATGACCCTTTTCATTGTCAAATGGGTACTTCCTTCATTTGGTTTAGACCTTGCGCCAAAAATGTATAAATTAGCAGTCGTAACATATTCAACCACACAACTATATGCTGCATTATTTGGCACAGCACTGGCATGTATCATCTGGCCGATTGTCCGGCTGGGAATAAAGCGAAACAGATAAAGGTAATCTTGTGCTATAGTCCTAATATATTAATTAATAAAAGCCATGCAAAACCATAATAAGTAACAGCAGCGACCAAATCATTAATTGTAGAAATCAAAGGTCCGGATGCTACTGCAGGATCAAATCCAATCTTGTCTAATACAATGGGTATAATGGTTCCTACAAAACTGGATATGAGCATGGCAAGGGCTAGCGCCCCTCCGATACAGCCTGATATTGCAAAAGCGGTATTGATGGACACTCCTCTGGCAAACCAGATAAACAAACCGGTAAAGACAACAGAGATACCGCCCACAATCAGACCATTACAAAGACCTACACGGATTTCTTTAAATACAAAGCCCGCTTTTTCTTTAAACTCTAATTCCTCGTCCATTAAAACTCTAATCGTAACCGCTAAAGACTGTGTTCCTACATTTCCTGACATACCTAAAATTACCGACTGGAAAGTAACAATAATCGGAAGTCCTACAATAACTGTCTCAAACATGTTAATCACAGAGGAAACCAGCATTCCAAGCATTAATAATACAAGCAGCCATGGTACTCTCTTTTTCAGGCTTTGTCCTAATGGCTCTTCTAATTCTTCTTCTGCGGCAAGACCAGCCAGTTTTGCATAATCTTCACCCATTTCCTCATCTACCACCTCAATCAGGTCTTGAGAAGTAATAACGCCAAGAATATGCATGTCTTTATCAAGTACTGGTATGGAATCTTCAGAATAATCTTTCAATTCCTCAATACAATCGTCTACAGTCTCATGATCGTGTACATAAGGATAGGATGTGGTAACGAGCGACTCTAATTCCACATACTCTCTTGCCACAATCAAATCTTTTAAATCAATGGCGCCATAAAATGTTCCATCTTCTTTCTTGACATATAACGTAGTAATATTATCATTGTCGGCAGCCTGCTCTACCAGCCTTTTCATCGCCTGCTTAATGGTCAGATCAAGCGTCAGGCTGACATAATTGGTAGTCATTTTGCTTCCAATCTCATCTTCGTCATATGACTGAATCAAATCAATATCTTTCTTTGCTTCTTCGTCAATTAATTCAATCAGTTCATGACTGGTATCGTCCTCTAATTCTTCCAGAATATCTACCGCATCATCAGCTTCCATATTTCCAAGGATTCTGGCAGCAACTTCCGGTTCTAATTCTTCAATGTACTCTGCCGGGTCATCAATATATGAAAAAATATCTGATACCTTATCCACTCCCAAAAGTGAATATAATCTACGCCTTTCTTCACTCTCCAGATACTCTAAAGCAGCTGCAATATCATTATCATGATAGTCATCCAGTTTGTCCAGCTTACTTAAAGAAGGTTCGTCACTGCGGATAATATCAAAAAGCTCTTCGGCATAGTTTGCCCTTTCCGGAATCTCATGTTCCATTGATTCACTGTTTTTTTCCAAAGTTTCTGAAACTGCTGCTTCCGGCTCTTTTTCCTTCGAAATATTTTGATTGTAATCTTTTTCTTCAAAAATTTTTTCTTCCACTTTCATATACCTCCTTTCAACGGAAAGTTCTGTATACGTGGGAAGTTTGTCTATACACAATCCGTCCACATAACAAAGACTTATGGCACTTACCATAAGCCTTATTACATTTACTTTAACATTTTACATCTTAGTCTGTCAACCAAAAATACGTTTCTATTCCCCTGCTTTTTACTTTACCGTGTGCACTTTTATCATATTGGTTGTTCCGGATTTCCCAAGAGGTATTCCTGATGTGATGACAACAATATCATCCGTTTGCACTAATCCTTTCTCCTGTGCGACATCTACTGCATAGTCAAACAATTCTAATATATCATCTTTCTCCTTAATTAGTACCGGAGCTACTCCCCATGACATATTTAACTGACGGACAACTTTCCTCTCCGTACTGCCTGCAATAATCATACAATCCGGTCTGTATTTGGAAATCATCTTTGCAGACCTTCCTGATTTTGTAACGGTAAGAATGGTCCTTGCTCCTAAATCATAAGCGGTCATACAGGTCGCATGACAAACAGCTTCCGTAATATCGCTTCTGTGTTCCCTGTAATTATTATAGAATCTTCGCCTGTAATCAATATCCATCTCCGTGCGTTCTGCAATTTTTGCCATCATCTTTACTGCTTCAACCGGATATTTCCCTGCTGCTGTCTCACCGGACAGCATGATGGCGCTTGTTCCATCATAAATAGCATTTGCCACATCCGTTGTCTCGGCTCTGGTCGGTCGGGGATTGGTAATCATTGATTCTAACATCTGTGTAGCAATAATAACCTGTTTTCCTGCCTCATAAACTTTTTTAATAATCATTTTTTGAATAATTGGAACCTCTTCTTCCGGAAGTTCCACACCCATATCCCCGCGGGCTACCATAACTGCGTCTGCCGCTTCAATAATTTCATCCACATTTAAAATGCCTTCACTGTTTTCTATCTTTGCAATAATATGAATGTCGCCTCCACCATTGTCATTGAGAAACTGCCGCAATTCCCTTACATCTTCTGCGGTTCGGGTAAAGGAGGCTGCAATATAATCCACATCCTGCTCAATGCCAAACAGAATATCCTCTTTATCCTGTTTGCTCATATAAGGCATATTAATATGAACATCGGGAACATTGACTCCTTTATGGTTAGATATTTTTCCGTCATTTTTCACCCGGCATATAATATCCGTCCCATCAATTTTCTCTACTTCCATTTTAATCAGTCCGTCATCGATTAAAATAACCGTGCCTATCTTTATATCATGATAAAGCTCCGGAAAGGTAATTCCGGCTTTTTTATCGTTGCCGGGAAAACTTTTGTCCTGCACCAGCGTAAACGTCTGTCCTGCTTTCACATAAACTTTTCCATTTTCAAAATCTCCGGTTCTGATTTCCGGTCCCCTTGTATCCAGTAAAATAGCAACCGGCTTGTCGCATTTTTCTCTTATCTCTTTGATCTTGTCCATTCTCCTTTTATGATCATCATGCGTTCCATGGGAAAAGTTACATCTCGCCACATCCATTCCATTTATAATCAACTGTTCCAGCACTGTATCGTTGTCCGTAGCCGGTCCTAATGTACACACAATCTTTGTTTTTCTCATTTTCTATCTGTTACTGTAAAAACAATAACCTTCTCCTTTCACAATATTTTCCAATCTGATTTTACATTTATAATTTTTCTTCCATCATTTATTTTATGGACATTTCTAAAAAATATAATTCAAAACACAATGGTCTATACAGAAAGAATCCGATAAAAAATATCCGGGGTTATTTTTTCTTTTTCCGTTTCACCGTTTTGCGCTTACTCCATCTTCCATAAACTTTTCTGCCTTTTACGAATTTATAAGCTCTTGCCTTAACGTATAATTTTTTAGCCTTTCCTATTTTCTTCGACTTAAATTTAATTCTATATACTTTTTTATTCTTTTTCACAATACATTTTACTGTATATTTTCTCTTAAATTTTCTCGTCTTGGAAATCTTAATCTGATACCCTTTGATACCTTTTATTTTTTTGAATGTCAGCTTGATTCTCTTCCGGGATACCTTACTTGCTTTCTTTATTTTTGCTCTCTTAACAGTTACTTTTTTGGCTGTCGTCTTCGGTGTCGTACCATTTGGCTTTGTCGTATCCTGTAAATCCTTTGATGTTGTAGTATTCTGCAAATCTTCCGGTGTCACAGTCTCCTGTAAATCCTTTGGTGTTGTAGTATTCTGTGAGCCCTTTGGTGTTGTAGTATCCGTAGGTGTATCACTTTTATCCGTTTCTGTCGGAGTCGTTGCCGATACACTGACAGGCGTTTTTGTGGTGGTCGCTCCTGAAACTTTAATAACTGCTGATATACCTTCCGTCTCATATCCATTTAGAAATGCTTTGACTGTTACTGTATGATTTCCTATTGCAATGTCTTCAATATTGTATGTTCCAGACGCTACACCTGACATTTTTAATGTGTCATCCACATAAATATTGTAAACCTGCCCTTTTTCATCCTGTTCATCTGTAGACCTAAATGTTACTGAAATAACATTATCGCTTGGATTGCCCACAATTAATCCCAGAGCATCTGTCGGTTTTCCCGGCTCCGGCGTTGTGACAGGCACATTACTTTCAAAATCAGAAGTGTCCGGAGCTTCCGTTGGATTCCCATATTTTATCAGGACATATACCTGTTTTTCACCACTGACTAACTTCACTGTATTATAGGTATCCGGTTGTAATGTATTTTTCACTGAAAAACTAAATACACCCTGCTGTGAAGTAGCCGGTTCTTTATTCAAATAAGCGGTAGTATTTGCTGCGTTAAACGTTCCGGGATATACCATACGAAATGTATCATTACCATCCATCAACTCTATTCTTGTTTCAAAATCATCCCTCAAGATAGTATAGGATAAGGAATAGCCATTGGAATTTCCCAAGGAATCATATTGCTTATCATCTTCGTAAGCAACCGTAGTTTTAATTTCTGAAACATCATAATAGAGTCTCAATACTAAACTTCCATTTTCCAATACTACTCCATGGTCTATTGTACCGTCGGCTGCAGGATTTAATTTATAACCTGCATATTCCTGTGCCTGTGCTGTTACCTCTGTACCTATCTTTGCACTCTTTGTCTGTGTATTGACCAAATTATAACCACCATGTCCATCGGATAGATAATGCTCTATCTTGTATGAAGCCTTTGAGGATACCTGACTATCTCCCACGGTGGACATCGAATGAGGCTTTGCTGTTACTTCTGCTCCATCTGAAAATGTAACTGTTTTTTCCTCATCGGATGCATTATAAACTACATATGTCATTTCATCTGCTTCGTTTTTGAATGCGCAGGCTAAAGGATTGTCACTGGTTACATCCAAAACCGGAGTCCCTGCTTTTTCCATTGCCATAATCCAATGATATGCATGAGCCTTCGATTCTCCTGCTTCAGGTTCACACTGGTCATTAAAGTATTGCATTGCCTGTTCAGGGTCAGCCATCGCTAAATACTCACTCCATATTTCATTCCAACGGGTGAGAACCTTCTCTGACATTCCCGCATAGCTGTTTTCATTTCTAACTGCGCTCTTCCAGTTATTCAGAATATATTCTTTGTTTCTGGAAGCATAGAAAGATGCGGCTGTCATTGGAAGAATATTAATTCCCTGCACTTGCAGCGGCTCATCTGTCCACCATGTGGAATATGTATATTTTCCTCCCCAGACCATAGCAGCCTGAATATATTTTGCATTTTCCCCGGTACCTTCTGTGTATTTTGAATCTAATACATCTCCATCAATATCAAACCAATAGCAATTTACAGAAGATACTTCAGTCTCGTACAAATAAACACCAAGAGCTGTCAATTCTTCATCTCCCATTGCCTGTCCGTAAAGAATTAAACCTGCCCATGCATTGATTGCCTCTGAACTGGATTCCTGATTATTTCCATCACCAAAGTTTGCATGACCTGATGCCCATGAATGTCCTTCATAAGTTGAAAAATATCTTAAAAACGGATACCGGGAATCACTGGAGTTCTCCTTATAGGTAGCCACATCTCCGATAATTTCATCAATGACGTTGCTGTACTGTCTGATAAACTCCGGGTCCCTCATTGCTACCTGTGCAGATGCATTTATAAAGTATCCATAGTGGAAATGATGATCCGTCATTCCATCTACGGTATAATATGCCTGTGGAAAACCGAATAAACAGCCTGTATTTTTGTCATAGTAAAAATACTTATCATCATTGCTGCCATCTGCTGTAAACCAGTCTGCCAGTTCATTTTCAATTGCCTTCAACAGTTTGTCAGCTGCCGCTGTGTCTCCACATTCCTCTGCAGCTTCCATTGCCTGAACTGCACGATTTAATTTCTTTCCGGTATCATATGTATTTACATCATACTTTTCTTTTGTAAGAGCGCCCTCTTGTGTCGGTCCGTATTTTTCCATAAATATATCTACATATTCCTGCAGGGCAGCTTTATCCGTATCTTCAATTCCCGGAAGGGAAGGCAGAATTCCTCCAAACTTTAACGTGGTCTGATATGTATCACCTGTTAAAAATTTCATTGTGCCACGGATAGTTCTTGCAGTATTGGAAAGGTATGTATAGTCACTCATATGTTTATACTGATGCGGCAAAATACCCATAACGGTTCCATCGGCTGTACTTTCAGCCTTTTTGTCAATACTGTAATGATATGTCGTTTGTACAATTCCATTTTTATATGTAAAGGACGTCTTTGTATCTGTAATAAAATTATATGCATACGGTTTATATGCTTCTGCTATCGTCTTTGCAGCTGCATCATTTTGTCCATTGGACTCACAAAGCCATGCAATGGACATATATGCTTTTTCCTCGCTTGGAAATGAAACTGTTAAATCTCCCATGCGGTTGTCAACATATTTCGCTGTTCCATCTGCCTGATTTGTATTCGCTCCTTTTGGCAGATATATCGCATAATAATCATAATCACTATGACCGGATACCAAATCTGCATTATCATAAACTCTCACAATAAGCATTGTAGAATCTTTGACAGATGAACCATCATAATAAACAATATCACTAGGCAGTGTACGTGTCCTCTCAATGGTCAGCTTTGTATCTCCCTTTGCCTGAAAATATGCAAACGGACTTCCCTGAACCATACTAATTTTCATATATTTCGAAGCATCTGTCCGGTTCTCCATAACCACATCTGTGGACCACTCATCAGATTTATCTACCTTGGTTGATGAAAATTCATAACCGGTGCCGACAATCAAATCTGACATGGTGCCCTGATTATTCATAGACATCATTAATGTCTGCGTGGTTGACTGCTTGTCTAATATTGTTGATGGTTTTGATATGTACATACCTTTTGCTGTTCCACAGTAAGCCATTGGTATGGCATATACACAGTCACCAAATGCTGAAGTGCTGTAATTCCACAACATGGATGTTGAAAATCCACCAATATCTACAGCCCCATTATTTGCATCATAATTGTCCGTTGTAAATCTGTATTTTCCCTTATTTGCTTTGGTTGGCAGTTTATCCAACAACATTTTATTGGTCTGTACGACTTCTCTATCTCCAGCCATATACGACCATGTTCCTGTCACCTCATCCGCAAGACTTCCCAGCTGTTTTGCTTTGACTTGCGTAGTATTCCCCATGTCTACAGGAATAACACATAGAGACAATACCAATGCTGCAACAACTGTCTTTTTTAAAAACCCTTTCATTTTTACCTCCTGTTAAATCAAGTCATTTGTTTCCGTTTTCCTTCTTACCTTACAGTAAATAATAACATATAATATTAAAAAATAATATAATATTTTATTAACAAAAAATGGGACTGTAAAAAAGTTTTTGTCAAGCTGCCAGATATATGTGAAAATTCTATGGGAATCCATGGTGGGTGGGAATCTATTACATATATTCTCCACTAAACAAGCCAGATATATATGTAAATTCTTGGAAAATTCATGATGGGTGGGAATCAATTACATATATTCTTTGCAAAACAAACCAAATATATATGTAAATTTTTGGAATATTCATGGTGGAGGAGAATCTATTACATATATTGTTTACAAAACTACACAAGTCTATATGTAAATTCTTGGGAAATTCATAGCAAGTGAAAATATATTACATATCTATATAAAATTATAAAATACTAATATATGTAAATTATAAATATGACAGGAGAATAAAGCTTACAAAAGACTATTCAGAAAATGAAAGGTGTAATTTTAGAACTTACACTGAAATCAATGAATATAAAGAGACAGAACCTGCATCCGCTAATGCGGATGCAGGTTCTGCTAGCCGGGGACTTTTTTACAGTCCCATTTATATCCCGATAAAATCCGATGTTCTATTTCTTTTCTTTTTTATTATGATTTTTGCATAATATTTTGTATCCGATGGTTCCGATAATGCTGATACCCACAATCACAGCCAGTACAATCAAAGCTGCCAAATACTGACCTTTTCCCAATGCATGACCGCCCATAGCTGAAACAATAACTGCCGGTAATCTTGCTGTTGTGGATATTACCAGCCATCTGGACAATTTTATATTTGTAAATCCCATAAAATATGATATTAAATCCTTTGGCATTCCGGGAATTAAGAATATAATAAATGCAAAAATATCACGTTTTTTCCCATTTTGTAAAAATTTCAGATTCTGTATTTTTTCTATAGGGAAGAATGCTTCAACAAATTTTATTCCAAAGGCTTTTACAAGCCAATAGACAATCGTGCATCCTATAATTGAACCAATCGTACAAAGTATGGTCGCTTCCACTGTTCCAAAAGCATATCCGGCGCCAATTTCAATGGCTCCGCCGGGAATAATCGCTATAATAATTTGTAACGCCATGGCACCAATACATACCAGCCATCCCCACATGCCAAAACCTGCAACCAATTCTTGAAACGTGTCAGGTTCTTTTAGATATTTTAAAACGGGCAGGGATATGGCAGCAGAAAGCGCTAAAAATATAATCAGTCCTGCAATACTGATAATCCGCCTTCTACGGATTGCAGCCTTGTCCTGTTTACAATCGCTATCCTTTTTTTGATATTTTGTATCTGTAATATTTACTGCCCCGGAACAACTATTTTTATTTTCTATCATGTATCTCCCCTGAACCCTCTTATAAATTTTATTTTCTCCTGTGGGTCTTATTATATTCATACTCTATTCATGATAATATACAGAGCAAATCTCTGAAAACAGTATAGTGAAATACATCACACTTAATATAATTCACAAAAAATTTTTAAAAATTATTAACCCCTATAAAATATATCAGAACTAAAATTCCAAGAATAATTCTGTACCATCCAAACACCTGAAAATCATGCTTTTTAATATAATCCATCAGAAACTTAATAACCAATACGGAAACAAAGAAGGCTACAACCATTCCAATAATTAACAAAAAGAATTCTTCCGGACTCATCGCAAATCCCAATTTTAACATTTTTAACGCACTCATACCAAACATAACAGGTACGGCAAGGAAAAACGTAAATTCAGCCGCCGCAACTCTGGATACACCAATTAATAATGCGCCAATGATAGTGGCACCGGAGCGTGAAGTTCCGGGAATAATAGATAATACCTGAAATAACCCGATAAGAAATGCAGTCTTATATGTAATGTCTGTTAAACTCGACACTTTTGATGTCCGTTTTTTATTCCATCTTTCAATAATAATAAATGCAATACCATAGAAGATTAAAGTAAGCGCAATAACTACGGGAGTATGCAGATACTTTTCAATATAATCATCAAACAGTATTGTGACAACAGCACCCGGAATACACGCCACTACTACTTTAAACCAGAGATTAATAATATCTTTTTTTATCACAGAATTAACCGGATGAATCCCGTCGTCTGTTCCTTTCTTTTTGAAGGGCCACATTTTATTCCAGAACATAGCAACAACCGCAAGGATTGCTCCCAGCTGGATTACGAAAAAAAACATTTCCTTAAACTCTTCGCTGGCATTCAGCTGTATAAATTCATCTACCAGAAGCATATGTCCTGTACTGCTGATTGGCAGCCACTCTGTAATCCCCTCTACAATTCCTAAAAAAATCACTTTCAGTATTTCAATGATTAGTGATAACATTCTGTCTCCTCCTTTTTACAACAAATTTATTCTATCACAGTACACTAATGTCCGAATCAGGCTTCTCCAATTCTTTCAGTAAATCTGCGGTCTCATCCGGCACCTCGTCTAAATTGTCATCACCCACATCTATCACTTTTGGTCGTTTGCGGTATAGAATATCATAGAGAACAGGTACAATAAACAATGTCATAAATGTGGCATAGAGAAGCCCGAAACTTACTACAATTGCCATGCTTTTTTGCATTGCATTCCCTGCATCCTGTGAAAATACCATAACGCTCATAGACAAAATGGTTGTAATGGCTGTCATAAAAATCGGACGCATACGTGTCTTTCCGGCAGCTATCAATGCTGTCCGTTTTTCTACCCCTTTAATTCTCAACTTATTGACATAATCAACAAACACAATACCATTATTAACTACCGTACCCATCAGTATCATAAATCCCATCAGCGCCATGGCAGAAATCTGCTGACCGAATATCATAAGTCCAATCATACCGCCTGTAAATGCCAATGGAATGGTAAATATAATAATAAATGGTGATAACAGGCTCTGGAATTGTGCCACCATAACCAGATATACTAAAAAGAATCCTAATAGCAATGCAAGAAGCAGCTGGTTTACCATTTCCATTACCTGTTCAGACTCTCCCTGAATTTCCGCTGTGTATCCTGACGGTATCTTATATGTATTCAGTTTTTTCTCAAGGTCTCTGGAAAGCAGCGTTGCATTATATCCCTCTTTTACTTCTGCTGTAATGGATATATAATCTGCCTGATTTTCTCTGGAAATCTGTTTTAAGGCTTCCTGCTCTGTTACCTTTGCAAACTTGGATAATTTATATTTTTTTGTTACATCATTTCCATTACTATCTTTTGTCGTTGCCTTAATTGTTGTTTTTAAAAGATTTTCATAAGCGGGTTTGTTGTTATCATTCACGATATTTACATTATACTCCCTGTTGCCTGATGTGAGCGATATGGAAGTCTTCTCAGTCGTTATTTTTTCTGACATCTGTTGATAGATTTGCACTACTGTCAGTCCGTATTCTGCCGCTTTATTTTTATCAATCGTTAAATGAAGCTGTTTATCATCATCTGCAATCCCATTATCCACATTCTGCGTTCCATCTATCCCGGACATCATCTTCATAACATCCTTGCTGATTTCTATAAGCTTCTGCTGATTTTCTCCATACACACGAACCTCTAAACCCTGACTCATCATTCTGCTCATCCCGCCAAAGGCAGAAGAAGATACGTTTAGTTCCTTACATTTAATGTTCTTTGTATTTTGCTCTATATTCTTTATTATCTTTTTATAATCATTTGTTGTAGACATATCATCATCTGCAATCACCTGAAATGTAAAATTGCTGTAGTAATCTGTAGCATTGCCCGTAAGTCCGGAAGAAACTCCTGCATTTCCATCCATTGCGCCTACTTTTTTTACACCATCTGCCTTCATTATAGCTTCCATTACTTTATCAGCGGTCTTGTAGGCACTGTCTTTGTCGGTATCCTCTTCCATTTCCAGACTGACAGAAATATGATTACTAACCATATCATCCATCATAACCAGTCCTGTTCTGAATACCTGAAAAACACAGATTGCCAACAGTACAATGGCAACAAGCAGTGAAATTGATTTATGGCGTAAACATTTTTCCAGTACAGTTCCATAGGTTTCTTTCACTTTATCAAATATCTTATGCTGTTTTTCTTTTGCATCTTTTAAAACAGATGCCCCTATGGTTGGAACAACAGTCAGGGCAACAATCAATGATGCCATCAGTGTATATGTCATTGTAAACGCAAACGGAATCAGCAAATCACTGACAGTCCCCGTGATATATACCATTGGGAAAAATACACAAATGGTTGTGAGGGTAGATG
This sequence comes from uncultured Lachnospiraceae bacterium, assembly GCA_947625755.1. Taxonomy (GTDB): domain Bacteria; phylum Bacillota; class Clostridia; order Lachnospirales; family Lachnospiraceae; genus Eubacterium_G. Next base: position 80,772 of record CANQPJ010000004.1, on the reverse strand, counting down.
CAATAATAGGAGCTGCCACCTGCTTTGTTCCCTGCACTGCCGCGCGGGGTGCAGAAACTCCCATATTTTTTAATCTGTAGATATTTTCCATTACTACAATGGAATTATCCACCAGCATTCCGATACCAAGGCACAAGCCTGCCAGAGACATCACATTTAAAGTAATACCTGTAAAATACATGATAATAATGGCAAACAGTACACTAAAAGGAATACTGAACGCCACAATAAGCGTAGGTTTCACATCCTTTAAAAACAGCGCCAGTACAAGTATTGCAAGAATGGCGCCGAGTAACATACTCTGCAGCACGGTTTTAACTATGATATTAATATAATCGCTCTGATCCATTAACGAAGTGCAGGAAAGTCCATTATACTTATCTTCTAATTCTTTCATTGCCTCGGAAACATTATCAGCTACTGCGCTCGTATTCGCTGTACTGGATTTATAAATTGCCAGAAGAACTGCCGGATTGCCATCAATCTTGGAATAGCTCTCACCTGCATTGTCCACGATAGTTACATCCGCTACATCTGACAGTTTTATTTTTCCTATTCCCGGCACCTTTGTTAAAACCATGGAAGATAACTGCTTTTTATTTGTATAACTGTCTCCTATATCTACCAGCCACTGGTTATCCTCTTTATCATCTATATATCCCGCCGGCATAGAAAAGTTTTGTGCATATATTAATTGAGACAAAGTATCAAGAGAAAGCAATGCATCTATATTGGCATTCTCAATGGCTGCTTCTCTGGAATCCTTTAACTTATCTTTGGATTCTTCCAATTCCTGTTTTGATTTTTCTAATTGTGAGCGGGCGGAGGACATCTGTGCCTGACCTGCTCCAAATCCTGCAGCCGCAGAATAACCTCCTGCAATAGCTGTGGACTGTTTGTCATCCATCCCCTCCATTTGTTTGTTAATCTTGCTGACTACTGCCTCTGCTGCTGCTATTTTTATTTTGAGATTTGCCAGCTCCGTATTAATTTGCGGCATACGGATTTTTACTGCATTATGCATCTTCTGTAAATTTTCATAGGAAATATTCTTTACCTGTTCTTCATATCCGAGTTTTTTAATCCACTGAATAAAATCATTAAATATTTCTTTATGATTGACGGCATCTTCTACGCTGTCCGGAATGGTAACTCCCGCAAGTTTTGCCACCGTCCCCATCTGGCTATGAAATGTTTCAAACATTTTATCTGCCTTTTTATATGCCTCTTCCAGTTTGGCGTCTTTATACGCTTTCTGTTCCGCCTGTAAAGCACTTTGGCTTGCCTTTAAACTATTTAGGTTTGCCTCATAGGCAGCCTTTGTCATCTGTGCCTGCTCCAGTTTTACCTGAGCATCTGCCAGCTGTTTATTTGTACTTTTCTGTTGATTTTCTAACTGACTCTTCTGAATGTTTAACTGCTCTTCTCCCTTTTGGATTTTCTGCTCTGCTTCCTCAATCTGGGCGCTGGCATCAGCAAGTCTGCTGTTTGTTTTTCCTAATATTCTGTCATTAATTTTATCTATTTTATCCTGATTCAGCTTTACTTCAATAGAATCTGTAGTCAGCCCCATGGCGGTAATACTTGCAACACCACCCTGTCTTTCAATATATGGTTTAAGCGTTTTTGTAGTAAAATCTGAAAGTTCTTTAATATCCTTTCCTTTATAATCGACCCCTACATACATGGTAGCCATCATATCCATGCTGACTTCCATCAGGTTTGGTTTCCCACATTCCTCCGGCAGTTCCGTAGTATCAATCACCTTGGATACGCGAACCAATGCCGAATTCATATCTATGTCATCCACAAACTCTATCATAACCATGCTGTAATTATTGGCAGAACGGCTAATGATATTTTCCACACCACTAACAGTACCCAGAGCACTTTCTAAAGGTTTGGTGACATCACTCTCAACCTTATTCGGCGACGCTCCCGGTTCTGTTGTAATTACCATCATATATGGGACTTCCATATCCGGCATTAAGTCTGTGTTCATATTGCTAAGACTTACTCCACCTATGATTAATATAATAATAACCGCTACTACAACAAAAAACGGCTTTTTAACAAAAAACTTCGTCATTCCCTTTCTGCCTTTCAAAATAAATAAGATACCCTATCTATTTTAAAAGACAGGGTATCAATAATCAATATAAATTATGATATTTTTCAAACGCTTAACACTTTTTTAATATTTTCCTCCCTATGACACTGTGATATAAGGAGTGGTGAATGATTTATTCAAAGATGTCTACTGCAAACAATTCTTCTCCTGCATGAATTTCACCTTTTGTCAGCAAACGTATCCGCTGGTTGTCCTTCATTTCCGTACAGAGTACCGGTGATACCATGGAAGGTGCATTACTATTTAGATATTTCAAATCTAATTTCATAATATTGTCACCTTTTTTTACAATATCTCCTTCCCTGACATAAACTTCAAATCCTTTTCCATTCAGTTTTACTGTATCAATTCCCACATGGATAATGATGTCAAGCCCTGAATCTGTATGAATTCCTACAGCATGTTTTGTATCAAAAACAAAACTTATCACTCCATCTGCCGGAGCCATAACAATCGGTTCTTTCGGCGTCACAATGGCGCCATCACCCATCATCTTTCCGGCAAATGCTTCATCCGGTGCATTTTCCAATTCATCCGCTGTTCCGGTAATAGGACTTGCAATCATAATTGTTTCCCGGATTTTTCTGTTATCCTGCTTCTTTTCGTCTTTTTCCTCACTGCTTTTTTGTAATTTCTGATGCTCTTGTCTTTTTTCGGTATCTGTTTGTCTTTCTATATTTTTTCCGGTCTGCTTTTGTCTCGCCGGTTGTGTTTCCAGATAATCCTCAAGGTTTGATTTAATGACCGTAACCTTTGGTCCATAAATAATCTGTACGCCATTTCCCTTATGCACTACACCGGATGCTCCCGTGAGCCTCAATCTGGAATCATTAACCAGCGTAGAATCATGAACTGTAATTCGCAGTCTTGTAGCACAACAGTCTACATCGGAAATATTTTCTTTTCCGCCTAATCCCTCGCAGATACCGGCAGATATTTCATCCACAACAGGCACATTTGCATCTGCCTGTTTTTTTGCTTCCACATCACTTCTACCATAAAGTTTTACTTCGTCTTCGTCAAATCTTCCCGGTGTTCTAAGGTTCAGCTTTTTAATTAAGAAACTGAATAAGAAGTAGTACACAATAAAATAGAAAATACCTACAACTACCACCCATATCCAGTGTGTTTTCGCATTGCCCTGTAAGATACCAAACAGGAACAGGTCAATAAGTCCGCCCGAGAATGTCATTCCCACTCCTACGCCAAAAAAATGCATCAGAGCATAGGCAAGACCTGCAAATACACAGTGAATACCATATAATAAAGGGGCTACAAATAAAAATGTAAACTCTAATGGTTCGGTGATACCGGTCAGCATCGAAGTGAGTGCTGCTGATAACAGTAGACCGGATACTAATTTTCTTTTTCCCGGCTGTGCTGTCCGATACATTGCAAGCGCAGCTCCGGGCAGACCAAATATCATCAATGGGAATTTACCTGACATAAATCTTGTTGCAGACACTGCAAATTCCTTTACCGTAGGATCTGCCAGTTGGGCAAAGAAGATATTCTGCGCACCTTCAATTAATTTGCCTCCAACTTCCATTGTTCCGCCTACGGCAGTCTGCCAGAACGGAATATAAAATACATGGTGAAGTCCAAATGGAATCAATAAACGTTCCATAAAACCATAAACCCATGTTCCAACATATCCGGAATTTAAAACCACATCTCCTACAGCGTTAATTCCTGCCTGTACAGCCGGCCAGATAAAGAACATCGCAATTCCAACCAGTGTATATACCAGTGCGCTGATAATCGGAACAAATCTGGTTCCTCCAAAAAAAGACAATACCTGTGGCAGCTCAATCTTATAAAACCGATTATGAAGGGCTGCTGTTCCAAGACCTACAATAATGCCGCCGAATACTCCCATTTGAAGTGAAGTAATACCGCACACATCTGCCACGGCGCCCTGCAGCATATTCTCCGGTCCACCGTTTATGGTAATAAGAGCACTTATGGAGGCATGCATAATAAAGAATGCAATTACGGAAGAAAGAGCAGCAACTTCTTTCTCTTTCTTTGCCATACCAATAGCCACTCCAATTGCAAACAAAATGGGTAAATTAGCAAAAACAATATTTCCTGCATCATTCATTACCTGAAAAATTGCATGAAATATTGTTCCGCTTCCCATAATGTTTTCTAATCCATAAGTTTTCAACGTTGTTTCATTGGTAAATGAACCGCCAATTCCCAACAGCAAACCTGCCACCGGTAATATGGCAATTGGAAGCATAAAACTTCTTCCAACTCTCTGTAAAACGCCAAATATTTTATCTTTCATATAATTCTCCTTAATGTTATGATAATAACCATTTTTTTCTTGTTATTATTCTTAACATTAATTAGAAAATCATACATTATTTTCGATACCTTGCCCCTGTTGAAGCATATGTGCGCTTATAATAAGAACTTACATTTCCGGTCTGATATGCCAGTTCCGGATCATAGATATATGTATAACCGCCCTGTATAACCTCAACCCATGCATGTGGAACATAGCCACCGTTAATTCCATGCGTTGAAGCATTGATAACTTTTGCTGTATATCCTACTTCTCTGGCATAAACTCCAAAAGCTGCTGCAAAACTATAGCATCTTCCTGAATGGGTTGTATAAATATTATACGCAAAACTTTCAACCCACGTGGAGCTTGCGGGTGCAACGAATCCCGGTTTTATGGCATAATAGTAATTACGAACCATATATAAAAATCCTTTTCGGAGTTTTTCCTGACTCGAGTCTTTCTTACTGCATAATCTTTCTATCAGTTTAATAGCATATGCCTGTGCAGCCGTTTTTTTAACGCCCTTTCCGGATTTTCCAAAATAGTAATAAGTATTTTTTACTTTAATTAGTTTATTTTTTTTCATTTTTCCTGTTTTTTTGGAAAAATAATAATATTTCTTTTTTATTTTTTTGAGTCCGACAGCAACTTTTCCTTTTACAACATAATACTTATTTTTCTTATAAGTAATAATTTTTTTGCCGGTATACATCTTTCCGCTTTTCTTTGAAAAGTAATATTTTACCCCTTTATAAGTAATAATTCCTTTGGTTCTATAGCCTTTTTTATTGATAAAATACTTTGATTTCTTTACGGTAATGATTCCATACCCTGCATATTTTCCATTACTATATCTGTATTTATATCCTTTTTTGGATTTAACCCATTTGCCATTTTCCTTTTTCCCTGCAGATGGTTTATCATCTGTCGGAGTAGATGTTGCTTCCGGAGTAGTTTCAGAAACTGTTGTGGTAGTTTCAGGAGCTGTCGTGCTTTCTTCCGGCTCGGACTGCTCTGTAGTATATGCTTCCCCTCCTGTTTCCGGCGCACCTGCTGTCACTTCCTCGGCATGAACCTTATAAGATGCCGCCGATATTAAAATGCACAATGTCAGCACTGTGATACTTCCGATGAGCCTTAACATGTTCTGTTTCATTTGTTTCCTCCTAATTTACGCTGTCAATAATCCATTTACCCTTTTTCGTATGTGCTGATACTGTAAAATCTTTCCAGTAGAAAAGACCGTCCTTTTCTCCTTCATAAAGACAGCTTGGTGCTTTCTCACTGGTTTTGTATTTTCCTACAGCCGCTACCAGAGAATCAATCGATTTACCTACATACTTCTTGGCGGTTGACTTGCTTGAAGTATTTGACTCTGATGCTTTCTTTGTATTTTTTGCAGTCTTCTTTGTAACTTTTTTTGACTTTTTCTTTGTTGTCTTTGATTTTTTCTTTGTTGTCTTTTTTGCTTTTTTTGTAACGGCTTCTGTGGTAGGAGTCTGTGTTGTCGTCTCCGGCGCAGTTGTTGTTTCCTGCGTTGTCTCTTCTTTTTTCTTTTTATTCTTTTTCTTTTTTGTAGTCTCCTCCACGGTTGTAACTTCTTGTGTTGTGGCGCTCAACTCTGTTGTTTTCTCTGTTGCGGTCTGGGATGTAGTCTCTGTATTTGCATCACTTCCACAGGCAAATAACATCAATGACATTCCGGCAACCATTATAACCATCAAAAAATTTTTTTTCATTTTGTTCTCCTTCGTTTCTTTTCTATTTTATTTTATTTTCTGTAATATGAATTTTTCCATCTCGTTTCACTGCGATTTTAATATCGTTAATGTCTTCTGTTTTTTCTACATAAAGACCAAAAGAATAATCATGGTATTTCCCATCACAGCTGCATGGAAATGCTTCATAAACACCACCGTTCATTATAACATATATTAATGAATTGTCACTAACATATTTTTTCGGTATATGTCCGGTAATAAAATACTGCTCCTCCTGCTCCTCTATTTTCAAATCTCCCTGCAAATCCCTTATCGGGTGGTTTATTTTTATACTGTTATTCTCCGGCATCTGTATAACAGGTACATCGTTACATAACATATCCAAATGCCTCTCTACAATTTCAATCACCACATCATCTACACCTTTGAGCTGTGCTATGGTCAAATTATATGGCATTGCTTTGGAAAACGTACATGTCTGATATTCATTTGCAATATATGGGATAATTGCATTCCCGAAAGAATCCCGAAACATCATTATTTCATCTTCTTTATCAGTGTTTTGGGTTGCCACGGAGACTGCTTCCACATCCTTGAACAGAGATGTATAATGAATATCTTTTTCATTTCCAAAATAGAAATTGTCCTCTGCCGGCTTGGTTCTGCCCGGAAATAACATTTCCTCTAAATCCCCTACATAATCAAACTTCTTTTCCGGTTTTATTTCATTATAGTCGGTTCCCCGCTTATTTAACCTATGCATTAATTCTGTACAGGTTATGGCAGCTCCCTTATTATTCCAGTGAGAATCTGTTTTACAGTACAATACCTCATCTTTTTCGCCAAGAAACTGAAACAAATCAAAATAATTGATTTTGTAATTTTTCATTACCTCTTTTACGAGATTATAATTTTTACTGTTTGAAAATTTTCTGATATTATCCGGCATATACTCTCCGTATAAAGAATTTTTATTCGGAGCAATGGTAAAAATAAAGTCACTTCCACTATCCTCCATTACTTTTTGAATCAATTCTATGGTTCTGGCAATATTATTCGCCCCTCGTTTTGTAATGGTTGGGATTCCCTGATAGTCATTTAATGTTTCAGCAAAGAACAGCCAGCCTTTTTTACCCACAACGATTTTATCATTGTTGGATTGCCCAAATACGCTTTTCATAATTTCGGCATCAGCTGCAATCAAATCATTTCTAAAAGTAAATGTCTTGGAAAAATAATCATCCCAATCCTCCAGATAGCTGATATTTAATTTTCCGGCTGTTGTCAGCTGCGGTACTTTCATATCTCCTTCACGCTCATTTTTTTCCTTATGAACCAAAGTAAATACCGTAGGAACGAGACACATTGCAAACATACATATAATATAAATGGAATATAATATTTTTTTCTTCATAGTGCCTCCTTAAAATTTAAAATAAATAAACGGACTGTAATCAGCCGCCGCAATTTTGGTAATGCAAATATATAGCAGCAGGACACTTATCAGATACGGTACCAAAGTAATCACTTTTTGATATTTAACTCCTATTCTGCTCTTATAAATCACTTTTTGCATTGGTATGCAATAGAGCAGCGCCAATATAATTACTACCGCAAAGTATAAAGTGAACTGTCCCCACATGACTGCTGCCGCATTGGCGCTCAATCCTGTGAATGTCACCATTCCCTTTAAAATTGCACCAGCCTGCCCCAAACTGTCTGCCCGGAAAATGCTGAATGTGACAGCCACAAAAATCAACGTTACAATATGGGATAATACTTTTGGAAGCCTCTTCTTTACCACGACTTCTGTAGTAACTGCAACTCCGTGTAAAAATCCCCAAAGTAAAAATGTCATACTTGAGCCATGCCAGATGCCGGTCAGAATAAATACAATCATCTTGTTTACACATGTTCGAAACCGGGAACATCTGCTGCCACCTAATGGTATATATACATAATCCCTGAACCATGTAGATAAGGAAATATGCCATCTTCTCCAAAATTCGCTGACACTTTCTGCAATAAAAGGATAATCAAAGTTTTCTTGAATATGTATCCCCATCATGGTGGAAAGTCCAATAGACATACTGGAATATCCTCCAAAGTCCATAAGTAATTGTAAAGAGTAGCACAATGCCACAGCCAGACAAATCAGCACACTATAATCAGCATTGTCTAATCCATAAACCGCATCTACAAACTTTCCAATGGCACCGGCAACAACCATCTTCTGGAAGAAGCCAAAGCTAAATCGCTTCAAACCTTTGGCAACGGTATTCACCGAAAATGAAGCGCTGCGTATCTGGTTTATGACATCTTCGTATCTGGAAATAGGACCTGATATAATCTGTGGAAAATAGCAGACATAAACCAATACATTACATATATTTTTGTCAGCTTTGATTTTGTTTTTATAAACATCCGCTATGTATGAGATTTCTTTGAATATGAAAAAAGAGATTCCAAGAGGCATTGTAATTCCTGCCAGAGATGTTCGGTGAATGATATTTTGAACAAAATAATTCCAGTATTTAAAATATGCCAGCAGCAAAATAAATACTATTAAAGATATAATTAGAAATATCTGTTTTATATGATTATTTTTTAACCTATCTAATATAAGCGCTATAGTGTAAGCGGCGACTGCCATCATGAAAAACAGCAAAATGTACTTTGCATCTCCAAAGGAATAAAAAAGTAATCCTGCTATGATTAAAAAAATATTTCTTATATTATATTTTTTCGGTAATACCCAATACAATATTATGGCTAAAGGCATAAAGCCTAAAATAAATGTGGGTGAACATAAAAACATTTCTTACCTCCCGGTATTTCATTCTCCGTAATAGTATATCATTTAATATAAGTATTTTATAGTGATAAATTTAATTTTTTGTCGAAAAAAGTCGTTAGACAATTTTGCTGCCTAACGACTCCTTTCATCTTTATTATTTAATTTTCTTACTTTTTACTTTCTTTGAGTAAAGTCCGTAAACCTTCCCGCCATTTACAATCTTATAAGCCCGGACTCTGATAAAGTATCTCTTACCCTTTTTCAGTTTCTTAATGGTTGCCCTTAATTTCTTTGTCGTTATTGTTTTTGCCTTTTTAAAGTTTGCCTTTAAGGAATATTGGATATTATACCCCCGGGCTCCTTTTACTCTCTTAAATTTCACTAGAATTTTTTTCTTTCCAGCTTTTGTTTTTGTAATCTTTGTCCTACCCGGTATTTTGACTTTTGGACTTGTAGGATTTGGAACGGAAGGTGTTTCCCGGTTATCACTTTCTCCTTTTGTTGTTCCCGATGGTGTTGGTCTAGATGTCGGTTTAGGTGTCGGCTTTTCCGTTGGCGCCGGTGTGGTAACTTCTGTCTGTACTGTTACAGTAACCTCCTCGGAACTGCGTTCCATTCCATTAACAACAGCGCTGACCGCAATCCTGTGTGTCCCTGCTGCAACTTTGAGTGTCTTTTCATTTACACCGGCAGGCTCATTAGATGAAATCACATATCCATCCATATAAATATTATATTTTGCATTTTCATCAGCAATATCATCCCATTTTACTACAATAGTATCATATTCCGGTGATTCCACAGAAACATTCTTTGGAGCCTCCGGCAGAAGGCTTATCTTTCCCATTACTGCAAGTTCGCACAAGTGGTATCCATCTGCTCCATCCCACATTATACTTCCATCCGGATTATAATAACTTCTATAATTACCTGTAATAATATGCAATTTTACAAATCTGACTGTATCCTGTGTATATTCTGACATATCTAATACATCATTTCCGAATACCGGTCTTGTATCATTTTGGAATGTTTTAAATTTTGCATTTTTAACATAGAATACCTTTTCATATGTATTCTCTTCTCCTGTTGCTGATACATAAATCTCATATTCTGTAGCTGCATTTCCCGTACCCTCGTACATAGAAATGACAGAATGTATATCATCTTTATTATATTCTTTTCCTAAATCATAAATAATTGTAGCCTGTTCTCTATCAGGACGTGTCTGTAAATAACCTGTATGATGTGAGAAGTCTGTCCAGACACCATTATTTAGTGCGCCAACACCTGCGCTAATATCCTGTGAACCTACAAGGTAATCAGGGTCATTTTTTCTTGGATTATCATCCTCCGTTGTTGCCACAACATCAGAATGTTTACTCTTTAATGCAAGATTTAATGATGTTTGTACATAGTTAATATATCCATCTACAACAATACTCTTTACAATACCTTTTGACAGCCATCCGTCTTCTAAATGACTAACCTTAATTTCATAAGTCCCGGCTGCCAGACCGTCATATTCATATTCTACGCCTGCCTTGGCTTCGCTATTAATTCTTTCACCATCCAGAGTGACTACATATGTTGCATCTTCCTGTCCCTCACCAGCCACAATGGAATATGTAATCCGCTCTAAATCAGATGTATCTACAATAATGTCAGCCGCTTCCGAAATGTTAGAACCTACAATTGTTGGCTCATCCGTATTGACAATCACAGCCACTTCATTGATAACATATCCCCAGTTGCTTATTCCACCGGAAAGTGTTACCTTTACAAATCTAACAGCCTTGCCTGTATAACTTTCAAGTTCATTACAAGGTACTCTGTTATATGCACAGGAATTTGAAGAGTTTGATGTGAAAATATAACCCTTTTTATTTGCTACTTCTGTATATTGATTTCCATCAAGAGAAAATTCAACTTTAACATCAGAGGCATAAGTATTCGCATTCGTATAAGCCAACAACACTTCCTGCATTTCCTGTGGAGTATAATATTCACCCAAATCAATCACAAAATGCTGCGGAGAACCCGCTGCTGTCCTCATCGCTACACTTGAACCTTCACCTGTACTTGCTTTTCCATCCAATGCCCCTTCTGTTGCTGTAGCTAATGAATGACCTTCATAAATACTACTCATCTCAACAATCCTTGCAGGATGTGTATTCGCATATGCATTTGCTATATTTCTACTGGAATTAAACAAATCGCCAAGTTCAGCTATTTCAATTTTCTCACTTTTAATTCCTTCTGAAGCAGCACCGTTATAGCATGCTATGACTCTAACCGTCCACATCCCGGAAGACACATTTTCAACTATATAATCTTTTCCGGCATCTACACCATATCCGATGATGTTATCCTCTATACCATTTTCCAAATATACAATATATTTGTAGTCTTCCTGATTTTCACCAGCCTGAATATTATATTTAATCGTATTGTAATCCGGTGATGTTACAGTAACGCCTGCTGCATCATCGCATTTTTCTACTTCAACTTTTGTGGCATTTCCATCTGTATCTAATACTGCAATTTCCGTTACCTGAATTCCCCATGTATATGAATCAGGATAATATAGTCTCACATATCTGACTACTTTTCCTGTCGCATCTGATAGTGATGTTACTTCTATCAAATTATTATTTTCACATGCATCTTTTACATGTGCACCCGGTACTGTTTTAGCATCTGTAAAGTCAAGTCCATTTGCAGAAATCTGTATTTTATATCCCTTAACAGGTGTATCACCATCACTTTTTTCTTTATACCCTACTACTAATTGATCCAGTGTTGATAAATCATATGCCTCTCCTAAATCAATCTGATAATAACTCCCCTCTTTTTCGAATGCAGTAGCAGCATGGTTTCCGCCCGGTGTAAACACTCCATCTGTAAGATACGAAGCACTGCCTTCCTTCAAAGATGGCGCCACTTGAACTCTCTTCTTTAATGCCAGATTGTACTGCGTACTGGCAACCATCTGCTCTATCGTCATATCTGCTTTTACGGAAATATTTGTAAAAACCGCAGACGAAAATACCATTGTCACTGTTAATAATGCTGACAATAGTTTTGATAGATTTTTCCTCATATCAAAATCCTCCTCTATATATTTTTTCTCGTTAATAACATAATATTTTCCGACCTTCCAATTATTTTTTATTATACAAAAACGGCTACCATATTTCAATATGATAACCGTTTTTGGTCTATGCTTTGCTGTTATAATTTAATTCTCTCTCTGCTTTCAATTTGTTAAATTCTTTAAAATTTTATCCGCCTAATGTCACATCCTGCCTGCTGTACCATTCCAATGCTTTTAACAAATCATCATCTGTATAGTCGGGCCATAAATGGTCTTCCACATAAAAATCAGAGTACACTGATTGAATCGGAAGGAAGCCGGAAAGCCTCCTCATGCCTCCCCACCGGATAATCAAATCAATGCGCGAAATATCCCATGAATACGGGCGTCCATCTTTTTTCATATGGGATAAATCCCATTTCCAACCATAATTGACAAGAATATTAACACGGATTCCTCCGCCATGTACCGGTGTCCGGGTCGTATACGGCAGTAATTCTTTTGGAAAACATTTTGAGCCGCTGTCTCCTATAACCAGCAAATCTGCTCCCTCTCCGGTTAATATATCCACTGCCTGTACACAGGCTTTCTGGAAAGCCAGAAACTGTTCTTTGGGGCGTTTACAATTATCCACAGTAAATCCATAATACGTTACCTCTTTTATTCCCCTCTCTTTTGCCAGACGTAAGAGTCTGCGCCCCGGCTCCAGTCCATACTCATATCCGTCCTGCTTGTTCATCTTATTTGCCACTGCCCAACGTCTGTTGCCGTCCGGAATAATTCCTATATGTTCCAATTTTTGTTTACTCATACTCCCCTCCTGATACTACCAGTAATTGGCAGTATTTCATCTCAAAACCTATAGCCACCGTGCAATGTCTGCTTAATTGTATATCTATTTTTCATTTGTTTTTTCATCCCGCTCTTTTACCAGTGATTCCACTAACTGCTGTACATTGTCAATGCACACGCCGCATACAGTACCCGCACCGGTCTCCGCCTGCACTTCTTCCAAAGTAGTAGCACCGTTATCCACTGCTTCTTTTATTTGTCCATTGGTAATATTCATACAATAACACACAACCATGTCCCAATCCATATTCAAAATCCCCCTTTTTATTATAATTTACATATTTGGAATATCTATGCATATTTTTTCAGCAACAGACAATAGGATATGCCAAGGACAAACGCCACACAGCAATATTTCATCTTCACTTTCCTTCATATCTGTGCTACAATGTTTATATTCAGAAATGCAGATATGGTTCATCGGTAGAACGCCAGCTTCCCAAGCTGGAAAGGCGGGTTCGACTCCCGTTATCTGCTTATTTTTGACTCATAAATTTCTTTATCTTCGTCTTTAAACACATTAAAAATCACACGTTCCATGCCCGCTCCGGATTTGGTCTGTAAAAAATCTACTGTCGCCTTTCGTGCAATTTCTGCCGCCTCATCATTTGGAAAATGAAATTCTCCCGTAGAAATACAGCAAAACGCCACTGTATGAATCTTATGTTTTACACAACATTTTAGGACATTTTTATAGCAGTTTTGTAAGTCTCTGCGAAGATTGTCTGTAACCCGGTTGTATACAATCGGTCCCACTGTATGAATAACATAATCGCAGGGAAGATTATATGCCTTTGTCAGCGTTGCTGTACCTACAGGTTCTTCGTAATCGTTCCCAAACTGCTTCCGGCGTTTATTCATAATCTCATGACACTCCATGCGAAGCTGCATTCCCGCGGCGGTGTGAATTGCATTGTCAATGCAACCATGACAGGGAACAAAACATCCCAGCAGTCTTGCATTGGCAGCATTAACAATCGCACCAACTTTTAACCGGGTAATATCTCCCTGCCAGATAGATATTTTATCGGCAAATGGCATCGTACTTCCATATGCCTCTTTCACCGTTGGAATTTCTAACCATTCCACAATCCCTTTTTCCTTTAAAAGTTCCTGCAGGTATTCATCCTGTTTTGTGAACAGATCATTCGAAATGGGTTTCGGCATACGGATATTCATCAGGGAACGAATCAGTCTCTGTCTCTCATATTCATCCTGTGGAATAGAAATGTCCTGAAACTGCGTTGATTCTTCAATTAATCTTCTTAATAAATAACTGCTCTTTTCTGCCTGCATCTGTGTTTTCCTTTCGCGTGTTTATTTCCGCTACTTTGTCTATTTACCTTTCGATAATCCGGATATTTGTTTTCGATATTTTTAGCTTTTTCAGAAAAATGTGCTATATTTCACTCATCCATGTTTTTAACACTTCTCCAATATCTGCATTTATTACAATACTGCGTTCTTTTATTTCCGTCACTGTACACGCCTCCTTAAAATTTACACATGCATATACAGCTTTGGGATTTTCTGCCGTCATCTGCCAGAAAGGATATTTAATAATGCCCGGTGTATTATAACCTACTCCCAATTCCCAGAACAACACTTTATTATTTTGATAATTTTTCAAATATAATTCATATGCTTTTGCTGCCCGATACCAGCCCTTATCCTGTACAAACGTACTATCAGCCCTCAAATTCATACTCATAGGCTTCCCGCATTTTGGACATTTTGGTACCAGACTTTTCGGAATTTTCATCTGAATTTTTGAGAAGTCATCTATATCAATTTCATTATCATCACCAATAGAAAATCCTTGTGACTTTACCATTTCCATAACCGTCTGCCGATTATCATAGGTTTCCTGATGACATGGCGCGCTACACTGAAACAATCCATAATCTCCCTGCGTGTAGAAGAGTCTGTTTTTATCAAACCCTGCTCTTTGAAAACAGTGGTCCACGTTGGTCGTAATAACAAAATAGTCCTTGTCTTTAATCAGGTCGTACAACGTCTGATAAACCGACCCCGGCAATTCCATATAACGGTTTACCCAGATATATCGGCTCCAGTAAGCCCAATATTCTTCGAGCGTCTCATATGGGTAAAAGCCTCCGGCATACATATTTTCAAAATGATATTTTCTATAGAAATCCGGAAAATATTGCATAAACCGTTTCCCGTCATAGGCAAATCCTGTGGCAGTCGAAAGTCCTGCACCTGCACCGATTACAACCGCCTCTGAAGTATTCATTTCTTCTTTGAGCTGTTTTATCTGTTCCCGCATAATCTCCTCCATTTTCCTTTCTTGTCAATCCCTTTCCATTGTTCCGGCATCAGATATTCTCCGTTATTTTTTCTAGCAATTATAACCCGAAGGTTTCAATAGTTTTTCTTTGTGTAATATATTTACGAATATTTATATTTTACCATAGGAAATAGTATTGTAAAACAAAAAGCATTACAATGTATATTTATGTAATATAAAAATTTTTATAGAATTATTGAGATGAAAACAGGCATACTTATAGTAAAGAAAAAAGTAATTGATAGTATTTGTAAAGTGAACACTTGTAAAATGCTTTACATATGCTATGATATAATTAAATAAAAATGTAAGGAGTTGATTTTATGGCACAGGTTAATTTTAGAGTGGACGATAATGTTAAAATAAAAGCTGAAAAGGCATGTGCTGATATGGGAATCAGCATGAGTGCAGCAATCAATATTTTTCTTGTAAAAGTTGGAAATGAAAGACGGATTCCATTTGAAATATCTGCAGACCCATTTTACAGCAGGGATAATATTGAAGAATTGGAAAAAAGAATTGCAGATTTGAAGGCAGGAAAAACAGAGTTGAAAGAACATGATTTAATAGAGGCAGATTAAGATGAAAAAATTATGGGATGATAAAGCGTGGGAAGAATAAAACGAGAGCTCCCTGATTAACAGAACCTGCATCCGCTAATGCGGATGCAGGTTCTGTCTTTCTATATTTATTGATTTCAGTGCAAGTTCTAAAATTACACCTTTCATTTTCTGAATAGTCTTTTGTAAGTTTTATTCTCCTGCCATATTTATAATTTACATATATTAGTATTTTATAATTTTATGTCGATATGTAATATATTTTCACTTGCTATGGATTAGCCAAGAATTTACATATATATCTGGCTTGTTTAGTGGAGAATATATGTAATACATTCTCACTTGCTATGGATTGGTCAAGATTTTACATATAGACTTGACTTGTTTTGTAAAGAATATATGTAATTCATTCTCACCGATTATGAATTCTCCAATAATTTACATATATATTTAGCTTGTTTTGCGAAAGATATATGTAACTCATTCTCACCCATCATGGACTTCCCAATAATTTACATATATATTTGGCTTGTTTTGCAAAAGATATATGTAATTCTTTCTCACCCATCATGGATTTTCCATAATTTTACACATATACCTGACAGCTTGACAAAAACTTTTTTTACAGTCCCCTGTTTTTTCACTCTACCCACTCTATATGGGCTTTTCTAGTAAATTTTAATTTATTTTGCCGCCTTCTTCGCATTTTTTGCCGCCAATGCTTTTTCTGTAGGACGAACAAATACCAGACACACAATCAATGCAATAATGTATAATGCAATCGTTGCGTATAAAACAGTTTGATAACCTGTTGGATTAATTACAATTTTTTCTCCATGACTTATAATTGTCTTTGGCTATCCAAAATGTTCTACAATCCAGTTTGCCATCTGATTTCCGGTCAGTCCGGCAAAAGCCCATGCTGATAATGTCAATCCATGGATAGCGCTGATATTTCCCATTCCGTAATGGTCAGACAACAAGGTTGGAACATTAGAAAATCCACCGCCGTATCCTGCATTGACTACAAAAATAAGTCCCAGAACGAGAATAATCAGTGCAATATTTCCCTCTCCATTTTTAATGCCGCCTGTCAGTATAACCATGGCTGTAAACGCAATGGAAAGAATAAAAATCAATTTGTATATTGTATTTCTGTCCTTCATAGTATCAGCCCAAGCAGAAAATCCAAGTCTGCCTCCTGCATTGAATATAGCTGATATGGTGGAAATCAATCCCACTATGCCTGCAAGACCAATACATTTCACAATCATCTTTTCCTGTGAAATCAAAGCAAGACCACAAGTAATGTTAATATAGAACATAAGCCAGATACCAATGTAGTTCGTAATCGGTTTAGATTTTATTACTGCAAACATGCTCTGACCTTTTTCCTTCTTCTGTGGTTCATGCCAGTCATCCGGCTTTTTAAGCAGCAGATGTCCGACAAACATCATCACAAAATATACACAGGCAAGAATCCAAAACATTTTATAAATTCCGGTTTTTCCCAAACCATCCAACATTCCCTGCATAATTGGACTTGCGATTGCCTTTGCCGCACCAAAGCCTGCTACTGCAAGACCTGTGGCAAGACCTTTTCTATCTTCAAACCAAAGCATCAGAGTCTTTACAGGTGACAAATATCCGGTACCAAGACCAATACCCATGATAAATCCATAGCATACATAGATACCTATCAGTGCAATTGCATTTCCCCTATGTAATCCACCGTAGTAGATGAAAAATCCTGTACCTGCCATACCTACTGCGAAGCAGATAGTCGCAATCAATGAGGATTTGTGAATATCCTTTTCTACAACATTTCCAAGAAACGCTGCGGACATTCCGAGAAAGAAAATAGCAAAACTAAACGCCCATTCTGTAGCGCCTTTTGAAAAGCCAATATAATCCGCTATTTCCTGACTAAATATGGACCAGCAATAAACAGTACCGATACTGCAGTGCAATAACAACGCAGGAATTGCAGCACGAACCCACTTGTTGCTTCTCCAACCTTTTTGTGTGTTTACATTCTCACTCATAATTTTTTACTTCCTTCTATTTTATTTACTTATATAAAGTAGAAACGAGATAATTATAACTCATTTTGAAAATGTTTCAATATTTAATCTATACAAACTTTGACAAATTCATATAAAAAAGGACAAATGTGAAGAAATTCTATTTTTTATATTTTCTCTATTATAATCAATGGAATTATCATCTCATCTTCCGTAAGACCGGCATGCACCCCTATAAAGGTGTCTGCCTCTTCTTTTGTATTATAAATAGACAAATCGCTTATTGCAAGTGCCAGATAATCACCAAGCATTTCGCGGAAAATTGGATGTTCCTTTCCGGTTCCAAATATTTTTTTCTCAAGCATCTGCTCTTTTGTCCAAAGAAGAAACTTATCTCCAAATTCTTTATAAAATGCCTTCTCAAACTGTTTCTTCTTTTCCTCTTTTACAAATAAATTCAAGGCTCTTGGTTCAATAGAAGGCATGCGCACCAAACACTCCATAATGTCAGGATAATCTGTAATCGCAACTCCTTTCGAGTCCATATGCCCATGATCCGCAGTCACAATTATCAGCGTATTTTCTAATTCTTCACACAACAACTGTACATGCTTTTCCAAAGACTGTAGCACCTGTTTGCTCTCTTTTCCTTCACACCCATTCTTATGCATAATAGAATCCGGCTCATTCCAGTAACTGTATATATATTTCTTTCCCGGTTTTTCACACAATAATTTTATCTGTTGACATATTTCTTTGAAAGTCCCCGGAAATGGTTCCATAAATGGAGTCACTTCATATGCGTTGCCGCCATGATTTCTGATTTTTGAAGAGATATTTTCATATCCGCAATAGGTCCATGCAACATTATAATCAGCTGCCGGCTTATCTGTTCCCGATTCTGTATTTAGAAATACTGTAACATTTTTATCAACCTGCGGATAATAACAATCCCAGCCCAACCAGCCATGTTCACTGGGATTTTGTCCACTGAACAGCGATGTAGTTGCTGCAACTGTAGTCGGCGGAAAGACAGAACTATATTCACCCACTAAATGTCTATGAAAAAATCCATCTTTATCAAGGTTTTTATCAATAATGCATTTTCCCATTCCATCCAATAAAATAACTACTATATTCTCATATCCTTTTGTCATATATGGCTCTAATATTTTTAAACTTTGCCTTTTTTTCTCCTTAATTCCAAATTCCTCTAATATCGAATTTGCTAAATTTGCTATACAATTTGTATAATCCGGAAATTTCTGTTTCACTTTCTTCTGCCTCCCTTCAATATACATATGTAGTCCGGTAAATTTTTGATTTATTTTCGTATTTCTCAAATTGCACTATATTTCTACTTTAAATTTTCCTCTGTTCCAAAGCCTTCCTTGCTGTTTCATCCTGATACATACGATTTGCACATTCCCACAAAGCATATGTGTTTCTTTGGTAATTCAATGCCACGATTCAACAGGTTGTCCACAATCATCATATGACTAATCCATGTCGCCATACTGTTTATTTTCTCCTCTCATTCTTTGTGCTTGCGTTCTTACCATCGTTTCATATTTTTTTCAAACTTTGCGACATAAGCTTTCTTTAATTCCTCTTCAGTAATACCATAACACAATAAAACATCGTTATAATACATAAGTACATCTGCCATTTCTTCTATCAGGGTATCTCTTGTCAAGCTATCCTTTATAATTTTGTCACTGCCACTTTTCTTAATAATATCAATGACTTCTCCAATTTCTCCAATCATCCACAGCAGTTTATTTTTTCCTGTCTCTGGTGCAATGGGCTCCCATTGATTTTGATACTTTTTCTGTAATGTTTCCTGCATATCCTGCATTTCTCTGATAGTAAAACGATTCATATATGTACCTCATTTCTGTTGTTATATATTTTGAACATTATTGTTACCTTCATATTTGTTGACAATATATCGGCTCCTACGTATAATAATACCAAAGTCATGCTTATTCAACGCCCGAGGGAATTGGACCCTCGCAAACGAGAATAGGCTATGGCTTTTTTTTACTGTCGATATGCGGCAGAGCATCTTCATTAACTGCCCTTTCAAAAACCTTGAAATCCATAAGAAGCAACAATATTCTGCACCTTTCCATTTTGGAAATGCCACAGACGGTTGCTTCTTCTCTCTTTAATATGCATTTTTTCAGGTTTATAACATCATAGGAAATACAGCTTTTCCTGTATTTCCTATGATAATTTTTGCAGGCTTACGTTCTTCATAATTTACAAGGTTCTCAAACGTACATCCACGGAATAGGATATGAGTTCAAGTTTTACACTCTTCATAATTTACAAGGTTCTCAAACAGCTTAATGTTGATTTAGTAAATGCTATATGTTTTACACTCTTCATAATTTACAAGGTTCTCAAACAGTCTTTGGACGTATCAGTAGCAAAATCTTGTTTTACACTCTTCATAATTTACAAGGTTCTCAAACCGGATGGATGTTTTTTCAGTGATGGCAAGTGTTTTACACTCTTCATAATTTACAAGGTTCTCAAACCATATGCACATATTATATGTGATTTATATAGTTTTACACTCTTCATAATTTACAAGGTTCTCAAACCTCTTTCCGGTCTATTAGAACCAAACCATAAGTTTTACACTCTTCATAATTTACAAGGTTCTCAAACTCTAATATTTCTGATTTGATTTTTTCGCTTTGTTTTACACTCTTCATAATTTACAAGGTTCTCAAACAGCCAAGATACTCCTGTAGGCATTTCTTTAGTTTTACACTCTTCATAATTTACAAGGTTCTCAAACTTGTACAAGAGCCAAAAATTGATCTAGGAGTGTTTTACACTCTTCATAATTTACAAGGTTCTCAAACTGTTGGCTAAATCGTGTATAATCATTATTAGTTTTACACTCTTCATAATTTACAAGGTTCTCAAACCATCAGTATCATCATAATTGGATATTTGTTTGTTTTACACTCTTCATAATTTACAAGGTTCTCAAACTCTATGTTTACAGCGTTTGCAGGGGTGTCGGGTTTTACACTCTTCATAATTTACAAGGTTCTCAAACCACAATGCCTTGACTTCCGGGGAGTTTTTCGTTTTACACTCTTCATAATTTACAAGGTTCTCAAACTAACCATGCGCCCGTTAAATATTTTAAATCGTTTTACACTCTTCATAATTTACAAGGTTCTCAAACCACTTTTTATCTGTGATTTTAAACGTGGCAGTTTTACACTCTTCATAATTTACAAGGTTCTCAAACCAACCACTCCACCACAATGCTCGCATATTAGTTTTACACTCTTCATAATTTACAAGGTTCTCAAACCCTGCATACAAGGTCAAACAAGCTTTGGATGTTTTACACTCTTCATAATTTACAAGGTTCTCAAACTTTTTGTCAACCATAAATTTAATTACTCTAGTTTTACACTCTTCATAATTTACAAGGTTCTCAAACTCGGGTTGTACCGCCGGTCCTTCATCAGGGGTTTTACACTCTTCATAATTTACAAGGTTCTCAAACTATAAATAAAGGGATTCCGTGGGATTTATTGTTTTACACTCTTCATAATTTACAAGGTTCTCAAACCTCAACTGAGATTATCACCGAACCTACCCATTCGACAATGGCGAAATCATGAAAAGCTCTATTTTATAATTAAACATCTATCTTTATCAATAATATAGACGTTTTCATTATCCAGTTTTTCTTTTTCATAAGACTCAATCAACAATAACTGTATTTTACTATAAAACGCCATCTGATACAAATTCTGAATTTCAGATTTGTTTAAATATTGTTTTAGGTTAACAAAGCAAAGAATCTTATTTAACTGTAATTGAGATGTTAGCTTAATATATTCAATTATCTTTTGTGACAGAGTATCACAATAAGGCTCTATTTTAATCCCATAAAATTTAAATAAATCTACCCATTCATAATCTTTCTGATAAGAAATATCATTATAAGAAGCTCGGCTAATTAATGTTTCAAGTAAATGACAAATTTGTGAGTTCAAACTATTCTTCTCCATAAGAAGTTCATTTCCAATGCCACTCAACTCCGAATAAAGTTTTTTTAGTATTTTTTTATTATTAAAATCAAGTGCAAATGGATTTATTATGATTTCTAGTGTTTTGTAAATTTCCAGCAATTCATCATTGTCAGATAATACAAAGTCTCCTTCCTGCCCGAATGACTGAAAATATAATTGTTCCACAAATTCTGCCATCACCGCTTCATTTTCAAGCACTAACATATCTGCCATATTTTCCTGCATATTTATAATCAAACTATATTTTCCATTTACCAACTTCATAAAATTACAAGCCTCTCATCACTATCCAGCACTTCCTTTGAAACTTCACCTACAATATATTCAATTTTTGAAAACTGTTTTTCCGTAATTTTCATTGCCTGCACCAAGCCTCTATTTGGTTTATGTTTTCTTACATTCTCTACAATCGAATCCGCTATAGTCATGTTTTGTGCCAGCTTACAATAAATACTTTCCTGCATCATAAGAAAGCCATTCTTGATTAAATATTTTCTAAACTGCGTATATTCACGGCGGTCGCTGTCTGTTACCACCGGTAAATCAAACATAACAATTACTCTCATATATCTATAACTCATGTGTATAAAACCGAATCAGGGAAGAATCTTTTTCATTTAGTGCATCAAACACGCTTTTTACATAAAGTTTAACTGCATTAAGAAAATATTCCCTCTTTCCTGCAATTAATACCTCCTCATTCAGAAGTCCCAGCATCATATGTTTTTCATCTGTTTCAAACTTTTCAGGTTTTAAATAATACACCTTTTCATCTGTCAATGGACGAAAAGGTTCCATTAAATCAGAAGCCAGATTAAACTGATTAAACATATTGTCATGAAATAACCCAATCTGGGTTAGATACCCATTTGCAACAATCTCTCTGTTAAAAGCAGATAAAATCAAACTATATCCGTAATTTAATGCAGCATTGACAGGACATTCTTCCGTTCTGGTAAACTTTTTCCCAAATAGAGCATTAAAATATACTTTTGCTGCATGTCCTTCACGATTTGTAACATCTCCAAACTCTATTTCATCAATATAGGAATATAGCATTTCCGCTTCCGGTTTTTGCAGTTTTTCCAGTAAGCCTGCCTGCTGACGTATTTTTTCTGTAACGACTTCCGTCCAGACCATTGATTTTACATCTTTATCCCAATCTGTCTGCCTTTTTATCTTAATACTGGTATCATGGCTGCCATAATACGGTAACAGTTCGGAACTCGGATTCCTTTTTTCATCACAGAAAATGACTTTAATCTTTTTCTTTATCAACTCGTTGAGTAGATAAGCTGTAAGGGAAACAGCGGTGCTCTCTATGATTAAAATTCCTATTTCATTTAAATAGATTTTCTTGGTATCCTGCCCTCTGACCACAAGATACCCCATCTGATAATCCAATTTAGCATTCTTTGATATTACAACCGTTCGCCAGCTCATATCGTCAGCAGGTCAATCTCATTTTGATAAAGACCTGCAGTGGACTGATTCACTAACTTAAATTCTGATTTGTCAGAAATTTTCTTATTTAGTTGGGCTTTTCCCGTTGCGTTCTTTCCACCAATTAATCTTAAATCCGCACCTGCATTTGTCTGTTGGGATAACTGTAATATCTGCAGTAATACATATATCTGGTTGCTGATTGACAGGTTTTCAAACGCTTCCTGCCATTCTTCCAGCTTATCACCGACCGGATTTGGTCGTTTTTTATAAATTGTCCGCTGATATTTTTCTTTCAGAATATTGTATAATAGAATATTCCGCTCTCTGCTAATATCTTTACTCTGCTCTAACTGCTCTTCTGTCATTTTTTTATCTGAAGCGCCTGTGATTGCCTTTACATAACACATTTGCTCATAATCTAAACTTAATTCCACTGCATTCGTAACTAATAACTGATTTCCACCTCTACCGGTCAGATACAGATAAAATCCATCTACTTTAATCAGAGAATACATCTTTATTTTCTTCAGTCTGATTACCGGTTCTTCATATCCCAAAAACGTCCGGCAATATTCTTCCATCTTCTCTGTAGTATTTAATTGCTCTTTTCTGTACAAAGGCATCGCTTCCAGACTGCGGACTCTTTTTCCTTTTTTTGTATATTCCACCAAAAAGAAATATGAGCCTGTATATTTTTTATACCCACCATATTTACATATATCAGACAATCTGCTGTCTGAAGCTTTCACAGAAATATAGCCCTCTGCATTTTTACTTCTCGCCTCTTTTGCGCTGTATATTGTCTGGTCAGCAAGCCCTCCATGTTCTTCATAGTTCATTCGGGTAACTAATGGTCTGCCTGTGTTAAGCGCTTTTTTTACAATCCGGATACTCTCATTGTTTTCCGTATTCCAAGCGACCTCGCCGTTTCTCTGTACTGTATAGTCAAATATTTTGTACATATGATACGGATTCTTTTTGGCATCTCTGCGATATTCTCTAATAAAATTGATTGGATTTTTCGTAAATTTAACATGATAAGTATTTCCAACCACAATATTTAGGTACGCATCATGCGCATGATGATAATCATTGACATTCCTGCATTTTACAATGTCATATTTCTGCCGGAATGCGCTTACATTTCCGGCTTTTACATAAACAATTTCACTATTATGAAATGTCTGTTCAAACAGACCGGTAATGGCTTTTGTCCCCTGCCTTGTTTCCACAATCTGTCTGCTGATAAAGGCAGCTTTTTCATCATCTGTAAATTCTTCATTTCTCATTAACCTCTTATATTTTTCTTCTGTAATGAATTTTCCGTCTTTTAAGGTCTTCCACCAGCCATGCATAGTATTTCTAATGGAAGACTCGATTGGATAGTTATCACTCTTATGAGCATTCCTTTCCTTTTTTACAAGTACAAGATTGTTTTCCAGACTGTCATCTTTGACAAAATGTCTCGGATAAATATGGTCAAGGTCGTACAGATTATCATTAAACAAGTCAGATAATTCTATCCGGTCACCTGTATACATACATTTTCCTTTTTGCGTATAATACAGATATAACTTTTTACTTCTGAACTTATATTCTTCTGTATCGGCAATTTCTTTACTCCAGTTAATTCCATCATCTTTACAGCCTTTATATAATTCAGAAAACTTCTTTTTTCTGCTGTCTGTTCTCTTTTTTTCTGCATTGACATCCCTTGCCATCTCAACAAAGATTTTCGCAGGTTCTTCTCCTAATACCTCTTCCAGCTCCTTCAGAATTTTAATAGTCTGCCAGATCATTCTCTTTACCGGTGAGGACAGATATAAATCTTCTAAATCTTCATATTCAACCTCTGACAATGTTTTTTCTATTTTACTTGCCTGCTTTTCTATTTCATCTCTATATGTAAACCGGCTGTTGAGTAACTCCATCAGATTATAATTTTCGTTCCACATTCTTTGTATGATGGATAAAACTTCTCCGGTCTCTGTATCTGTTCCTGCAATCTCCAGAAAGGCTTTTGACAGTCTGCCCCAATCCTTAAATTTATATCCCATGATTCTTTTAATCTGTTCCTTTGATAAAACATCTCCATAGGTTTCTTGAATCCTCTCCTTTAAAAAAGATTTGGAATCCCCATAAACCGTGGACCAGAAAATAATATTTTCTGCCATTTTTTCCTGTTCAAAGGTAAGCGTCTCCGTGTCAAAAACTGTTGTAAATTTTGCATAATTTGACAGCGTGTTTGTGAAATCACCATCAATGCCCGTAATTTCTATCTCTGCCTGATTTTCTACATGCGCATTCTTTTTTAAATACTCGATCAGTTTTTTTGCTGTTACTTTTTTCCCTTTTTTAAACAGATTATTATAGATATCCTGCTTTAAAGAAACCGGAACATCTTCGCCGTTTATCTTTAAATTGTTCAATTCATTTAATACCATGAACTTTTCATACAAAAGAGAATTTTTCGGAAGAACATCTTTCCCTGTTAAATAAGTACAATGTCTCACCATCTTGCTGATAAATCCTTCAGCGGATTCTTTTGTGTCTATTTTCTGCTCAAAATTCCATGGAAATACCCTTCCAGCTTTCTTTCTGACTGACCACGCATTACCTTTCCCATCATTGCGCAGTGGTCCAACATAATAAGGAATCTGAAACGCAAACATCTGAACAATTTTTTCACTGACAGAGAGCCCTGTTTCATCTGTTTCCTTTAAAAATGGCAGATAATTCTCTGCATTTTCAAGAATCTTTTTTAATTCTGCTTTATGTACCTGATTTGGAATTACGCCGTTTGCAGAAGTAAGCTGCTTTGGAAGAAAAGCATCTTTCTCCAATTCCTGTAAAATATATTCGGTATCTTCATCTTCAGGCATATCGCCGACTGCTTTTTCCACATTCTTAAAAAAGTCCGGAGCTTTTGCTCCTCTCCGTTCCTGCTTTTTTCCGGAATTTACAGAACCTACATAAGCGCTGTAATTATTTTCTTCCATTGTCCGGAACATCGCATCATACTTTTCAGGCGCATATTTTTTATACACCCGTTTCAATATAATTAAATCTTTTTGATGCTTTTCATACAAGTCAACCCTTGCTTCAGATAAAAATTGATAGGTTTTACCTTCGCCCTGCATAATGTTTGCCAAAACACCGGCATCATATATTTCCTTTAAAGTCAGGAAAACTTCATAGGCTTCCGGGCTCAACATTTCTTCAACCTGTCCGCATTTTTCATCAAAATTTCCATCTTTAAATGAAATCTTAAATTTCTTATTTTCATCTTCAAAACTTTCGGCGACAAATATATTAGAAATCGTGGCAGTTAATCCACAGATTAACTTTAACAGTTCCGCTTCTTTCTTATCACTTTTTTTGTTGAGCTCTAATGCTTCAAGCAGTTTTTCGTGTTTTCTGCTGCTGGAGTATTCTTTAGAAGAGAGAATTTGTATCAATCTGCCGTCTGCATTTATATCATTGAGCGTTGTTTCTTCCCATACCAATGATAATTCTTCGCTTAATGACTGACTTAACGCATTAATATCCTGTGTTCCGTTTTCTCCCAAACTTACATTCAGAAAATGTCCACGATGTTTATACATATTTAAAATTGCCAGAAAAACGAGTCTCACATCATGAGGTTCTTTGGAATGAAGCAGTTCATTTCTCAAATGAAAAATCGTCGGATACTCCTGATAATACTGTTTATCCGTATATCCTGTATCTGCGAACAATGTGAAAGGCTGATGCACCGCTTTATCTGTTTCAAAATATTTACTATCTTCAAGTCTTTGAAAAAATCCCGCATCGCATTGATTGATTTGCTTTTCAAAAAGCTCCTTTAAATAACCAACCCTTGCCTTTTCTCTTTGCAGGCGTCTCCTTGATACTCTATGACTTCTCCGATCTGCGGCAGTCTCTGCCTCACTAAATAATCGAACACCCCATAAATCTTTTCCTTTTTTTCTAATGAGATTGTATTTTTCATCAGTAACTGCCCAACCCACAGATGAAGTCCCCATGTCAAGTCCTAAATAGTATTTCATTTACATTTCCTCCATAAATTTTATCTGATATGTATTGACACATATTTAATTTAATGTTAAATTGATTATGTAATTTACAAGGTGAGTTCAAATAAGGATTTATCCGAAATCGCCGAAAGGCATGCTTGTTGCATATGATAAAAAGACTTAAATCTCGCATTTGAGTCTTTTTTATTTTTTAGAATAACATCCAAAACCCAAAAAAGTTTTTCAAAATCAATCCCCCTATTATCACGTCCACTACAAATTGTTTCAATTATAACATGTAAAAACATAATTTGTAAACCTCACTGTATCTATGGAGAAAGTATTTCTTTTCACTGCGTGTCTGCTCCCTGTAATTTGCAAATAAATAAAACCCCCGAAAATAAATTTTCGAGGGTTTTGTATTTTTGTAATCTTTGTTTTTCTTATCGTTTCGGTATGTGAAGCTTGTCCTGAAAGTGACTTGAATACTAGATTTGTAAAAATCATTATTACTTATGCGTGTATTATTCGGGCAAGTCAAAACTGTTCACCTTTTATTTATCTATTTTTACAATCCATCGACCTGTCTTTTTTGAGTCCTCGTGAGAAATAACACCTCGTTCTTGCAAAGATTTCATAATTCGTTGAACTTGTGCTCTGGAAATACTTGTTTGAGCAATAATATCCTTTTGTTTTATGGATGGATTATCTTGAATCATCTTTACAATCAGTAATTCGTTTTCATTTAAAGCCTCATTTAAAGCCTCATTTAAAGCCTCATTTGATGCTTTATCTGTCTTATCTACACTCTCTTGATTACGATAAAAGCAAACAACAAATCCTGACTTCAATTTTTTGAATTCATATTTTACGCCAGCGCTATCACAAGCTTCTGCTATACGTTTCAATCCAGTCCCAAAACTTTCTATATCCTTTGAATAATATAATATTCTTGCAATCTTTGGGTTTCTTCTGATTGGTCTCTCTGGTTTATCAATAAAATCCTGCGGTTCAAACCCTTCCGGAAATGCACCTGGATTATAGATTTCAATTCTATCTTTATATATTGTCACTTCATTACTTTGTCCTGTGGAATAATCCTTATGACAAAATGAATTAAGCAGTGCTTCTCTTATTGCATCCACTGGTATTTCAGGTATCTCCGTTCTCTGCAATGCCCCTGTAAACTCAACTTTCCAGTGAATATTGCTTTTAATATAATTTTCAGCCAAATCTACCAACTTAAGTACTGGTCCGTGATGTCTCTGGATATCGTTAAATGTTAATCTTTCGTTTGTTGCAAAAATAGCCATTTGAATATCTTGAATCAAATCATCTGCAAACAATACTTTTCCTGCATTAATAAGATTATCCCCTTCTGATAATTCCAACTGATTTAATACCGTCTTCTTATTGGTATATTCAATTGCTATCCTTCCAACCTCATGTGCTTGATTTGTGTATTTTTTCAAAAGTTCCTCATCAACATCATTAATTGATTTATTTGAAACTAAATTTTCCCATCGATTTTCTTCTCTGCCACTTTTTCGTATATACTCAGCCAATTCCTGCGGAGACATAATCAAGTCTTCATCAGCTACACGTATTCTTGCCACACCTGATGCAAAATAAGGCGTGCTATTACCTTCAAACTTTACATATATGCACTCCTTTTCATCTATGATTACTTTCTTAACTTCCGGATAAATCTTTGGTTCAATGGAGTTTTTGATTTTTTGACTAACAGTTCTCAAAGATTCCTCTGTTACAACTTGTCCTATAACTGTGCCATCAGGTTTTACGCCAAAATATAACTCCCCGTGTTGATGCTTATTAAGTATTGCTGAAATTGAGTTCATTGCTTCTTTTAATTCACCCGTAGATTTTTTAAATTCCAAAAGTTCTGTCTCTATTCCTAAATTCACGCTAATACCTTCTTTCTCAAACAAACTACACTCGTTATAAATCTTACTACTATTGTCTGCTATATTTTATAATATCCCCAAAACAAATTTAACATACAACCGATTCCTGCGCAAACGGAAAGCAAATAAATCACACGCCGATTGCATCTTTTAAAAACTGCGTTACACGTTTTTTATATTCACCATATATAATATTTTCTTTACTATCTGTTTCACTTCCATCGACAAAATACTTTCCTGCTCTTTGCTGATGGACAAGGAATCCAATGGCCATCCTTCAAATCTCTTTGGCGAAGCCTTATCAATCATATAAAATGATCCAATCTTCTTAAAAGCTTCCAAATCCATAAAAGAAAAAACAACTTCCTTATTATATACTGCCATTCCATCAAGATAGTACATTGAAACTTTTCCTCCGGCTCGTCTACTATTTCAAGATCCGTTAACGTAGTGAATTCAATATCATTTCCTGCTAAAAGCCCGGAAAACCTATTCACTTTTGATGGATTAGTTGTTCCTAATAATACCTTTGTCATAAATTTCTAACGCTCCTCTAATGTACAAGATTTCATATGTAATCAATCCTCTCCAATTATATCTTTTACACATTGCAATATTGGCAACTTTCTATATGCAACAAACCTTCCTAATTTCGTACCGATTTCACGTCAGGATTATTGACAAATTCGTGCAACACTGTCGCACGAATTTTAATCCATCTCATTCACCTTTTATCATCCCATCGCTGATAACGAAATATTCACCCATTATTTCTTCCTTCCCATCTTCAGAATAGAGATAACTGCCATCCGGGATTGCAATAAACTGATGACCAATACTATCTGCATATGTAATGTCCTCAAAAAGTCTTTTTCCATCTAAAAAGTCGTCCTTTATGTCCTGATAATGTGGAAGAAGTTGTGTTTCGGTCAGGCCAAGTCCCGGGAAGAATTTTACATAATCAGGGTCTGCTGACTCCCCTTCCAGTTCCGGCTGGGCGTAAACTTCTGTTGCACTATTCATACTTCCTGCACTGATTCCAAAGATAACGCCATCAAAATCTTCAAGCAACTCTTTTAATCTAATTTCATCAAAGAACTTTTTCTGTGTTGGAACATGTCCACCACCAAGTATAATAAAGTTGCTTTCCTTAACTAACCTCTTCGCCTCATTTTGATTCCGCCTGTCTAAAACATTATATGTTTCAAATTTCATACCGGAAATTTCTGCTGTATATTTGACTCCAAATGCAAAATCATCAGTCCTTTCTACATTATCCGGTGATGCAGTAATAAACAATGCCTTATTATATTTTTCTACAGCCTTCTGCATACGGCTGGTAAATTCATTTTCTGTACTGTATGGAAGTCCCCTTCCAGAATAAGGACTACTTGTTAAAAATAGTATTTTACTCATAAATATCTCCCTACTTTCTTGTAATTCTCCTGTCATCTACAACAGAATGAACGATTTCTGTTGGAATGTCTTTCAAAATATTATTATATATCTGTGGGTAAATCTTATAATCTGATATCTTTTCAATATCAATCCATTTCAGACCTTCTTCACTACAATCAAGTACTCTGTCACCAGCTACTCTCTGTGCTCCAATATCTTTCATCAAATAATAGAATGCCAGTTCATGATGTATTCCATCTTCTAACTCAAAAAAGTTTTCCTGTACCAAAACCAGTCTGTCTATTTCCACTTTCAATCCACTTTCTTCATAAACTTCGCGAACTGCTGCATCAGATGCTTTTTCTCCAATTTTTACAGCACCACCTATTGCGTAATAATAGTGTCTTTTTTCATCATGCACCATTAATACTTTCCCATCTTTTATTACAATTCCAACACCTCTGAATCGAAATCGACCGTCTTCCGTTACGAATCCAATATTACACATATTTTATTCTCCTACTTAATTCTTCTCTTGTAAATTTTCTTTCACAACCCCATTATGAATGGTCATCTTTTCCTTATTTTTTAACTTTTTTATACACTAACATACCGTTATCATCTTCTGCACCAAATTCCTCATTGACAAACGAATATCCACACTTTTCAAGAACTCTTGCTGATGCACAGTTTCCATGAACCACACGACCATAAATTACTTTCGCCTCCAGCTCATTAAAGGAAAACTCCGTCATGGCTTTTAACACTTCTGTCGCATATCCTTTCCCACAATATTTATCACTTATCTGATATCCTATTTCAACCTCATTATCTGATTCCTCAACTTCACTTATGCCGGTGTCGCCAATTAATTCTTCGTTTTCTTTTAACTGAACAGCTAATACAAATGGTAGCCTGTTCTTATCTACACAATCACGATAGAATTCAATTGCCTCTATCGCCTCATCGATATCAGCATAGCTTTCATTTGAAAACCACTTTTTTACTTTCTCTTCCAAGTGATTTTTATAAAGACTGGTTGCATCTTCTATTTTAAATTGTCTAATCAATAAATGTTCTGTTTCAAAAAATATTTTCATATTAACACATTCTTCCGTTTAATAAATGTTTTAGATATTCATTTGTATCATCTCTTGATGTAAATATAATAATCTCTTTGTCATTGTATTTTTTAAGCAACTCCATTACCAACGGTCTGCTCTCGATATTATAATCATTTACCCAGGTCAAAAACTCTTCATCCACTTCGTCTGATTTTTCTATCCATGGCATATCACTTCTAGTTTTACCTCCCATCTCTATTTAATTTGGTTTGTAGTGAGTAACCAATAGGAATGCAAAGTGTATTTCATAAATCATCATAAAATACCATTATCGTAAAAAACATTTCTAGCCATATTTTCTATTATATATTTATCTCCCTTTTGCGGTTTTACATCTACTAAATACAAAGTCAATTCATCATCTGTACCAAAATTACTATCCACTTCTATAACATAACTAATCATAGTTCTTTTATTTATAATAATTTTCTTTTTTTTCCATGTCGCACTATTGGAGTATGAGCCTATTCCCATTATATCGTCATCTTCCCTTTCTCCAACATTAATATTATATCCATGTTTATCAAAAATAACTTCTTTATCATTTTTATAATCCGGAATAAACCATCCGACGAACTTTATCTCCCCCTTATCTTCTATAAAGAAATCATGCTCCGCCATTCTACCCGAAGAGTTCATTTTTGCTATACTATATTTTTTTGGTATTAACATATTGCAACCCTTTTCAAAATAGACTTCTTTCCATCCATCAGGATATGTCGTATCCATCATAATGTCGAGAACAAAATCCGCCAAACAAATACACGCCCCAAAGATTCCTATAATTCCAATAATTATCAATATTTTTTTCATAAGATATTCCTCTCACTAATAAAAATCCGAACCATTAACTATTTTAAGTGTAACACTTTAAAATCTTTTGTAAACAGCTTTATTTTTAGCTGTTCTTCTTTCTTGTAGTCCCTAAAATGATTAAAGCTAAAATAACCTCAATTAATAATAATATTATTAAATTGATTGATACGATAGATTTAATAAAGTCACCACATATCAATTCGACTGCAAGAATGATTATAATAATAGTTAAAAACCTTATATCAATAAACCTTTTTAGTTTTTTTAATGCACATCAAAATATTGTCTTACCTATTATCACTATCACATTTAATATATAACTATAAAATTCCTTTAAATTCTCTTTAAAAATATCAGTATTAAACATATACATCAAACTAACTATAATCCCATAAATCATACTAATCTGCTATCTGTTTCATCAAATGTACGAATACGCATTAAAATATGAGTTAGTTGAAAAGGATTATTCTCAATTTGTAGATATATTAAAATACAAAAACAAAAATCCTAATAAGTATAACCGAGACAGATTCAGTAAAGATGAGATTGATAAGATATGGATTCTGAAAGACAATAAATATTATTAAATAATTCTTATGTTACCCTATAGTGGAGTTTGAATATCCGAATTGTTAAATCTCAAAAAAGATGATGTTCATTTTGAAAAACAGTATTTTAATGTTATCGACAGCAAGACTGGAAAATAGTCAAAGCAATCAATCTAATTTAAGTCTTTAGCGAAAGGCTGTATCTTATGATTAAACAAAAAAAGAGATGTTCTGAGAATGGTTTAACATTCGATTGAACATCTCTTAAAATTTAATTCTTGTGTTACTTATCTGTTACCTTCTGAATCAAATCAAGCATATTTTAAGAACACCCAAGACTTCTGAAACCCAGTAAATAAGTCATTTCGGGATTTCTGAAAGTTCCACAGACTATCTCTTTGAGAACTGCGGTGCTCTTCTTGCTGCCTTGAGACCGTATTTCTTTCTTTCCTTCATTCTTGAATCTCTTGTCAAGAATCCAGCCTTCTTTAATGCAACTCTGTTGTCAGCGTCTGCATGAACTAAAGCTCTGGAAATACCATGTCTGATAGCACCAGCCTGTCCTGTATATCCACCACCATGAACACTGATTTGAATGTCGAATTTATCAACCGCACCAATTAACTCCAGTGGCTGACGTACGATTACCTTTAAGGTCTCAAGACCAAAGTAATCATTAATATCTCTCTTGTTAATTGTTATATTTCCTTTACCAGGCATAATATATACTCTGGCAACACTGCTTTTTCTTCTACCTGTTCCATAATACTTTTCTGTAGCCATGTTATTTTCTCCTCCCTATGAACTAGAATGTTAATTCTTCTGGTTTTTGAGCTGCATGTGGATGCTCTGCTCCAGCATAAACAAAAAGTTTCTTCATCATGCTTCTTCCCAAAGGTCCTTTTGGAAGCATACCTTTTACTGCAAGTTCAATAACACTTTCAGGCTTCTTTTCTAACTTTTCTTTTAAAGTAACTTCTTTCATACCACCAATATATTCTGAATGATGATAATAAATCTTCTGATCTAACTTCTTACCTGTTACTTTAATCTTGTCTGCGTTTGTAATAATTACATAGTCACCTGTATCAATATGAGGTGTGAACTGTGGTTTGTTCTTTCCTCTTAATATCTTGGCAACTTCTGATGACAGACGTCCTAATGTATATCCTGTAGCATCAACTACATACCATTTTCTATCAATATCTGCTGGACTAGCCATATATGTTTTCATTGGTTTACCTCCTGAAATTTTGCTTATCTAATTTAATTTGTCCTCATGTCCATACCGGGGCTTTGGCTAGGGCACAAAAACTAACGTGCATAACACGTCACAGTAAGAAACATTATACAATAAGAAAATATTCATGTCAAACGATTTTTTACATATATTACATGGAAATATACCGATATTTGCTAAATTTCTTAAATTTTTCTCTTTCCAACAGCGTACAGTCCAAATGACTTATAGGTGCAGGCATAGTATTTTGTCCAGCTTTTTGCTCTGGCAAACAAAGCATCATAAACGAGTCCGTTTACTTCTACCCACGCATGTTCTGAATCATGGCACACATACACCGTCTTATATCCTGCCTCATGAAGCATAAATGCCAATGCAGACGATTCGGATACACAGCAGCCACTTCCTTTGTCGAATATATCGTTGGCAAAAGCTACTTCCCATCCTTTTTTCTTATAGATTGGTTTTAACAACCTATATCTGACATAAGGCTTCTTGGCAATCCAGAGAAAACACTTTCGTAATTTTTTATTTTTTGTATCAGATGGTTTTGTGATTTTATCCACCACTTCTCTCGCCTTTATCATCGTTTGAATTTTCGCTTTTGCTGCTTTTGTAATTTTAGCCTTACCGTCTTTCCCCAATCTGATGCCATCAATTTTCTTATTTCTATACATATGTCCTTTATTTCTGCCCAAATAATAGTATGCCTTCTTATACTTTGTCCAACCTTTTATCAAAGCTCCTTTTTTATCGGTAAGGTATGTATATTTTTTTCCTGATACAATTTTATTTTTTGCTTTTCTTCCGTTTACCCGACAGTACGTTTTCCCTTTTTTTGTATACAGTGTAACTTTCGGTTTCCTGTTCTTTTTTATTTTATTTTTTTCCTTTTCACCTGCTTTGGATACTGCGCCGGTTTTTTCGGTTGTATCTGTAGTCTGCTCGATATTTTTATCTAAAGCCAGTACTTTATTATCTCTCAATGAATATAATATGACATTTGCCGCGAATA
This sequence comes from uncultured Lachnospiraceae bacterium, assembly GCA_947625755.1. Classification (GTDB taxonomy): domain Bacteria; phylum Bacillota; class Clostridia; order Lachnospirales; family Lachnospiraceae; genus Eubacterium_G. The sequence continues at coordinate 45,379 of CANQPJ010000004.1, read as the reverse complement.
ACACTGAAACAAAATATATGCATGTCAAACATATCCATTTTCCTTTCGTTCTCATAGTCTTTCCTTCTAATCCTTTGCACATTTCCATCTATTCGTTGTACTCTATACGCACCAAAGTCAATCCTTTTGCCGGCGCCTTTGGTCCCGCCTGATAACGGTCTTTTGCCTCCAATATTTCTTTTACATGCTCCGGCGGATAAACCCCCAGCCCCACTTTAAGTAAAGTGCCTGCAATAATCCGGACCATATTGTACAAGAAACCATTTCCGCAAATTCTGATATTTATAATATCATCTTTTTTATTAATGTCCAGAGCATAAACCGATCTGACAGTAGTTTTTGCCTGACTGCCTGCAGAACAAAAACTTGCAAAGTCATGTTCCCCAATAATATACCCGGCAGCCGCCTTCATCTTTTCCACATCCAAAGGCATGTAAACAAAATGTGTATACAACCTGTTCAATGGATCCGGAAATCTTCTGTTCAATATTTTATATTCATATATCTTGGTACATTCACAGTACCGGGGATGAAAATCGGCGGAAACTTCTTCTGATTTTTGAATTCGTATATCCTCCGGAAGTCTTTGGTTTAAAGCAAAACAAATCTTTTCCGCAGGGATTTTTGTCTCTGTATCAAACACAGCTACATTTCCCATTGCATGCACGCCCGAATCTGTTCTGCTTGCACCAATAACTGCGATTTCTTCACCTAACAGCCTGCTCAACTCTCTATTAATAATTTCCTCAACTGTTATCCCATTGATTTGAATTTGCCAACCACAGTAGTTGGTTCCATCATATGAAATAATTAACCTGACTCTTTTCACGTTTCGTCTTTCACCTTCTTTATATATAATTCACTCCAATAACTGCTGCAATCATCACAAAATAAGCTCCATATGCCAGATAATCTCTTTTCACATATTTCAGAGGTTTCATCTTTGTCCTCTTCCCGCCATGATAACATCTCGCTTCCATCGCTGTAGCCAGTTCCAACGCTCTTCGGATAGAAGAAATAAATAACGGTATCAAAATAGGTATCAGGCTTTTTGCTTTTTGCAAAATATTTCCGGTATCAAACTGTGCGCCTCTTGCTTTCTGTGCCTTGGTTATTTTTTCTGTCTCTTCCATCAGCGTAGGAATAAATCTTAATGCCAGAGACATAATCATTGCAATTTCATGTACCGGAAATTTTATTACATTTAAAAAGCCAAAAGCCTTTTCCAGTCCGTCTGCCAAATCATTCGGTGTTGTTGTCAATGTCATAATCGATGTGCAAATAACTAAATACACCAGTCTGATTGCGATAAATCCGCCTTTTATCAGCCCCTCTTTTGTTATTGTGAGAATCCAGAATTTTAATATCACATCTCCGGGTGTTAAGAATACATTGAATACAGCACTAAATAACAGAATAAACAATATTCCTCTTATGCCCTTTAATAATTTTTTAAAAGGAACTTTTGACGTTTTAATAATCGCTGCCATAAAAAACGTAAATAAAACATATCCCCATATGTTTTTTATCAAAAACAAAAGCACAATAAAAACAAGCGTTCCAAAAAGTTTCACCCTTGGGTCCAGTTTATGTATTATTGAATTTTCAGGATAATATTGTCCAATTGTTATATTTGCCATCTTACCTTCCCAAACCTTTTAAAATATTGTCTCTTGCTTCCATTATGTTAATAATGCCCTCATCCACATTCAAACCGCTTTCTTTTAACCGGTTCATAATATATGTGATTTGTGGCGCAGACAATCCGACTTTTTCCAGTTCTCTGTAATGTTTAAAAACTTTTTTCGGGGTATCATCATACATAATACTTCCCTCGTTCATAACAATAATCCGCTCGGCGTAGTTTGCTACATCCTCCATACTGTGAGAAACCAGAACAACTGCTATTTTTCTCACTTCGTGAAGTCTTTTGATACATTCCAGTATCTTATTCCTCCCTGCCGGGTCCAGTCCCGCTGTGGGTTCATCCAAAATCAGAATATCCGGCTCCATAGCCATGACTCCCGCAATAGCCACTCTTCTTTTCTGTCCTCCGGATAATTCGAAAGGAGACTTTTCAAACAGCTCCTCACCGACTCCGGCTAACGCCAGAGCCTCTCTTGCCTTTTCCAGACATGCTTCATTGGAAAGTCCTTTATTTTTGGGACCGAAACATACATCCTTGATAACGCTTTCTTCAAATAGCTGGTGTTCCGGATATTGAAAAACCAATCCCACCTTACATCTTAAATTTCTCAAATCAAAATTTTTATCATAAATATTCTGTCCGTTATAATATACCGTACCTTCTGTTGCCTTCTCCAATCCGTTAAAATGCTGTATTAACGTTGATTTTCCCGAACCGGTATGACCTATAATTGCAACAAATTCACCTTTTTTAATTTCCAAATTAATATTCTTAATGGCAACTGTCTCCGAACTGGTCCCCTGCTCATATATAAAACTAACATTCTCTAATTTCAGACTCATTTCTTCACAACCTTTCTTGTTGTACTCTTTTCAACTGCTTCACCAGTTCATCCACACTTAAGATTCCCTCTTCTATATTCAATCCGCTTTGTTTTAGTAAATATCCCAGTTCGGTTACCTGCGGTACTTCTAATCCAATTTGTTTGATTTCTTCCACTCTGCTGAAAACTTCTTTCGGGGTTCCCTGCATAACAATTCTTCCCTGATCCATAACAAAGACATTATCTGCATCTGCCACCTCGTTCATATGATGTGTAATCAGTATAATCGTAATATTCTTTTCCTTATTTAACTGATGCAGTGTTTCAATCACTTCATATCGTCCAATGGGATCTAACATTGCAGTAGGCTCATCCAGAACAATGCACTGTGGTTCCATCGCAATAATTCCTGCAATGGCAACTCTCTGTTTCTGTCCTCCCGAAAGTTTCAGGGGTGACTTTTTGCGAAAGTGTGTCATTCCCACTGCCCCCAATGCTCTTTCTACCCTCTTCCAGATTTCATCCGTTGGAACACACATATTCTCCGGTCCGAAAGCTACATCTTCTTCCACCATAGTGGCAACAATCTGGTTGTCGGGATTTTGAAAAACCATTCCGGCAGTCTGTCTGATGTCCCAGAGATGGTTCTCGTCCGTTGTTTTCATTCCATCTACCCATACAGTTCCTTTTGTCGGAACAAGCAGGGCATTTATGTGTTTTGCCAGGGATGATTTACCGGAACCGTTATGACCCAGTATGCCAATAAACTGTCCTTTTCTGACATTCAGGCTTACATCATCAATCGCCCGAACGGCTTTCTTTTCTTCTTCATCCATATAATCATGTGTCAGCTTATTTATTTTTAATATATCCATGACGATTGCTCCTTACCCTTGTTCCAACACTACCGCACTTATTTTATTCTATTTGCACGTATTTTGCAACTTACATCCATGAAAAGTGTTGCAATTATACCGGATTTTGTGCTATTTTATTCATTGGTAAGAAATCCGGCAACATATCAATGATAATTTTACAAATATATTATATCCTTTGTAAGACAACAGGAGGAATATTATGAATATTAATATACGGAATATCCATATCAGCATAAAAAAATTTGCTAAAAAGACAGCCCGATACATCGCGGCGCATAAATATACCATATATCTGGCGATTCCATTTTTACTGATTGATATTTTTACAAGAATTCTGGGATATAAGATTGTATATTTTCCTGTTTTCTATCCGGGTCCAAATATTTTTACACTGGTTTGGATTTTTCTATTTCTGGGAATTATCACGTGCCTGAAAGGAAAGGGCAGTAAAATTGCATACTGGGTATTGTTCTTTGTTTCGTTCGCATTATTTTTGACAAATGCAATATATTACTCATTGACGACATTTTATTTCAGCTTCAATCTGGTGCTTATGGCAGGTGAGGGAAGTTCTTATATTCTGGACACAATCATCCACGCTAACCCTGTTATTTATGTGTCTGCCGTAATTATCATTATCGCAGCCGTCATTGTATTTAAGAAAGCTCCGGAAAAGAAAGAATTCCGTCCCAAAAGGCTGGGTAAAATTTTTCTGATTTTTATTGCATTACATTTAATTGCTCCGTTAAGTTTAGGATTTGCCAATTCTCGTTTAAAATGGAGTAATTTTCAAAATCCAAGAAATGTATATAATTCCTACAGCGACAGCAACAAAAGTATGCGCGTTTCCGGATTATATGAATATACTGTGAGAAACTTTTATATTACTTTTATAAAACCTAAAGATAGTATCAGCAAAGAGGATAAGGCTTTTCTTGACAAAATCTACGGGGCAGAAGATAAAAAACAGACGGACCGATACACTGGAATCTTCAAAGACAAGAACGTTATTTTCCTACAGCTGGAGGGAATGGATGATTGGCTTTTATCCAAAGAGTCTACGCCAAATCTCTACAACTTAATGCAGCATTCTATTAATTTTAAGAAGCACTATTCCACTTACACCGGCGGAGGCTCCACATTTAATTCAGAATTTTCTGTAAATACTGGATTTACTACTCCTATCTCTTTTACGCAAAACGTTTATACGCTGAATACAAATACCTTTAAGAATACTATGCCAAAACTGTTTAAAAAAGAAGGTTATACTGTCAATGCTTTCCATATGAATTCATCCGGTTTTTACTCCCGAGGCATTAATTACAAGGTATGGGGATATGACAACTATTTCGGGCTGAAGGATATAGCAAAATACAGTGCTTTGGAATATGAACTGGACAGAAATTTAATTTTAAATAAAACATTTTATAAAAATATGTTCGGGCAGGAAGGTAAATTTGTGGACTACATTATTTCTTATACTCCGCACACACCTTTTACCACGACCAAAGAAGTCGGACAGCTTGTAGCTGAAATGAAATATGGCAAAGATAATGTCCCCGATTTGTCAGAAGAAGAAACCGCCCATCTGATGGTCGGAGAAACTGACTATATGGTAGGACTTCTGATGCAAGCCCTCAAGGACAATCATCTTTATGACAACACTGTAATTATTGCATACGCTGACCATTATTTATACACAATCCATGATAAAACCGTATTGGATAAAAATAAAAACACACAGGGTAAATTAATTAACCACACTCCGTTCTTTATATGGAGCAGTGATATAAAAGCAGAAAATATCAACAAAGCCACAATGCAGATTAATATACTGCCTACAGTATTAAATCTGTTTGGCATTGACTATAACAGCAACGACTATCTTGGTACCAATGCTTTAGCGGATGATTACAAAGGTATTGCATTCTTCAACGATTACTCATGGTATGATGGAAACGTATATGTGGATGACAATGAAATATTAAACAACGGAAGTCTTTCTCAAAAGAAAATAAAAGAAAACACTGCGTATGTCCACAATATTATCCGCAAAAATGATTTAACATTAAAATATGATTACTTTAATACAAAAAATAAATAAAGACAACGGCAGATAAACGAATCTGTCGCTGTTTTTATTTTACTGTTCCAAATCTTCAATTGTCACCTTACTGTTATGTGGAATTGGTTTCCATTCAACCTTCTTAAACAATGCGATATATTTGGTATATCTTTCAATAATGTCAAAGGTAGGCCATGTAAAACAATATAAAATCTTTCTCCATATACTGAATTTTGGTATACGCTTATACTCAATAATGAATATATATACAGCAATCCATATATTAATAAAGTATCTGCATATTCTATAAAATATTCTCGCCCATATAACCAGCAATATACTCAAAAGATAAGATTTCCATCCCGACGATAAATGAACCGGTATGTCATGGATAAAATACTTTATGGAATTAGCAATAATATTATCACCGCCTAATATCCAGAATGTCGCCCCTGATTTCCAGACAAGAAACGGATAAAAAATTAATTTTGTTAATATCCACTTTGCAATATATACGATATGCTTTGGTAATAATTGCGCAAATGTATCAAAGGACATAAATCTGTGACGTATCGTTCTCCACAGATAATCATACCATGCATCATCTTTTTTATGCTCTGTATTTTTGTCTACAAAAATGTTTTTAAATAATCCCCATCCACTCTCGGCAAATGCCTGCAAATGACCTTTAGACCACCTTAATCGCTGTCTTAAAGCTACTCTAAGGCTGACCGGCTGTTCATCATAGAAAATTGCATCATTGTTATAAGAAATTTCATAACCGTCTACCACGCAGTCTGCCGTCAAAGCTCTGTCTTCTGTTAAAGATGTATATTTCCAGCCATTTCTTACAATCTCATTGGAAAACAGAAACCCTGTTCCCTGAATATTGGTTGCTAGATGTAATACTGAACGGGCTCTATGCCTCCATCGGATGGATCTTAACCAGTGAATGGCGTACGTCGATGCAATCCAGCTTTCTGTCCAGTTTTTTGTGCTACGATAAGAAGTAATTATCTTCTCTCCTGCATCAAAAGAATCATTCATTCTGGAAATATAATCCTTTTTTAACAGATTATCAGAATCAAAAATAAAATATCCTTCAAAAGCCTGTACGCCATAATCCGCCTCAATCTGCTCAAATAAATACTTTAAGGCAAATCCCTTCGTTCTCTCATCGGGATTAAAGTGTTCGTAGCAGATTGCTCCATTTTCTTTTGCCACTCTGGCTGTATTATCTGTACAATTATCGGCAACAACAAAGATAGTAATCAATTCCTGTGGATAATCCTGCTTTTTGATACTGTTTATCAAATTATGTATAACTGCTTCCTCATTCCTTGCCGGAATGCAGACAGCATATTTATGATTGTTTTTTGCCGGTTTAAATTTTCTTGTAAAAAATAAACTGATTATCATATATGGAGTTTCATGTATCGTCAATATTGACATAAATATTGTAACAACACCGCATACAGCTAATACGGGTGAATATATATAACACATGAAATCCACGATTTTATCCATTACTGCGAATGACATCATACCTGATTTTCCCTTTCTTTTGTGTAAACCCATTACATTGTACTAGCAAATAGCACAAAATACTAGTGGAAAAATATACGTTTTAAATAATATAAAACCATGTTTCATCCTGGGCAAAGTCCGTTTTCTGAACTTCTCCATTTCCTGATTTTAAATTTAATTCCTGATTTTTAATACTTACTCTTGTTTCCGGATGAATGGAACTGGTAATGAATGCATTACTTCCAATAACAGAACCTTTTCCTATTACGGTCTCTCCTCCAAGAATCGAGGCGCCGGAATAAATCGTCACATTATCTTCAATGGTTGGATGCCTCTTTACTCCTTTTAATCTCTGACCTCCCCTTGTCGAAAGCGCACCGATTGTTACTCCCTGATAGACTTTCACATTGTCTCCTATAATTGTGGTCTCTCCCACTACAATTCCCGTTCCATGGTCAATAAAGAAATATTTCCCTATTGTGGCGCCCGGGTGAATGTCAATTCCGGTCTTACTGTGTGCATGCTCCGTCATAATCCTTGGGATAAGCGGCACAGAAAGCAAGAACAGCTCGTGCGCAATCCTGTTTACGGTAATTGCATATAATCCCGGATAGGACAAAATAATCTCATTTTTATTATATGCAGCAGGATCTCCATCAAAAAAGGCTTCCACATCCGTTTCTACATATTCTCTAATCTTCGGAATTTTTTTAAAAAATTCTATCGAAATTCTTTCAGCCTCTTCTTCTCTCTTTTTGTCATCCATGTCTTCATTGTCCGGACTCTGTTTTAATGCAATGGCAATCTGTTTATTTAAATTAAACATTACATCTTCTATCAGCACGGTGAGCCGGCTGTTCATATTATAAAATTTGTAAGATTTGTCCTGAAAAAATCCCGGGAAAATAATCATTAAAAGTTTATCCATCATATCCGTGATAATATCCGTATCCGGCTGGTCAAAAATATCCGTATGGTCGATTACCTTTTCTTTTTTATAATCCTCTAAAATATTTTCGACAATATTTTTCATTTCTGTTTCTATCTTATTTTTCATAAAACTGCCTTTCTTTTTATATTTTTCCATATATTTATTATAGAGATATTATACAACATGTAGAACCAAGGTCAAGAAATAGATACCTGTTTATGCATTACAAAAGAGCAAAAAAATGAAACCCTGTATTGTTACAGGGTTTCATTTTTATTGTAAACTTTATATCTTATACAAGTTCAATTAATACTTCCATAGCAGCATCACCTTTACGCTGGCCAATCTTTACGATTCTTGTATAACCACCTTTACGGTCTACATACTTTGGAGCAATTTCGTCAAATAACTTATTTGTCAAATCAACTTTCTTTACATCTTTCTTCTTTCCAGTGCTGTTTTCAGTAACTGTGTAAAGAACCTTGTTTATCTGACGTCTGGCGTGAAGTCTTGAAGGCTGGTCTTTTTTGATGGTTTTCTTTACTTCATCAAAAACTGTTACTTTTTTGCCGTCAACAACTTCTTTCACTCTCTTACCATCTTTATCTTTACGGGCAACTTTTGCTGTTACTTCAACTTCATCAAAGTTATCTTTTTCTTTAACTGCCAATGCAATCAATCCTTCTGCAACTTTGCTGACTTCTTTCGCTCTTGCTTCAGTAGTAACAATCTTGCCATTATTTAAAAGACTAGTAACCTGACCTCTAATTAAAGCTTTTCTCTGACTTGAAGTTCTTCCAAGTTTTCTATAACCTGCCATTTTCTTACCTCCTGTTTTGTATTGCCTCCGGTATAGATCCGATGGCAAAACGTCGGTGCAATTTTACAAAATGCTAGTGCATTTCGCACCTTTAGTTTTCGTCGCTTGGTTTCAATCCAAGGCCGAGTTCTTTTAATTTAGCAAGTACCTCTTCCAATGACTTACGACCAAGATTTCTAACCTTCATCATATCATCTGAAGTCTTGTTTACTAATTCCTCAACTGTATTGATACCTGCTCTCTTCAAACAATTATATGAACGAACTGATAGCTCTAATTCATCAATGTTCATTTCCAATACTTTGTCAATTTCATCATCAACCGGTTCGGCAATCACTTCAATATCTTTTGAAGTTTCCGAAAGGTCAATGAATAATTTCAAGTGTTCACAAAGAACTTTTGATGCTAAACTTACAGCTTCATCAGTGTCTAATGTACCGTTTGTATATACATCTAACGTAAGTTTATCAAAGTCTGTAACCTGACCTACACGAGTGTTCTCTACTGCCATATTAACTCTCTCTACCGGTGTGTAAATGGAATCAACAGCGATAACACCAATTGGCAGGCTGTCATTTTTGTTCTTATCCGAACTTACATAACCTCTTCCCTTAGTAATGATTAATTCCATACTAAGCTTGCTATCAGCACCACCGTTAAGTGTTGCAATAACCAAATCCGGGTTTAAAATTTCTATCTCAGAATCTGTTTGAATATCAGCTGCTGTAACTACCTGGTCTCCAGTAACATCAATATGAGCAATTTTCGGTTCATCTGTTGTACTGTTATTTTTAATTTCGAGCTGTTTGATATTTAAAACAATCTCTGTTACATCTTCTTTTACACCGGGAACAGAACTGAATTCATGCAGAACTCCGTCAATCTTAATCTGACTTACTGCAGAGCCCGGTAAAGATGAAAGCATAATTCTTCTTAATGCATTTCCAAGTGTTGTACCGTAACCTCTTTCTAATGGTTCTACTACAAACTTACCATATCTTCCATCATCTGATTTTTCTACTAAAATATTTGGTTTCTCAAAATCGAACACTAATAGCCCCTCCTTTATTGGGAATTGCTTAAACTTACTGGGAACAATATACATAAGTAATAAATCTTACTTAGAATATAACTCGACAATAAGCATTTCATCTACAGGTACATCAATTTCTTCTCTCTTTGGAAGTTCTTTGATTTCACCTTTGAGATTATCCTGGTCTACTTCAACCCATGCCGGGACTGTTCTTCCACCAGTCACTTCGATAATATCTTTATATCTCTGTGAACCTTTGCAGTTCTCCTTAATTTCAATAACATCTCCTACTTTGATAAGGTATGAAGGAATGTTTACCTGCTTACCATTTACCAAAACATGTTTATGATCTACGATTTGTCTGGCTTCTTTTCTTGTTCTTGCAAATCCCATACGGAATACTACATTATCAAGTCTGCTCTCCAACATAATCATAAGATTTTCACCTGTCTGACCAGGTTTCTTCTGTGCCTTTTTATAGTAATTTCTAAAAGGTTTCTCTAATACGCCATAAATGAATTTTGCTTTCTGCTTTTCTCTAAGCTGAAGACCATATTCACTCATCTTTCTATTAGATCTGTTTAAATTTCTATTTGATTTCTTGTCTATTCCTAAATAAATTGGATCTAAACCAAGTGATCTACATCTTTTAAGAACAGGAACTCTATTTACTGCCATTTCTATTCCCTCCTAAATTAGACTCTTCTACGCTTTGGTGGGCGGCATCCATTATGAGGTACCGGAGTTACGTCCTTAATTGATGTAACTTCAAGACCACATGTAGCAAGGGCACGAATAGCTGCCTCTCTGCCTGATCCTGGACCCTTAACCATAACATCTACTGATTTTAAACCATGAACTAAAGCTGCTTTTGTTGCAGTTTCTGCTGCCATTTGAGCTGCATAAGGAGTAGATTTCTTTGAACCTCTAAATCCTAGACCGCCAGCACTTGCCCATGATAAAGCATTTCCTTCAGCATCTGTCAATGTGACAATTGTATTATTAAATGATGCCTGGATATGTGCCTGTCCGTGTTCAACGTTTTTCTTGACACGCTTCTTTGTCACTTTCTTTGTAACTTTTTTAGCCATTTCTAAACTAACCTCCCTTATGGGTTTCTACTATTTTTTCTTGTTTGCTACAGTTCTCTTTGGACCTTTTCTTGTTCTGGCATTGTTCTTTGTATTCTGACCACGAACAGGAAGTCCACGTCTATGACGAATGCCTCTATAGCATCCGATTTCCTGCAGTCTTTTAATGTTTAAAGCAATCTCTCTTCTTAAATCACCTTCAACTATCTGGCTTGAATCAATAACATTACTAATCTTTTTAACTTCATCGTCAGTTAAATCCTTACATCTTGTATCAGGATTTACACCAGCTTCCGCTAAAATTCTCTTAGAACTTGAAATACCGATTCCATAAATATAAGTCAAGCCAGCCTCAACTCTCTTTTCCCTTGGTAAATCAACACCTGAAATACGAGCCATGTGTATAACCTCCATTAGTTAATTTGTATGAATCATCAAATAACGTAGCCCGTGTTTCCACGTCTGAAATGTTGTACGCATCCAAAAATTCATAGTTTAAAGTTTCTATTCATTAATAAGTTCAGCAATTAAATTACTTATTAATGCACGGGGTATATCTCCCTCATATTTAATAGTAACTCTCTATTACACCAGATATAATGTAACACTAGAGTTACTGCAGCCGCATGTTCATAGTAGTTAATAAATAACTACAGACACACAAACAAGTGAATAATAAACATCATTCACTTTAAATCAAAACATATTAGCCCTGACGCTGTTTGTGCTTTGGATTCTCGCAGATAACTCTTACGATTCCTTTTCTTTTAATGACTTTGCATTTTTCGCAAATTGGTTTAACTGATGATCTAACTTTCACAGTAAACTCCTCCTTTCACAAAAAAGTCCGAGTACAATATTAACATAAATAGAAAATTATTACAAGAACTTTTTTAATAAATTTTTGCAACGCCACCTCGAATCCGCTCCGCTTCTTCTCGGTGCGCTTACGCGCACCATATGTTTGCAAATCTTCTACATTTCTTGCGCAACGCCACCTCGAATCCGCTCCGCTTCTTCTCGGTGCGCTTACGCGCACCATATGTTTGCAAATCTTCTACATTTCTTGCGCAACGCCACCTCGAATCCGCTTTGCTTCTTCTCGGTGCGCTTACGCGCACCATATTTATAAAAAGAAATATATTTTTTTGTATGCAAGCATACGAAAAATATATTTCTTTTTATAAATGCGTTGCTTATTTATCACGCCATATGATTCGACCTTTGGACAGGTCGTATGGTGACATTTCTATCGTTACTGTATCCCCCGGAAGAATCTTGATATAGTTCATACGGAGCTTTCCACTAATATGGGCAAGCACAATATGACCGTTTTCAAGTTCTACTCTAAACATAGCGTTTGGTAACTTTTCTACAACTTTTCCTTCTATTTCAATTACATCTGCCTTTGACATGATTTATTTTCCTCCTATTATATATAATCAATTTTTAAAATCTATTGATTATGAACTATTTAGAGTGATAAGATTTCCGGTTCACCTTTTGTTATCAGGATTGTATTCTCATAATGTGCTGATAATGAACCGTCATCTGTTACTACTGTCCAATTATCGTCAGTCCATGCTACATCAGGTCTACCCATATTAATCATCGGTTCAATTGCTAATGTCATTCCTGCCTGTAATCTCATTCCTCTTCTCTTTTGCCTGAAGTTTGGAATCTGGGGATCTTCATGCATCTCTGTTCCTATTCCATGACCGACCAGCTCGCGGACTACACCATATCCAAACTTTTCTGCGTAATCCCCGATTGCCGCTGATATATCATAGAGATGATTTCCTTCTTTTGCAAATTTAATACCTTCAAAGAAACTTTGCTTTGTTACATCAATTAATTGCTGTGCCTCTTTACTTATCTCTCCGATAGCAATCGTTCTGGCAGCATCAGACTGATAGCCTTTCCATATAACTCCTATATCCAGACTGACAATATCGCCATCCTGAATTATTTTATCCTTGCTTGGGAGTCCGTGTACCACCTCGTCATTAATCGAAATACATACACTTCCCGGATAACCATCATATCCGAGAAAGGACGGAATACAATCATAGCCTCTTATGATTTTCTCGCACATCTTGTCAATCTCATAAGATGACATACCGGCTTCCACTGCTTCTGCAAGTTCTTCGTGAACTTTGGCAAGAATCTTTCCTGCCTCACGCATTAAATTAATTTCCCTTTCTGACTTAATTGTTACCGGCATAATTTATTCTCCCAAAATATCAACAATTGCTTGGAATACATCTTTCATATCAACGGTTCCGTCAACATTTTTTAAAACACCCTGTGCATCATAATAATCAATTAATGGCTGTGTCTGATTATGATATACTTCAAGACGGCTAAGAACTGTCTCCGGCTTATCATCATCTCTTATAATCAAATCTTCGCCACACTTATCGCATTTTCCTTCTACTTTTGTCGGACTGTAAACGATATGATATGTTGCGCCACAATTTACACAGGCGCGTCTTCCACCCATTCTCTTAACAATATTCTCATCCGGAACATCTACATTTATGGCAAAATCAACTTTCTCACCCTTTGCTTTAAGCGCTGCATCAAGAGCCTCTGCCTGTGGAATTGTTCTTGGGAATCCATCTAATACATATCCGTTTTTACAGTCATCTTCCTCAAATCTATTCATAATTAAGTCTAATGTCAATGCATCCGGAACTAACTGTCCCTGATCCATATAAGACTTTGCTTTTTTTCCTAATTCTGTTCCATTTTTAATATTTGCCCTAAAAATATCTCCTGTTGAGATGTGCGGTATATGATATTTTTCTGCAATCATCTTTGCCTGTGTACCTTTTCCAGCACCAGGAGCTCCTAACATAATTATTTTCATAGTTTGCTTCCTTTCTTTCTGATATTTCATTATTCAAATCAAATAACCATCAGGTCGTTTTATTTTATATATATTACATAGTAGTTTTAGGGGGCAGTATAACTGTCCCCTAAAAACAATCTTTAGAATATTCCTTTAATTCTGCTGTAACTTCTTTCAGTCGCCATGGACTTAATTGTCTGAAGTGTTTCAATAATAACACCTACAATAATGATAATAGACGTTCCGCCAAATCCAACATTTGCACCAAATACACCGGATGCAAAGATTGGAATCGTAGCAACAATAATAAGTCCTATTGCACCAATTAAAATAATATAATTTAAAATCTTTGATAAATATTCTACTGTTGGTTTACCACTTCTGATACCAGGAATAAATCCTCCTCTATCATTCAGATTCTTTGCCACCTCACGTGGATTAAATGTAATCGATGTATAGAAATATGCAAAGAATATAATTAATAACAGATATACTACAAAACCAATTGAATATTTTGGCTGTGCCGGATTGCACCAGTGTGACTGGCTTAAATAATTTGTCCATTCCGGAGCTTTTCCAAAGAATGAAGCAATTACTACAGGGAACTGCAATAATGATGAAGCAAAGATAATAGGAATAACACCAGCTGTATTAACCTTTAATGGAATATTTGACTGCTGTCCGCCTATCTGTCTTCTGCCCTGTACCTTTTGTGACATCTGTACTGCAATCTTTCTGGTTGCATCCTGAAGGATTACTACCAACACAATAATGCCGATTATTACACCGATAATAATCAGTGCCGCAAGTCCTCTGCCACCGATTGACATACCCTCTTTCAGAACAAAGTTCTTAAATAAGTTTGCAATATCGCTTGGCATACCTGAAATAATATTGATTGTAAGTACGATAGAAATACCATTACCTACGCCCTTTTCAGTAATCTGCTCACCAATCCACATAAGAACCGCTGAACCGGCTGTCATAGCTAATATACCGGTTACGATAACGCCCCATTTTCTAATGTCATGCATTGTTGCATATTTTACTGTTTCTGTATCAAAGATACCCTGATGACCAAATCCAATAATCATTGCAGTGGATTCAATCAACGCAAGACCTACTGTTAAATAACGGGTAATCTCGGCAATTTTTTTTCTGCCTTCTTCACCATCTTTATGAAGCTCATCTAACTTTGGTATTGCAATCGTCAACAGCTGCATAATAATGGATGCCGTAATGTATGGTGTAATGTTAAGAGCAAAAATTGACATCTTTTCCATTGAACCACCTGTAATTGCTGAAAAGAAACTAAAGTTTTCATTTGCAAAGTTTCCCATGATTTCAGCGATTGCCTGCCCATTAATAAATGGGATAGGAATCTGGCAGCCGAGTCTTACAACGACTAACATTAGCAATGTGTATAATAATCTTTTTCTTATTTCTTTAATTTTCAATGCTTTTTTTAAGGTCTCCAGCATATTAGATCACCTCACAAGTTCCGCCTGCCGCTTCGATTTTCGCTTTAGCTCCTTCACTAAAAGCATTTACTTTTACTGTAAGCTTTTTCGTTAATTCACCGTTACCAAGAATCTTAACGCCGTCACGGGCATTTTTAATCACACCTGTTTCAAGTAGTGTCTCAACTGTAACAACTGCATCATTATCAAATCTTTCTAATGCAGCAACATTGATACCAACAATATCTTTTGTATTAATATTTGTGAAGCCTCTTTTAGGAATTCTTCTGTATAATGGCATCTGACCGCCTTCAAAACCCGGTCTTGGACTTCCTGAACGGGCTTTCTGTCCCTTGTGACCTTTGCCGGCTGTCTTTCCATTTCCTGAACCATGTCCACGGCCTCTTCTGAAATTATCACTGTGTTTTGAACCTTCTGCAGGCTTTAAATTTGATAAATCCATTGTCGCACCTCCTTATCTATAATTAAATCTCTTCAACTTTAACTAAATGTCTGACTCTCTGAATCATTCCTCTGACTGCAGGATTATCAGGCATTTCGACTGTCTTGTTCAGCTTTGTAAGTCCCAAAGCTTCAGCAGTCTTTTTATTTTTTGGAACTGCTCCAATTGTTGATTTTACTAAAGTAATTTTTAATTTATCTGCCATCTTAATTACCTCCTTTACTAGCCTAAAATCTCTTCTACAGTTTTACCGCGAAGTGTAGCTACTTCTTCCGGAGTCTTTAATGCAGCTAATCCTTCAATTGTAGCAAGAACTACGTTCTGCTTGTTTTTTGAGCCTAAAGACTTTGTACGGATATTTGTTATACCGGCAAGCTCTGCCACACTACGTGCAGGACCTCCGGCGATAACGCCAGTACCTTCTTTTGCTCTCTTTAAAAGTACCTGTGCACTTCCGAATTTTCCAATAATGTCATATGGAATACTATGATTCTCATCCATCGGAACAGTAATCAGGTTTTTCATAGCATCTTCTTTACCTTTACGAATTGCTTCAGGAATTTCAGCTGCTTTTCCTAAACCTGCACCAACGTGTCCATGTTTATCACCAACTACTACTAAAGCTGCGAAACGCATATTACGTCCACCCTTTACTACCTTGGTAACACGTTTGATTGACACTACTGTCTCTTCTAATTCTAACTGACTTGCATCAATTAATTCACGTCTCATTATGTTACCTCCTCAACTAAAATTCCAAACCAGCTTCTCTAGCTGCGTCTGCTAATGCCTGAACTTTACCTTGGTAAATGAAGCCGCCTCTGTCAAATACAACTTCCTTAATACCTTTTTCTACTGCTCTTTCTGCAATAACTTTGCCAACATATGCTGCGGCATCAACGTTATTAGTTTTTTCCAACTCTTTCTTTGCATCAGCTTCTACTGTAGATGCTGCAACAAGAGTTTTTCCAACTGTATCGTCAATAATTTGAGCATACATATGATTATTGCTTCTAAAAACTGCTAAACGTGGACATTCTGTAGTTCCACTTAAATGATTACGCAGTCTGTTATGTTTCTTAACGCGAACTTCGCTTCTCGATTTTTTACTAACCATTTTCTACACTCCTTTATTACTTACCAGTCTTACCAACTTTACGTCTGATAACTTCATAATCATACTTGATACCTTTACCTTTATATGGTTCAGGTGCTCTCTTGCTTCTGATTTCTGCAGCATACTGGCCTACTTTTTCTTTATCAATACCTTTTACAATGATTAAATTCTGTCCATCAAGAACTGTCTCGATACCTTCAGGATCTTCCATTTCTACAGGATGTGAATAACCAAGTGAAAGTACTAATTTCTTACCTTGTTTCTGTGCTCTGTAACCAACACCGTTTACTTCAAGTTTCTTTTCATAACCTTCTGTAACACCTATAACCATGTTGTTAATCAGTGTTCTTGTAAGACCATGCAATGCTTTATTTTTCTTTAAATCATTTGGTCTTGTAACGGTAATCTGCTCACCGTCTTTCTTAATGTCCATAGTCTCCGGCAGAACTCTTTCCAGTTCTCCTTTGGGACCTTTGACAGTCACTTTATTATTTTCTGCTATATCAACAGTAACGCCTGCCGGTATAGCGATAGGCATTCTTCCTATACGTGACATTTCGCCTTACCTCCTAAAATTTATTTGCTTATTACCAAACGAATGCGAGAACTTCTCCACCTACGTTTGCTTTTCTAGCTTCTTTATCTGTAATCACACCTTTGTTGGTTGATATGATTGCTGTTCCGATTCCGCCAAGAACTTTTGGCAGTTCGTCCTTGCCGGCATAAACACGAAGTCCCGGTTTGGAAATCTTCTTGATTCCTGTGATAACCTTTTCGTTCTTGTCGGCACCATATTTTAATGTGATTCTGATTGTTTTGAAGTTTCCTTCTTCTAAAACTTCATACTTTGCGATATATCCTTCATTTAAAAGAATTTCAGCAATAGCTAATTTCATCTTTGATGCAGGAACATCTACAGTATCATGTTTTGCAGTATTTGCATTACGTATTCTTGTAAGCATATCTGCGATTGGATCACTCATAGTCATAGTTTATATCCTCCTTCAAATTTTCTCTTACCAGCTTGCTTTTTTAACACCTGGTATCTGTCCTTTATATGCTAATTCACGGAAGCAGATTCTGCAGATTCCGTATTTCTTTAAATAAGCATGTGGACGACCACAGATTCTACAACGGTTGTAAGCCTGTGTAGAGAACTTAGCTTTTCTTTGCTGTTTTACTTTCATAGCAGTTCTAGCCATGGGTCTACCTCCTAATTACTTTGCAAATGGCATATTGAATAATGCCAATAATTCACGAGCTTCTTCATCAGTGTTAGCTGTAGTAACAAAAATAATGTCCATACCTCTAACTTTATCAACTTTGTCATATTCGATTTCAGGGAAAATAACCTGTTCCTTAATTCCAAGAGCATAATTTCCTCTTCCATCAAATGCGTTTGGATTAACACCTCTAAAGTCTCTTACACGAGGAAGAGCAAGATTTACTAATCTGTCTAAAAATTCGTACATTCTTTCTCCTCTAAGAGTAACTTTACATCCGATTGGCTGTCCTTCTCTCAACTTGAAGTTAGCTACTGAATGTTTCGCCCTTGTTATAACTGCCTTCTGACCTGTAATTGCCTCAAGGTCTTTTACGGCTGTTTCTAAGATTTTAGCGTTTTCTTTTGCTTCGCCAACACCCATGTTTATTACAATTTTGTCGAGCTTTGGAATCTCCATAGTGTTCTTATATTCGAACTTCTTTTTCATTTCATCCATAATCTCGTTTAAATACTTTTCTTTAAGTCTGCTCAACTTTCTGGACCTCCTCTCTCAAATTAATCAATTACGTCGCCGGTTTTCTTGGCTATACGTACTTTCTTTCCATCTTCTACTTTGAATCCAACTCTTGTTACCTGTCCTTTTACAACAAGCATAACGTTAGATGCATTAATCGGTCCTTCCTGTGTTACAATGCCACCATTCTGGTTCTGTGCACTTGGTTTTGTGTGCTTCGTATGCATATTAACACCTTCAACGGTTATTGTCCCTTTTTTTGTATCTACGGCAATAACCTTACCTTCTTTACCTTTGTCTTTACCGGCAATTACTTTAACTGTATCGCCTTTTTTAATTTTCATAGCTGACATCATGCATACCTCCTATAAAACCTCAGGTGCCAAAGAAACAATTCTCATAAATTTCTTGTCTCTTAACTCTCTGGCAACTGGTCCAAAAATACGGGTTCCTCTTGGGGACATATCTTCTTTTATAATTACAGCAGCATTTTCGTCAAATTTGATGTATGAACCATCTTTACGACGAGCGCCCTTAACGGTACGAACTACTACAGCTCTTACAACGTCACCTTTTTTAACAACTCCGCCTGGTGTTGCATCTTTAACAGTAGCAACGATAATATCGCCAATGTTCGCATATCTTCTGGTAGAGCCGCCCATTACTCTGATTGTAAGTAATTCTTTAGCGCCTGTATTATCAGCAACTTTAAGTCTGCTTTCCTGTTGAATCATGCTGTATTCCTCCTTTAATCTCTACAAAGACTATTTAGCCTTTTCAATAATTTCAACAAGTCTCCATCTCTTATCTTTTGATAATGGTCTTGTTTCCATAACTTTTACTGTATCACCAATACCGGCTGTGTTTTCTTCGTCATGAGCTTTTAATTTGTATGTTCTCTTAACGATTTTGTTATATAAAGGATGTTTTACATGATCCTCTACAGCAACAACGATAGTTTTCTGCATCTTATCGCTGACAACTTTTCCGGTACGTGTTTTTCTTAAATTTCTTTCCACAACAATTCTCCTTTCTTACTTTCGGATTAACCTGTAACTATTTAGCAGCATTTGTCTTCTCGACAATTATTGTCTGAATTCTGGCAATATTTTTTCTGACTTCTTTAATTCTGCTTGTGTTATCTAACTGGTTTGTTGCGTTCTGGAATCTCAAATTGAAAAGTTCCTTTTTAGCAGCTACTAATTCATCTTCTAACTCTGTAGCTGATTTTCCTCTTAAATCTTCTACATATTCTTTAATTTTCACTGTTATCACCGCCTTCTAAATCTTCACGAGATACAACCTTGCATTTAATTGGAAGTTTGTGTGTTGCAAGACGTAATGCCTCTTTCGCTATTTCTTCCGGAACTCCAGCTATTTCAAACATTACTCTTCCCGGTTTAACTACTGCTACCCAATATTCAAGTGCACCTTTACCTTTACCCATTCGAGTTTCAGCTGGTGTAGCCGTTACCGGCTTGTCTGGGAATATCTTAATCCAAACTTTACCGCCACGCTTTACATAACGTGTCATGGCAATTCTGGCTGCTTCAATCTGATTTGATTTAATCCAGCCCGGCTCCATTGCTACAATACCGAACTCACCATATGTTATTTTATTTCCTCTAGTTGCTTTTCCTCTCATAGAACCACGGAACTGTTTTCTATGCTTAACTCTTTTTGGCATTAACATTATTTATCGCTCCCTTCTTTAGTTGGAAGTATTTCGCCGTTGTAAATCCAAACTTTTACACCTACTTTTCCGTAAGTTGTATCAGCTTCCGCGAAACCATAATCGATGTCAGCACGTAATGTCTGCAGCGGAATTGTTCCCTCGCTGTAGAACTCTGTACGAGCCATATCAGCGCCGCCAAGACGTCCTGATGTAGCAGCCTTAATTCCTAAAGCTCCTGCTTTCATTGTTCTGGACATTGCAGATTTCATAGCTCTTCTAAATGAAACACGGTTTTCTAACTGCTGCGCAATATTCTCTGCAACTAACTGAGCATCTTTATCAGGTCTCTTCACGTCCTTAACATCCATAAATAACTTTTTATCTGTCATTTTCTGAACTTCAGCTTTAACCTTTTCAATTTCAGCACCACCTTTTCCGATTACGAGACCAGGCTTAGCTGTGTAAACATTAACTCTTACTCTGTCAGATGATCTTTCAATTTCAATTTTAGAAACACCTGTACCGTATAATCTTTTCTTCAGGTATGTTCTGATTTTGTAATCTTCAATCAGATTATCTGCAAAATCAGCTTCTGCATACCATTTTGAGTCCCAGTCCTTAATAACTCCGACTCTTAATCCATGTGGATTAACTTTCTGTCCCATACTTTGCCTCCTATCTTATCTCTCATCAAGCACAATTGTGATGTGGCTGTTTCTCTTTAAGATTCTATAAGCTCTACCCTGTGCTCTAGGTTTAATTCTTTTCATTGTAGGTGCTGCATTTGCAAAACACTCTGCAACATAAAGTTTACTAACATCCATGTTATTGTTGTTCTCAGCATTTGCGATTGCTGAATTTAATAATTTCAAAATTACGCTTGATGCATATCTCGGGTTGTAAGTAAGAATACCAATGGCACTCTGTACATCTTTACCTCTGATGGCATCTAATACGAAACATGCTTTCTGCACAGACACTCTAGCGTAAGATAATTTCGCTGATGGTCTTGTATCTTTGTTCGCATTTCTCTCTCTCTTTATCTGGGATCTATGTCCTTTTGCCATAGATGAGACCTCCTTTCAAATTCTAACAGCCTATTAAGCTCTCTTTTCGTCTTTTCCATGTCCTCTGTAAGTTCTGGTAGAAACAAACTCACCAAGTTTATGTCCAACCATATCTTCTGTAATATATACCGGCACATGCTTTCTACCATCATGAACAGCGATTGTGTGTCCAACCATCTGTGGGAAAATTGTTGAACGTCTTGACCAAGTCTTAATTACCGACTTGTCACCGGATTCGTTCATTGCTTCAATTTTCTTCATTAAACTCTCATCCGCAAATGGACCTTTTTTTAATGATCTAGCCATTCGTCTCTACCTCCTATTTCATGTTCTTTCCGTCACGTCTTCTAACGATCATCTTGTTAGACTTCTTATTCTTTTTACGAGTCTTCAAACCAAGTGCTGGTTTACCCCAAGGTGTACATGGACCCGGACGTCCAACCGGTGCACGTCCTTCACCACCACCGTGTGGATGGTCATTAGGGTTCATAACAGAACCACGAACTGTAGGTCTGATACCCATATTACGTTTACGTCCTGCTTTACCTATATTTACAAGACCATGCTCAATATTACCAACAGTACCAATGGTTGCTCTGCATACGATTGGCACCATTCTCATTTCACCGGAAGGAAGTCTTAATGTTGCATATTTACCTTCCTTTGCCATTAACTGGGCTACATTGCCGGCAGCACGAACCAACTGTCCGCCCTTTCCCGGATATAACTCAACATTATGAATTTCTGTACCGACAGGAATGGCTGATAATGGTAAGCAGTTTCCTACTTTTACTTCAGCATTTTCTCCATTCATCAGTACATCGCCGACTTTCAATCCGTTAGGAGCAAGGATATAAGCCTTTTCACCGTCAGCATAACAGATTAATGCAATGTTTGCTGTTCTGTTCGGATCATATTCAATACTCTTAACTGTTGCCGGAATATCAACTTTATTTCTCTTAAAGTCAATCATTCTGTATTTTCTTCTGGAACCACCGCCGTGGTGTCTAACTGTTATTTTACCCTGATTGTTACGACCTGCTGTCTTCTTGAGAGATTTTGTTAATGACTTCTCCGGAGTAGCTTTTGTAATCTCTGCATTGTCAAGCATAGTCATAGCTCTTCTGGAAGGTGTATATGGGTTAAATGTTTTAATTCCCATTTTCTTTCTCCTTTCAAATCAATGTCAATTTGTTATCACGCTTTTCTTGCGTTTAATGTTCAAATAATAAGGAATTTCCACGTGTGTGGGAGATTCTCTTTATCAATTACAGACCAGCGAAAATTTCAATATCTTCACTATCCTCTGCTAATTGTACAACCGCTTTCTTTCTTGCAGCTGTCTTTCCTGTTACATATCCACGTCTTTTATTTTTTCCTGCTAAATTCAATGTCTTAACGCTTTCTACTTTTGTTCCTTCAAACATTTTTTCAACTGCGTCAGCAATCTGTGATTTTGTAGCATCTGTGTGAACGTAGAATGTATATTTCTTTTCTGCCATAGCGTTCATACTTTTTTCAGTAATAACTGGTGAAAGTATCACGTCATAATATTTAATATCTGCCATTATGCGTACACCTCCTCAATTGTTGCTACAGCCGCTTTTTCAACTACTAACGTATCATATTTCAGAATATCGTATACATTAATTGTATTTGTCAAAGCTGTTTTCACTGTAGGAATATTGTTAGCTGATTTTACTGTGTTTACATTATTTTCATTTAATACAACCAGCGCCTTTTCAGCTTTTAAGTTTGCCATAACCTCTACAAAATCTTTTGTCTTTGGAGCATCAAACTTAAGTTCATCAACTACGATTAATTTTCCTTCGTTAACTCTTGATGTCAATGCTGACTTCAAAGCCAGTCTCTTTTCTTTCTTATTCATCTTTAATGAATAATCTCTAGGTGTTGGAGCAAACACTACTCCGCCGCCTGTCCACTGTGGAGATCTTGTTGAACCCTGTCTTGCATGACCGGTTCCTTTCTGTCTCCATGGCTTTCTTCCACCGCCGCTCACTTCTGAACGCGTTTTCGCTTTCTGTGTTCCCTGGCGGTTGTTTGCGAGCTGGCTTACAACAGCACGATGTACCAGATTTTCATTAACTTCTACACCAAATACTGTATCGCTTAATTCAATTGTTCCAACTTCGCTTCCTTCCATATTTAAAACAGATACTTTTGCCATCTGTGCGTTCCTCCTTTCAAATACTACTTACCGGCTTTCACAGATTCTTTAATTGTTACTAAAGCCTTCTTCGGTCCCGGTACAGCACCTTTAACTAAGAGTAAATTCTTTTCTGCATCAACTCTAACAATTTCAAGGTTCTGTGTTGTTACCTGTCTGCCACCCATGTGACCAGGCATCTTTTTACCTTTGAATACCTTACTTGGTGATGAACAGGAACCGTTTGAACCTGCATGTCTGTGGTATTTGGAACCATGAGCCATAGGTCCTCTTGACTGTCCGTGTCTCTTGATTGCACCCTGAAATCCTTTTCCTTTTGCAATTGCAGTAGCATCAATCTTATCTCCTGCCTCAAAAACATCAGCTTTGATTTCATCTTTTACTGCATATTCACCTTCGAGTTTTAATTCTCTTACAAATCTCCTGTAAGATACGCCTGCTTTGTCAAACATTCCCTTTACAGGCTTGTTTACAAGCTTTTCCCTGATTTCTTCGAAACCAACCTGTACTGCTGCGTATCCATCGTTCTCAACCGTTTTTACCTGTGTTACTACACATGGTCCTGCCTGAAGAACCGTAACCGGTACGAACTCGCCAGCTTCGTTGAATATCTGGGTCATTCCAACTTTTCTTGCTAAAATAGCTTTCTTCATTATAATTACCTCCTGTTAATCTACAGCGGATCGCATTCCGCGATCATCCTAGAACAGTTTTGTAATCAACCAAAACGGTTAATTACCTATATTAAACCTTCAAGGATAATTCCCACTATTTGTTTTTCATCTTAATATCAATGTACACGCCTGCCGGCATTTCAAGCTTGGATAATGCTTCTACTGCCTTCTGGCTTGGAGCAATGATGTCGATGAGTCTCTTATGAGTTCTCTGTTCAAACTGCTCTCTTGAATCTTTGTAGTTGTGAACAGCTCTAAGAATAGTAATAACTTCTTTTTTCGTTGGTAGTGGTACCGGACCGCTAACCTCTGTTCCAGTTCTTTTCGCAGTTTCAACAATCTTTTTGGCTGACTGATCTACTAATTTATGATCGTAAGCCTTCAGTGTAATTCTCATTACTTGTGCCATAAAAAAAGCCGCCTCCTTTTCGTACTATTTTAAACTCTAGCACGACAAGCGGTGACCGTACAACCTTTCCGTGTGTGTCATATTTTAAAACAACTTTCACACGCCGTTTCCACTCCTTTGGTGGACTATTTTTGTACAGTGACTTGTCGCCAGTTTTCTAACTTGACATTCGCTCCACGGAAAACCTGCATCTTTTGTATGCAGCAACCTCACGCTTCAACGCTATCAATGTCACAGCACGGATAATAATAACATAGGAAATTTTAAATTGCAAGCCTTTTTTTACAAATATTTCTTTATATTAAATCATAATATTTTTTCCATACCGGTTTTCTGAACCTGTAATCCGCATTTTTCATAAAACTTCCTCGCTCCCGGATTACATTCCCAGACATTTAAAGTTACATTGTAACATCCGTTTTCTTTTGCAGTTTCTAAAACATACTCATAAAGCTGTCTTCCTACATGTTTTTTCCGGAATCCTTCTAATACGCACAGGTCATCAATATACAAAGTTTTAATATCTGTTAATACATTAGAATGATTCTGCTGATAAATACAAAACGCATAACCCAGTATTCTGCTGCCTTCCTCGGCAACAAAAATGGGTCTGTCTGTATCCTCCAGCAGAACAGTCAGCTCATCTGTCGTATACTTTTTTTCACCCTGCTTAAATAAGTCCGGGCGTCCATCTGCATGTACCTTTGCCACCTGATACAGCAAGGTCTCTATTTGTGGAATATCTTTTTTTTCTGCCCTTCTAATATTCATTTAAAAATTTCCTTCCTTATTATACTTTATTTCTTATTTTAACATACCCACCCGTCAGACAAAACATTTCAATACAATAAAAGAGCGACAGTCATATGACTGCCACTGCTTTATATGTAATAATTAATAATTCTCTGCGCAAATCTCAAAGAAACTCTGTGGATGTGCGCAAGTAGGACATACATCCGGTGCTTTTGTTCCAACAACAATATGTCCGCAGTTTCGGCATTCCCATACCTTTACTTCACTCTTTTCAAATACTGCTTTTGTTTCAACATTTTTAAGTAATGCACGATACCTTTCTTCATGACGTTTTTCAATGGCTGCTACCAAACGGAATTTTTCTGCCAATTCAGGAAATCCTTCTTCCTCTGCTGTCTTGGCAAATCCGTCATACATATCTGTCCACTCATAATTTTCCCCTTCTGCTGCCGCCTGAAGGTTGTCTGAAGTATCTCCGATACCATTTAATTCTTTAAACCACAACTTTGCATGTTCTTTTTCATTGTTTGCAGTATCCAGAAACAGAGAAGATATTTGCTCAAATCCTTCTTTCTTTGCAACAGAAGCAAAAAAAGTATATTTGTTCCTTGCCTGGGATTCTCCGGCGAATGCAGTTTGTAAATTTTTCTCTGTTTGCGTCCCCTCATATTTGTTAGCCATTTGCGTTACCTCCTTGACTTCAAAATTATGTATATGTATTATACCTCTTTATGCCAAAAATCTCCATATATTTACAAAGATTTTTTTGCATTTGTTTCTTTTTATTATATATGATAGAATAATTTGAAATTATATATAATTCTATAAAATAAAGGAAAAAGAAAATGTGGATTGCAGATAATTGGAAAGATTACGAAGTAATTGATACTTCAACCGGAGAAAAATTAGAACGATGGGGGAACTATTTACTGGTCCGCCCTGATCCACAGGTTATTTGGAATACTCCAAAAAAAGACAAGGGATGGCACAAGTGTAATGCCCGTTATCACCGAAGCAATAAAGGCGGAGGTCAATGGGAATTTTTTAATCTTCCAAAACAATGGGTTATCGGCTATAAAACCCTTAAATTTAATTTGAAACCATTTAGCTTTAAACATACAGGACTTTTTCCGGAACAGGCGGTAAACTGGGACTGGTGTTCAGATAAAATTAAAAATGCCAACAGACCCATTAAAGTCTTAAATCTTTTTGCTTATACCGGAGGCGCAACTTTAGCTGCACTGGATGCCGGAGCACATGTAACACATGTAGATGCCTCAAAAGGTATGGTAAGCTGGGCAAAAGAAAATGCCATTTCTTCCGGATTGGCTGACAGACCTGTAAGATGGCTGGTAGATGATTGTGTGAAATTTGTGGAAAGAGAAATCCGGCGCGGCAATAAATATGACGGAATCATTAT
Source organism: uncultured Lachnospiraceae bacterium (assembly GCA_947625755.1). GTDB lineage: Bacteria > Bacillota > Clostridia > Lachnospirales > Lachnospiraceae > Eubacterium_G. Next base: position 18,744 of record CANQPJ010000004.1, on the reverse strand, counting down.
GGACCCTCCTTCTTATGGCAGAGGACCCAAAGGCGAAACATGGAAAATAGAGGAAAGTATTTTTCCGTTTGTAGAATTATGTACGAACATTTTGAGCAATGATCCTTTGTTTTTTTTAATTAATTCCTACACTACCGGATTGCAGCCGGCAGTATTATGCTATATAATAAATACAGCGATTGTTCCAAAGTTTGGGGGCAAAGTTGAAGCGCAGGAAATCGGACTGCCTGTGACTTCTAACGGACTGGTTCTTCCATGCGGAGCTTCCGGACGATGGAGTCAATAAATATATAAAGAAAATTTTAGTTTTGGGCAAAGGGCTGTAAAACAAAGACAGCGTAAATGATAAGTACCCTCTATACCGGTTCGTCCGGTATAGAGGGTACTTATCATTTACAGCTGTTTTTAATACAATGCGTTTATAATTCCACTTCCTGAATCGAAAATTCCTTGTCTCTTATATCTGCGCAGATTGCCATAATATACATACTGTCAATCTTCATTTGCAAAATGGAATATCCCGGATTGTCAATAATTCTCGGACCCTTTTCTCCCAAATCTACTTCAAAAGAATTTAGCGGTTTCCTAAGTCCTATTCCTATATTTTTCAGATATGCTTCTTTAATGGTCCAAATTTCATGAAATCTCTGCCTTTTAATTTCATAATTGTCGTTTTCATTAATATAATCACATTCACTGGCACAAAAATTTTTCTCTGCAATCAGCGAATTACGCTTTTCCATACGCTGAATATCTATGCCGATATTATAATCTGATACTACTATCACAACATAATTTCCGGAATGAGATAAATTAAACGATATTTTTGCATTTTTAAAATGTGGTTTACCGTTTTTTTCAATCATGATTTCATCATCAATGCCAAATCTCTGTTTGACATAGTTAATCAATAACCCGGCGCCCAGACACCGGAACTTATCATCCTGTTTTTTCAATCGTTCTATTTTTGCCAAACGTTCCGGACTCACTTCCTTGACTTTTTCCGCAAAAATATTTTTGTTTCTAAGAGGTGTTATATTAAAATAAAAAACCTGCATTCTTTTGTCTCCTGATAATTCAATCTGTATTTTCTTATTTGAATCATTTAATCATAAGCGGACTTTTCCATTTATTTTGTTTCAAATCCCCAGATAAGTTTAGCACACTTTCAGAGATATGAAAACTTATTTTTCCCTCAAAATAATTTTAACTTTCATACGGTGATAATTCCAGTCTTATAAAATATCCCTTATCGTGATGGCACACCGGACACTGCTCCGGTGCAGCCTCTCCTTCATAGATATGCCCGCAATTTAAGCACATCCATCCTGTCTTTACATCAGATACATGAAGTTTGTTATCTTCCAGCCATTTTGCAAATTTTCCAAATCTGTCGCCATGTGTTTTTTCAATCTCTGCAATCATATGAAAAGAATTTGCAACATTTAAAAACCCCTCTTCTTTGGCTTTATCCCCAAAAGCTTTATACACATCATCATGCTCCTCATATTCATTATGCTGTGCCATGCGCAATAATTCTGCCAAGTCATTTGTAATATCAACCGGGTAACTGCCATCTACATGAATACTCTCTCCTCCCAGCTCCTTTAAGTGATTATAGAATATCTCCGCATGTTCTTTTTCCTGTCCTGCCGTATACAAAAACACCTGTGCTATCGCCTGCTGTTTTTCACGTTTTGCCTGCTGTGCCGCAAATGTGTATCGGTTTCTTGCCTGACTCTCCCCTGCAAATGCTCTCATCAGATTATCTTTCGTTTCACTATTTTTAAAATCTACTGCCATAAATGCCTCCAAATAAATAATTATAATTCATTACAATTATTTACCAAAAAAGGCATTTCTATACTTGAATATCTGCCAATTCATACCGGATGATTTTTTTCAGGTCAACGAGGCTTACTTCCACCTGAAATCCTATTTTCCCACCGCTAAATATAATGGAGTCAAACTGTCCGGCACTTTTATCAATAATAGTTTTAAAAAATTTTTTCATTCCTATCGGCGAACATCCGCCATGCACATATCCTGTCAGCGGCAATAACTCTTTTTCTTTCAGCATTTCTATTTTCTTTTCTCCCACCACGCCGGCGGCTTTTTTCAAATCCAGCTCTTTTTCCACGGGCACCAAAAATACATAATAATTTTTTGATTTTGATACTGTAACCAACGTCTTAAACACAGCATCCGGATTTTCTCCCAGCGCCTCTGCTACTTCCATTCCACTAACTGCTCCTGTGGATAAATAATTATAACTCTTATATGTTATCTTTCTGCTGTCCAAGACACGCATAACATTTGTTTTTTCTTCTTTTTTCATATTTTCTCTTTCTGATTTTCTATATGCACTATGGCATTTATATTTTGGGCTTCACTTCCACATGCTTTCTATATTATAATGCTGTTCCCGTAGTTGGAATATACAATTTTGTCATATCTGCTTTTTCTAATTCCAGTAACTTTATTTTGATGTGTATTCCACCACCATATCCTGTAAGACTTCCATCCTTGCCTACCACTCTATGACATGGAATAATGATTGCAATAGGATTATGCCCCACTGCTCCGCCAACAGCCTGCGCAGACATTCTTGCCATGCCTCTTTCCTGCGCTATTTGTTTTGCTATATCACCATAAGTAGTCAGCTTACCATAAGGAATATCACATAATATTAACCAGACCTTTTTTCTGAATTCTGTACCGCGGGGCTTTAATTTCAGCTCATGGATTTCAGGATTTTCTCCCTTAAAATATCTATTGAGCCACTCTTTTGTCTTCAGAAAAATTTCTAATTTATCATTCTGTACAATCTTTTCATCTTTATAATTTTCATAAAATCTGCACTTTTCCAGTTTCAATGCCGTCAGATTTTTTCCATCGCTTTGAAGAAGCAGCTGCCCTAAAGGTGAAGTATAAAATGTCTGATATATCATAAAAACCTCCTTTGGAACAATTATAACACATTCCATATTTTGTTCATATACTATATCAAACAGATAGGAGAAATGAATATGTATATACTTTTTGGAATTTTAATATTAATTTGTATCTTTTTTTGTATTGTTTGTTTTTATAAAAGAAAAAAAATCATTAAAAAAATCTGCAATATGGATTCCTGCAAAAAAATTGATTGCGTAAATCATCTTTTAAATCCTTTTGGATTTTGTTATATGCCGCAAGAAGACATCGTAACATCTGATATTCATGCATGGCAGAAAAAATTTGGCTATGTGGCAGACTATGACCATGCGGCGCTGCATTTTAATATGGTATTTGATTGTGAACCGGTATATTTCTATTATTGTGGAAAAACATGGCTCATTGAATTTTGGAAAGGGCAGTATGGGATTAATATTGGTGGTGAAATCGGTATATACCGGGCAGATGGAATTATTCCTCCGAAAGATTTCAGCAAGACTGTTTTTTATGGCGTGCCGGAAGATGAAATGCTTCCGCTTACAATGGAATTAAATTATAAAGGGCATCAGCTGTTTTCTATCAAAAAAAATCATTGGTGGCTTACCGGCTTTCGTGTCGGCTCATACTGTAATCCCGAAGACCTTACAATGGATGTTACCATTGATTTTTTAAATTATGATATGCTGGTAGAATTTCTGGACAGTATGAAACATATGGCATACAGCGAATATGATTTACTTATATGTAATACTGCCGTATCCTTTATGTTTAGCAGCCCTCACAGTCGCCAGCCAAGATATTTTCATCGTTACCTGACTGTATTTTCACAATGGCAGAACCGTATATTTTGTAAACTGTTTCACTTTGTTACCCGGCCTTTTTCCTGCACGGTAGATAAAATTTTGTATTTATACTACTTTCTGCCGGTATGTTTCAGACATTTATTCCGGTTTAAAAAATCCCGCAGGCAAAAACATAAAAAGCTCTGTAAAGAAAAAAAATAAGGAGATGTATATGGGATACGAAGCAAGACTCAACCATGCTTTTCAGGGGGCATTACATCTCCCTTTAAGCATGCAAAGCCGGTATATAATTTTCAGTGATTGCCACAGAGGCACGGGGAAAACCAATGACAATTTTACAAAAAATGAGTTTATTTATATTGCCGCCCTAAACTATTACTTTGACAGGGATTTTACTTATATTGAGCTGGGAGATGGCGATGAACTGTGGGAGAACCGCAACATGGATAAAATAAAGGATACGCACCAGCATTCTTTTGATGTGTTATCCAAATTTTATCAACATAACCGATTATATGCCGTATATGGAAATCATGACATTATAAAAAAATCTGCAAAATACGCAAAATCTTCTTTTTGTTCCTATTACTGTGACCGTAAAATGAGTACTGATTCCCTTTTTCCGGATATAACTTTCTATCCCGGTATTATTTTAAAAGGTGAAACTGACAATACCATATATCTGACTCACGGTCATCAGGCTGATTTTTTAAACAGCGCTTTACTGCCCGTGTCGCGTTTTCTGGTAAAATATGTATGGAAGCCTTTAGAATATTTAGGCATTCCCGACCCTACCAGCACCGCAAAGAATAATACAAGAAAAAAGTCTACGGAAAAAAAATTAATGCAATGGGCAAAAAAGAATCATCATATACTGATTACCGGTCATACGCACAGACCTATGATGGGAACAGATAATTCTCCATTCTATAACTCCGGAAGCTGTGTATCTCCATACGGAGTGACCTGTATTGAAATATGCAATGAATGTATTTCTTTAGTAAAGTGGTCGCTGGATACCAGAGAAGACCAAACTGTTTATGTTTCAAGATCTGAATTAGCAAAAAGAAACTGCATGGCTGCATAGCCATACAGTTTCTTTTTTAATGTACTATTATTTTTCCACTGCTTTAAATGCTTCCTCTAAATCTTCAATAATATCATCAATATTTTCCGTACCAATGGAAAGTCGGATTGTATTCGGCTTAATATCCTGATCTAACAGTTCTTCCTCTGTGCACTGGCTGTGAGTCGTTGTAGCCGGATGTATTACTAAAGATTTTACATCTGCCACATTAGCCAGCAATGAGAACAACTGTAAATTATCAATAAATTTGTGTGCCTCTTCCTGTCCACCCTTAATATCAAATGTAAAAATACTTGCTCCGCCATTCGGGAAGTATTTCTCATATAATTCATGATCCGGATGATTTGGAAGTGATGGGTGATTTACTTTCTCCACCAGCGGGTGGTTTGCCAGATACTCTACAACTTTTTTTGTATTTTCGTTGTGACGCTCTATTCTAAGAGATAATGTTTCTGTTCCCTGCAAAAGAATAAAAGCATTAAATGGCGAAAGTGTTGCGCCTGTATCTCTTAAAAGAATCGCGCGGATATATGTTGCAAACGCTGCTTCTCCTGCCGCTTCTGTAAATTTCACTCCATGATAACTTGGATTTGGTTCAGAAATTCCAGGATACTTACCGGAGGCTGCCCAATCAAATGTACCTCCATCTACGATTACTCCGCCCAAAGATGTACCATGTCCGCCAATAAACTTCGTTGCGGAATGTACTACAATATCAGCGCCATGCTCAATAGGGCGAATCAGATATGGTGTTCCAAACGTATTATCCACGACCACCGGAAGTCCATGCTTATGTGCAATTTCTGCAATCGCATCAATGTCCGGTATATCACTGTTTGGATTTCCCAGTGTTTCTAAATAAACTGCCTTTGTATTCTCCTGAATCGCATTTTCTACTTCTTCCAAATTATGCGCATCTACAAATGTTGTTGTGATACCATAATTTGTCAGTGTATGTGCCAACAAATTAGATGTGCCGCCATAAATTGTTTTCTGGGCTACAATATGCTCACCGGCATTTGCCAGAGCCTGTATGGTATAGGTAATCGCTGCTGCCCCGCTTGCAACTGCGAGTCCTGCCACGCCACCTTCCAGTTTTGCAATTCTGTCTTCAAATACTCCCTGTGTAGAATTTGTAAGTCTGCCATAAATATTACCTGCATCTGCCAATCCAAATCGTGCCGCTGCATGCGCCGAGTCCCGAAATACATATGATGTTGTCTGATAAATTGGAACTGCTCTGGCATCTGTTGCCGGATCCGGATTCTCCTGTCCTACATGTAACTGTAATGTTTCAAATTTATAATTTCTTTCACTCATGTCTCTAATCTCCTTCTTATTCATTGTTTCTTTCCGTTGTAAGGCTGCCTCCTATGATTAAAACCATACATCCCGATTACGTAAAAAGTGGCGTACTGTAATATCTGTCTCCGGAATCAGGAAGCAGTGCCACGATTGTTTTTCCTTTATTTTCCGGTCTTTTTGCCAGTTCTTTTGCTGCAAACAGCGCAGCGCCTGATGAGATACCTACCAGAACACCTTCTGTCTTTGCAATCTCTTTTCCGGTTTGAAAAGCGTCTTCATTTGTCACAGCAATGACTTCATCATAGATTTTTGTATTGAGAACATCCGGAACAAACCCTGCGCCAATTCCCTGAATCTTGTGCGCGCCGGCTCTTCCTTCAGAGAGTACCGGGCTGTCCTTCGGTTCCACTGCAATAATTTTTACATCAGGATTTTTTTCCTTTAAATATTCTCCAACACCGGTTATTGTTCCACCGGTTCCTACACCTGCCACAAAAATATCTACCTGACCGTCTGTATCTTCCCATACTTCAGGACCGGTTGTGAGCTTATGTACTTTTGGATTGGATGGATTTACAAACTGTCCAAGAATAACTGAACCCGGTGTATTTTCTTTTATTTCTTCCGCTTTTTCGATAGCGCCTTTCATTCCTTTTGCTCCATCAGTAAGAACAATTTCGGCGCCATATGCTTTTATAATATTTCTTCTCTCCACACTCATGGTTTCCGGAATTGTAATAATTACTTTATAGCCTTTTGCTGCTGCTACTGCCGCAATGCCAATTCCTGTATTTCCTGACGTTGGCTCAATAAGCGTAGCTTTCGGCTGAATCTGTCCGCTTTCTTCCAAATCCTCAATCATCTGAAGCGCAATTCTGTCCTTCACGCTTCCTGCAGGATTAAAATATTCTAATTTTACAATTATTTTTGCATCTGTTACACCGACGCTCTCCTGATATTTGCTCACTTCCAGCAAAGGTGTCTTTCCGACTAATTCCGATGCACTTCTTTTTATATTTGCCATTTTTATATACCTCCGATTATCTATTATTTTTATATTATATTAACACATTCTCGCTTTTACACTTCCTATATACTGTATTCTGCAACAGTATGTTTTTCTCATGTTATAATTATAAGCTGTCTTTGTCTTATTCATTACTATAAGCTCCTTTTTCTTTTTTTTGTGTAATTCCTATGTGTTTGATAGGTTTTATACACATCTAAAATAATGCCACTATTTTCCTAGAATGTCAATAGGAATTTGTATTTTTTTAAAAAAGTGCTATGTTATGAGTTTAAATGACCCACATATAGCACTTTGTTTTACTGTAATATTCCGGTTTTTGAAATACATCCGCCACCCAGCACTACATCTCCATCGTACAGCACTACTGACTGTCCTTTTGTAATTGCGCGGATAGGTTCATCAAAAACAACCTTGACATCTCCGTTTTCCAAAACCTCTGCAACCCCTTCGGTCAATGGTTGATGATACCTGGTTCTTCCGCTGATTTTAATAGGCTCAATAGGAGCTTCTCCGGAAATCCAGTTGAAATCTGTTGCAATCAGTTCTTTTGAGAATAAATCCTTGTTGCGCCCTACCACTACTTCATTGGTTTTCGGCTTAACAGCCAGAACATAATGTCTTCCTTCCCGGTTGACCTGAATTCCTTTTCTCTGTCCCACCGTATAGCGGTAATATCCATTATGCTGCCCGATAACTTTACCATTTATATCAAGAAAATTTCCTTTTCCTACTTTTTTATTGGTACACTTTTCGATAAATTTCACATAGTTTCCGTCAGGTACAAAACAAATATCCTGACTGTCATGCTTATTGGCATTGACTAAATCATTCTCTTCAGCAACCTTTCTGATTGCAGCTTTATTGTACTCTCCCAGTGGAAGAATGGTATGTGCCAGCTGTTCCTGCGTCATATAATAAAGAACATAGCTTTGATCTTTAGATGCATCTACACCTTTTAACAACTCATATTTTCCACTCTTCTCATTATATCTGATGCGGGCATAATGCCCTGTGACAATCACATCACATCCCAGCTCTTTTGCCCGTCTGTCCAACTCGTTGAATTTCAAAAATCTGTTGCAGTCCACACAAGGATTTGGAGTCATGCCACACTTATAACAATTCACAAATTTATCCATAACTTTTTCTTTAAACTGCTCTTTAAAATTAAAAACATAATATGGAAAATTTAACTTATGCGCGACATTTCTGGCATCTTCTATATCACTTAATGAACAACAGGTCTTTTCCTGCGACATATGAATGTCCTCATTATCGTACAGTTTCATTGTAACGCCAATGGGTTCATATCCTTGTTCTTTCATAAAAACAGCGGCAACACTACTGTCTACGCCACCACTCATTGCAATTAATGCTTTCTTCATGACTTTATCTCCATATCGCATAGAAAAGGGCTGAAAGACTATCCCAGCTCTATCATTTTATCAATACACGCTTTTGCTTTTATTCTGGTCTGTTCATTTAAATTTATTTCCTCGCCGCCAACACCTTTACAGCAGTTTCGTACATCTGTTAATGTTGTGACTTTCATGTTGTGGCAGATACAGTCTTTTGACAGTGGATAGAACATTTTGTCCGGGCACTGCATTTGAAGATGGGTAACAATACTGTTTTCCGTTCCTATAATAAATTCTTTATGGCTGCTTTGTTTTGCATAGTCCATAATTCCGGTAGTAGAACCTACATAATCTGCCATTTCCACCACCTCAGGCTTACACTCCGGATGTACCAGAAACTTGGCATTGGGGAATTTTTCCTTTGCCTTTTTCACATCCTCCACGCTCATTCTTGCATGTGTAGGGCATCCGCCATTTAATAGTTTAAACTCTTTATCAGGAAGCTGCTTTGCAACATAATCTCCCAAGTTGCAGTCCGGAATAAATAAAATTTTATCATTTTTTAATTTACTGCAAATCTTCACCGCAGATGACGAAGTGACGCACACGTCACAAATTGTTTTCAGCTCGCTGGTGGTATTGATATATGCAACAACCGTGTAATCTGGATACGATTTTCTAACCTGTGCAATAATATCCTTATCCATCATTTCAGCCATAGGACATCCTGCTTCACCATTGGCGAGAATCACTTTCTTGTCCGGTGATAATATTTTTACTGTTTCAGCCATAAATCTGACTCCGCACATAATAACTGTCTGTGACGTAGTTTGGGATGCTTTGACTGACAACGCAAAGCTGTCTCCTGTAAAATCCGCCACCTCCAGAATTTCAGGATTCTGATAACAATGAGCTAAAATACATATATCGTTTTCTTTTTTTAATCTGATAATCTCTCTTTGTAAATCTTGTATCATATATGACTCTTTCTATTGTTTCTTTTGATAATCCTCAATGGCTGCCTTGATAGCCTCTTCTGCCAACACTGAACAGTGTAACTTATAATCAGGTAATCCGTCAAGGGCTTCTGCCACTGCTTTATTGGTAAGTTCTAATGCCTGTGAGACCGGCTTTCCTTTAATTAACTCTGTCGCCATAGAACTGCTGGCAATAGCTGAACCACAACCAAATGTCTGGAATTTTACATCTGAAATAATATCATTATCTACCTTAATATATATTTTCATAATATCGCCACACTTGGCATTTCCTACTTCACCTACGCCATCCGGATTTTCTATAACTCCTACATTTCTCGGATTCATAAAATGATCCATAACTTTTTCACTGTATAACATTCCAAATCTCCCTTCTTTATTTCATTTTTATTTTTTCCCATACCGGAGAAATACTTCTCAAATACGCAACCACCTCTTTGGTCTGTTGAACAATATAATCTATTTCTTCTTCCGTATTTTCTGCACTGATAGTCAGTCTCAAGGAACCATGCGCTATCTCGTGAGGTCTGCCAATCGCCAGTAATACATGACTAGGGTCTAAAGAGCCGGACGTACATGCAGATCCGGAGGATGCAGAAATTCCTCTGGCATCTAACAGCAATAACAGCGATTCTCCCTCTATTCCTTCAAAAATATAATTTACGTTTCCCGGAAGTCTTTTTTCTCTGTCTCCATTTAACATAGAATGACTGATTTGTGACAATCCATCAATTAATCTGTTCCGCAATACAATTTCTCTTTCTGCATTCTCTTTCATATGAAGGCATGCCTCCTCTAGTGCAGCAGCCATACCCACAATTCCGGGAAGGTTCTCTGTTCCGGCACGCTTGCCGCGCTCTTGAGCGCCGCCTTCAATGACATTTGTCAGAACTATCTTTTTTCTGGCAAAAAGTACACCCACACCTTTTGGTCCATGAAATTTATGTGCCGACATAGACAACATATCAATATTTAATTCATTCACATCAATGGGAATATGTCCTGCCGCCTGAACGGCATCCGTATGAAAAGTAACTCCTTTCTCTTTGCATATTTGCCCGATTTCTTTTATTGGCTGAATCGTCCCGATTTCATTATTCGCAAACATAATTGTTACCAGCGCTGTATCCTCCCGGATAGCATTTTTTACATCTTCGATATTTACAATACCGTTTTGGGGAACATCCAGCAAAGTCACCTCAAACCCTTCTTTTTCCAGTTTTTTCAAAGTATGAAGAACTGCATGATGTTCAATTTTTGTAGAAATGATATGTTTCTTTTGATTTAATAAACCAAATTTTGCTGCCGAGATAATTGCCTGATTATCTGCCTCGCTGCCACCTGACGTAAAATAAATTTCTTTAAAATCAGCACCGATGCATTTTGCAACGTCCATTCTCGCCTGTTCGAGAACTTCCTTGGCTCTTTGCCCTAAACTGTACAAACTGGACGGATTTCCATACACATTCTTCATTGTCTGTACCATAGCTTCTATTGCCTTATCACTTGTTTTTGTAGTCGCCGCATTATCAGCATATATATTCATAATACCCCTCCTTTATTTATTCCTATTATTTCACTAGGAATTATACTTCTATTTATGTATTTTGTAAATAAATATTTTTTACATTTCACGACTTTTTTTTGAAATTGAATGAATAAAAATAATAAAAACGTTAAAATGTTACAATTTTACAGTTGACAAATTACATTTTTTACGGTATAACCATTGTTCGTAAGATAAATGTAACATTTTTGTAATAATTGGAGGTTGTTTTGAAGTACAGAATTTTTAGTTTTGTGTTATTATTATTTATCGTGTGTACAGCAGGCACACTGACCGTGAAGGCTGGTGACCAGACTGCAACAGTGAACAAAACAATAAAAGTAAATAAAACGACAAAAGTATATAAACTACTAAAAATAAAGAAAAAATCAATGAAGAACTATAAAGTAGTATCCAGCAACCCGAAAGTTGCTTCCGTTTCAACCACAGGTGTTGTTAAGGGCTTAAAAAAAGGTTCTTCCAACATTCGCCTGCTTTCAAGCGAATCAGGTGCTGCTTACGCAAACATTAAGGTCAAAGTTAAAAACCGTTATAATAAGAAACAGTTGAGATTAATGTCAGCAATAATTTACAGTGAGGCTGGCGGAGAATGTTTTGCCGGAAAAAAAGCAGTGGGCATTGTAATAATGAACCGTGTAACGTCTGCAAGTTTTCCAAACTCCGTGCAAGGTGTGGTTTATCAGCCATATCAGTTCGGTCCGGTCAGAAACGGTTCACTGAACCGCTCACTTTCTCTGTATGATAGTGGAAGATTAAACAAAGACTGTATTACTGCTGCCAAATCTACATTAAATGGTGACAAAACTGTGCAGTACGCAAACAAAAAAATAAATATGTCCGGTTACTTATTTTTCAGCGGATATGTAAGTGGTGCAAGATTATCTATTCAGCATCATCAGTTTAAATAATAGTAACAAATAGTAAAAAAGCTGTTGTGATAGTATTTTTAAATCCTATCACAACAGCTTTTTTATATTGATATATTATTACACTTTTCTGTTCAGCACATCTTCAAGTGTAACGCTGTCCAAGTATTGACTGATTACACTATCTAATTTCTGCCATAAGGGCAAGGTCATGCAGTCTCCTGCTCTTTCACAAACGTCAGCATTTTCTTCTAAACACATTACCGGAGCAAGCGTTCCCTCTGTCAACTTTAAAATTTCGCCTACCTTGTATTCTGACGGACTTTTGGTTAGTTTATAACCACCAGATTTTCCCCGGAGGCTTTTCACCAAATGTCCTTTGTGTAAAATAGCCACAATCATTTCCAAATATTTCATTGATATGTTTTGGCGCTGTGCCACATCTTTTAATGACACATAGTTTTCTTTTCCATTCTGTGCCAAATCAATCATCACGCGCAGCGCATATCTTCCTTTTGTTGAAATCATCATAAAGCTTCACCTCGATTTCGTCTCTTTATCATAATAGTATCTATAATTCTATTTCCGGCAAAATATGTCACCATTCCAATCGCCAGACCAATACATGCTCCACCCAGAATATCGGTTGGAAAATGAACATATAAATATAATCTGGAAAAAGCAATGACCAGAGCCAGAGGAATTAAAATCCATCCCCATTTTCTTCTGTAAAGGGTTAGAATTGTTGCAGCTATCACGGATGCCTGCGTATGACCGGATGGGAAGGAATAGTCTTTCGGCATGGGGATTAATAACCTGAAATCAGTATAAATCCAACAAGGTCTTGGTCTTGCAACCACATTTTTTACAATTCCATTGCCAATAATCAGTCCCAGTAATAACCCCAGCAATACCAAAAATCCAATTCTCCGGTGCTTTTTACTCACAAGTAACAAAACCCCTATTACAATCCATACCATTCCTGCATTACCCAAAACAGTAATTTTAGGCATCAGCCAATCCATAAATCCACTACCAAATATCCTCTGTATTTGTTCTAATATCGCCCAATCCAAATACATAGCCACACCTCACAATAATTCTATTAAATCATAAATCCTACTTTTTGTCTATGAATAAAAGAGCATAAAAAAGTTTTGTCAAGCTGCCAAGTATATATGTAAAATATATGGCAGATGCATGATGGGTGAGAATTTATTACATATATTCTTTGCTAAATCAGTCAAGTATATATGTAAAATTTTGGGAAATTCTTGATAAGTGAGAATATATTACATATACTTTTTTGTCAATCTACCAAGTATATATGTAAAGTCTAGAGAAATTCATGGTGGGGAAAAATTTATTACATATATTTTTTGCTGAACTAACCAAATATATATGTAAATTCTTGGCAAATTCTTGATGGGTGAGAATTTTTTACATATATTTTTTGCTAAATCAGTCAAGTATATATGTAAAGTCCGGGGAACTTTATGACAAGTAAGAATAAATTACATATCAATATAAAATTGTAAAAAACTAATATATGTAAAATACAAAAATTAACCATTTTTCAATAAGTAGAAAAAGACAGAACCTGCACCCGTATTAGCGGGTGCAGGTTCTGCTGCTAACAAGGAACTTATTTACAGTCCCTTATATTTTCTTATTTTTTTATTTTTATCCGTTTTGGTTTTGACCATGCTCCTTCATAAGTCTTTCCGGATACTACTTTGACAGCTTTTACTCTTACATAAAGTTTCTTTGCTTTCTTAAACTTCTTATTATTTATATTTAAAGAAATTTTTTTCGTTGTTTTCTTCACAAGAACCTTTTTAAATTTCTTTGTTTTAGAAATTTGAATTTTATACTTATTTGCTCCTGCTACTTTTTTGAATTTGAGGTTAATTTTCTTTGCTTTTTTCTTCTTTGTAGCTTTTCTTATCGTAACCTTTCCAACTCTTACCTTACCAGGTGTTGTAGTAGGTTTCATTGTTGAAACAGGAGGTTTTGTACTTTGCGGTTCTTTTGTTGGCTGGGTGCCGCTTGGTTTGTCCTTCTGTGATGTAGTCGGCGGTGTCACACTTTCTCCCGGTGTTTCACTTCCTCCAGGCGTCACACTTCCTCCCGGCGTCTCGCCACCTTGTTCCTTGCTTTCTGTTGTATTAGGCTCTTTTGGCTGATATGGAACATAGGAAGGGTCTGCCAGCTCTGCCGGTGTTTTTACTTCTAATCCCGGGTCTGCTGCAACCGTAATTTGTTTGGATAATCCAAAGGATTCAACGTTATTCTCTATATACTGTGCTTTCACTTCAACTGTATATGTTCCGGCTGCCAATCTGTTTTCATAATATGATGGCTGTCCTTGATTTATACCGCATTTGATGCAAACTCCATCAACAAAAAGATTTAATCTCTGACCGGACAAATCTGCCGCCGATGACCATGAAACTGTAAATCCATACTGGATTCCCTCTGTAATAATCTCAAGTCCTTCCGGTAATACAGGCTGATTTGGTCCGTCAAATGACTGTCCATTATCTAATTTAACACCTTTAACCGTTACTTTAGATGACTGACCAAAAGATGTTGCTGCCAGCGCAGACTCTTCGCCTTTTGAATTTACAGCAGAAAGACATACAATATATTCTCCTGCAGAAACACTGTCTAAAATAGCATTGGACTCACCAGCCCCCTCTACATATACTCTTCTATATGGTTTTCCTGTTTCTGCATCAAAGATATACAGATTATATCCCACAACGCTGGAATCATAAGATGGAATACTTGGTGTAGAAGATGCAGCCCATGATACGCCCAGTTTATTATCTTTCTGTGCCGGGTTATCCGCAGGCACCTCAGGATTTCCTGTAATGTAGCTTAAACCGGTTGGGGCTTTTGGTCCAACGCAATTCTGCGGGTATGTATAATCTAACTTATTTCCTGTAACGGTAAATGTAGTTGTATCGGAAAATGGTCCCTCTCCCTTTGCATTTACATTTGCAGCTTTGACTGTATAAGTTCCTGCAGAAAGACCACCTATAATACCACCATTTGTTGCATTTCCTATTTTTGTAACCAATGCTCCATCTTTATAAATATAAACAGCTACGGCGGTTACTGTAGGATCGTATCCATCTACATTATCCGGATTATCTGCTCCTGCCCATGCAAGCATAATGGCATTATCAATTGTATCCATTCCACTCTCATTGGTTGCCGTCATTCCCAATAATTTTTTTGGAATTGAAGAGGCAGCGGGTACCGATGGTGTCTGGTCTGATGGAGTCTGTTGTTACTCCGGTGATGATTCTCCTCCGCCGGGAGCCGGTGTAACTATCTCTCCTCCTGCAGGATTTCCTTTCTTTATCACATATTCCGATGTTCCTTTTGAAGAACTGATGGTAATCAGTGTATAAGAATCATTAGGGAATTTTTGTGGATTTACTTTTACAATACTGGATTGTATATCCAAAACCCTGTCATCGCTGGTTGTTACGTTTTCACCGTTGAGTGAAAGTTTTACATTTGTATTCGTAGCTGCAAAAGCAAACTGTAACGTTGCTCCTCCCTCTAACAGCAACGGTGAATCCGGACTCATTCCCTCCACTCCGTTTGACAACTGACTATACGATAAATCATCGCTTAATCTGTTATACGAAAGCGAATCATAAGATACCGCTTTTGCATTGTTTGGATAGTAAACAATTGATGATACTATCAGTGCTATGGCACATATCACTGCGCCAGCTTTTGTAAAATGTTTCATATTTTCTCCTTTCTAATAACATTTTTACTAAAATATACGTTAATAAAAATTATAAATCAGTAATGATTTTTTTTAAAGTGTCGTTTTTATAGAGGTGTGTTTTTTATAATTGCTACACCGCAATGTATTAAGTAAAAGTAAAAAAAGGCGAGACGGGAATCAAATGACAAGAAAAAAAATAGATGATTTTGAGAAAAGCCTTTAAGTACAGGAAAAGTCACGCTATGAAAAAATGTAGGAAAAAACCAGCGCACCCTTGTGACTTTTAAAACACTAATATTCGAAATGAATGTAGTATGTTTAGGTTAGATAAAGCCCTCGGCGTTTGAAAGCGAAATACCTGAAGCACAAAATTCGAAGATTTTATGTTCCAGGTATTTAGCTACTACGTAAGGGATATAAGTAAAATCTTAAGATTATCCTAACAATAAATCTTTTGTGGACACAAACGCATGTTTTGCAATACAGTACTCACCCTAATAATCTAATAATAAATCATTATTTTTAAGATACTCAACAAATGATTTTACAATAGCTTTTTTTCTTTCTTTAATATCGTCTTCTGTAAAATCATTCTTGTTTAGCGCCATTGATAATAACTCAATATTTCCAGTTCCTTCTTTTTCCTTTCCTTTAGCATTAACATAGCCTTTATAGTATTTCTTTTTATCCTCAAATCTATAATCTGATGCTCTAATATTAATCTTTTTTTCGAGAAGAGCTTTGTTACCCAATGATTCTAAACTCCCTTTTTCTTGCAATGTTTTCTCATTTTCTTGACGTTTTCTTGGGTATATATGTTCAATTTCTAGTCTCGTATCTAATGATAATAGTGGCTGAACATCATTATTATATGCCCACCAAGCCAAAAAAGATTTTGTAACCGGCCTACCGTTCGTAAAAAGATAATTTTCAATACCCATTCTAACATCATATGATTCAAACTTATACTCATTGAATGTTACTTCTTCTTTATCCACTATTTTAATCATTTCTGGATAGGCAGGACTTCTAAGAGCGTTAACACCTGGTCGTATAATTGCATATGCCCAAATAAAACCAGTAATTTTGTTTAAAAATTCTTCAAAACTATCGTTTTCAAGATTACCTTCTGAATCTTTATATGTCATATAGTAAACTGAAACCAAATAAGTCCACATACCATTTGGAGCATAGTTTAAAACAAACAATCTACGTAAAACCTCATCAGAAAATGAATCATCTTGAACAGATACATTTTTCCAAAAATTAGCCAACATTTCAAGGTTATCTAATGTTTCATTTCTTTTTAGTATCTCATACTTATTCTTTTCATAGAATTTTCTTAACGCTTCCGTTGTTGTATTTTTATTGCGTTGTTTTGCCCTCTCAAAATACATATATCTAGTAAACAACTCATCCATAGGTGAACCTATTTCTGTATTGAATATTTCACCACATAAAGCTTCTAAATCTTTCCATCTTGTAATAAATTCTTCTTTCTGTCCTTGATCCGCATAAAACTTATATAACTGTGCTTTAAAAATATCTGTATCCGACAAAGGTTTTCCTCTATCATTCAATGTAGAAAAAATTCTTAAGGCTGTATCCTGCGATTCCGCCTCAATTGGCAACAAAATACAGTTATTCAGAATTCTTATCGGAAGATAAATAAAATAGGATGGATAGTCCTGTAAAAATTCTTCTATCTTATTCTGGAAAAATCTATAGGTTTTAGCATATCTACTCTTATTATCCGATTGCACTTCTCCAGTTCTTAATATAGTCATAAACTCTTCTTTATCGGTATCTGTAGACACTTCTGAATCTATTTTAAGTCTATCTTTTATAGGGCGTCCTAGTTCATCAGTTTTCCAAATACATGTAGCAATTTCCTCTTTTTTCTTTAATGCAAAAGGATCTTCCATCTTTCCAAATCTAGTGTAAAATGCCCTTAATATTAGCATTAGTGTTGTTAACCTTTGCTGACCATCAATAATTTCTAACTTTCCATCTTCGTTTTTAAAAGTTACAATTGGTCCTAAAAAATATTCATCATTTTGTTCATCAAATTTTGAATAATCATTATCTGGAAATGCAAACAGGAAAATGTCATCCCACAGTGTCTGACACTCTGTTTCGTCCCAAGCATAAGGTCTTTGATAGTCTGGTATCAAAAAATCCGATCTTTTATCAGAAAACAATTGTTTGATTGTCTGCTGATCAATATTTAATTTTGACATAGTTTATTCCTCCTCTTCGTTTTTGTCCGTCCAAAATCACTTAATTATATTATAACTCTATACTTATATCTACGCAACATAATATTCCTTATGAGAAGGTGGGAGATAATGAACCTGTTTCTATAGCTGATGAGGTACCCTTTGAGATACCGGAGAGTTGGGAGTGGGTGAGGCTTGAGAGCCTTGTGTACAACCATGGGCAAAAGAAACCTGAAGATACTTTTTCATACATTGATATTGGGTCAATAGATAATGCTAACCAAGAACTTTCATCAGAGGAAAACATTATTGATTCAGATAAAGCACCTTCGCGAGCAAGGAAAATTGTAAAGAAGGGGGATATTATATATTCTACAGTACGCCCATATCTCCATAATATGTGCATTATTGACCATGATTTTACTAATGAACCTATTGCGAGTACAGGATTTGCGGTGATGACATGTCACACAGATTATCTTAATAAATTTCTGTTTTTATATATGATGTCACCAGACTTTGATTCGTATGCAAACAGTACTGACAATGCCAAAGGTGTTGCCTATCCAGCTATAAATGATAACAAGCTTTATAAGGCTTTAATTCCAGTTCCACCTGTAAGTGAACAAAAAAGAATAATAGAAAAATATTCTTCTGTAAAACCATACGTACAAAAATATGATTCGGTTTATATAAAACTATTATCTCTTAATACCGTTTTCCCTGAAAGGCTAAAAAAATCTATCTTACAGGAAGCAGTTATGGGTAAACTTGTTCCACAAGATGAAAATGATGAACCTGCGTCAGTATTATTGGAACG